>JBAUHR010000056.1:0-4862 GCA_049680385.1 Rubripirellula sp. | reverse complement strand
ACTGCGACAAGTGCCCTAGGCTGTCGCAGTGAGCCGTGTACCGCAATTTCGGACGCGTCTTATCGCTCAGTGCGCGGCCACCCACGATCAGTGAAACATCTTCATTCAGCGAATTTGCGAGTCGATTTTGTGCGGCGACAAACGCTTGTTCGTCTTGGATATTCGAAACGCTGATCCAGACCATCACCGGTTGGTGATCGTTTGACGCCTGCACGTAGCTTTCTACGGGAAGGTTGATGCCAAGATTCTGCGAGTTCCAGCCCGATTCGCGTAGCGTCAAATCGACCAACGCCGACGGAATTTCATAGTAGTCTCCCGACAGTGTGCCACCGATTGCGACAGGAGCACTGCTTGTTGGAACTGGCAATTCCTGTCGGAACGTTTGGATCAATCGCATACAGATGCCACATGCAACGCGTTCCTGATAAGCGTCGACCTGGCGGCATTCCCAAGCTTCCCCGATACCGTGCAGTGCATCCGTAAACAAATCACTGCACGCTTCACTGCGACTCCATCCATCAGCCATCCAACGACGTACAAGCTCCTCGCATTTCGATTCGTCGCCATTGGCCAAGGCTTCTCTAAATGCTGCCTGGACTGGATGGCGATTCCCCGGAATGCTTTGACGCCGATCTCCAGGCAGAACCGGAAACCCAAGAGCATCTGGGTTGACCACCAAACGGTCTGAAGTCTGCAAGAAATCGTGCAGACCATCCAAGCTAATCCGGCGATGGCCACCAGATGTCTTCACGGTGGGAATGACGCCTCGATCACACCAACGTTTCACTGACGATTCGCTCACATCCAGCGATTGAGCCACTTGCTTGGGCGAAAATTCAGGCTGTTTTGCAGGCATTCGACTCTCTTCTCACTAGACAACTGGACGTAATTGGATTCAAAACGTTCACCTTGATTCTATATCGATCATACCACTGAACGGAATGGCATCCATCTAAATACCTGATTTTCCCTGACTTAATCGGTGTTTTCATCAGAAATGAGATAATTCGTCTGATTCCATCTTTCCCAGTTGCCACCACCCAGCCTACGCGGTACAACATGATAAGAACGTTTTGCGAGACCAAAACGTTCACTTCAGTCAGAACCCTACTCGCTCAAAGAAACCAAGATGCCCACTACTACTACGCGTCGATCCGCTTCTTCCGCAGCAACGAGTGCTTCAGCCAAGAAAATGCAAGCTAGGAACCAACCCGCTGCTCGGCGTCCAGCTTGGATGAGCAGTGATGAGTTACGGTCTGCTATGGAAGAAACTGCCTCCGAGATCGCTGACCTGAGCAACTTAACGACGGAACAACTCAAGTCTCGGACGATTCAAATGCTGCGTGAAGATGTTGAGTTCATTGCGAACGCAGAATTTGATCAGCCACAAACCGGCCGAATACTCTTTTCTCAACCACTGGGGTTGCAGGATCGAAATGCGGCCGACGCAACGGCCGCTTTGCGACGACGCGGCGTTGATTTGCCCGGTTACTTGAGCCGCTTGTGTGAAGCGGCACTTTTAACGCCCGAACAAGAACGCATGCTCTTCCAACGCATGAATTTCCTGCGTCAGCAAGCGGCCAATCATCGCAGCCAACTGAATCCGAAGCGTCCCTCCAGAATTCGGATGGAGATGATTAATCAGTGCATCGCGTTGGCTGACTGGCATCGCGACCGAATCGTCGAAGCGAACTTACGGTTGGTCTTTTCGATCGTCAAAAAGTTCGTCAATCCGACGTGTGGCTTCGAGGAGCTACTTAGCGACGGGATCGTGGCAATCATGCGTGCAGTTGAAAAGTTTGACTTTGACCGTGGTTTTCGCTTCAGTACCTACGCAACCCAGGTCATTCGACGAAGTTCGTACCAAACGGTTGTGCTGCAGCAGCAAGAACGGCAGACTACTTTGGGCGGCTTACAAGATATGGATTTGGAGATCACTGATGAGGGCCGGGAATCTGCTATCAGCGAAGGACGTTGGCACGAACTTCGCGGGCGTTTAAGCGGTATGATGGAACAACTTGATCGCCGTGAGAAATTCATCATTTGTGCACGTTTTTCGTTGGGTGCACACCGCAAGGTCTATACGTTGCAGTCTTTGGCAAACCGATTGGGTGTATCAAAGGAACGTGTTCGACAGCTTGAACGTCGTGCGATGGACAAACTGCGTTTTTTGGCAGGTGACGCCGATGCAAGTGAATTGACAACTTAGTAAACAGCAAACGTCCTCCGTACGTTTTGCAGTAGGCATAAAAGCATGAGCCAAGACGAAACGTACGTCGCCTCCTCCACACTGCCAGTTTCGGCGGAAGATGCGTTCGCATATCACGATCGTCCTGGCGCGCTGGATCGACTGATACCCCCTTGGGAAAACGCAAAGGTCGAACGTTCTGATCGCAGCTTAGCCGTCGGGAGTCGCGTGGTCCTAAAGACGTCTCTGTTTGGCATTCCACTTCGATGGGTAGCTGAGCATACGCATTACGATCCGCCGCGGATGTTTGCAGACACGCAAGTGTCTGGCCCGTTTGCCAAGTGGGATCACCAACATTCCTTTGATGCAGCTGGCGACGAACAAAGCGTCATTCACGATCAAATTTCTTATCGTCTCCCGCTGGGGTTTGCAGGCAAAATGTTCGGGGGAGGCTTAGCCCGCCGCACGATTGAATCGATGTTTGCCTATCGCCACCACGTCACCCGCCACGACTTGGAACTGATGGCTAACTATTCGCGAAGTCCACTGACGGTTGCCGTTTCCGGTAGCACAGGTCTAGTCGGTTCTTCACTCTCAGCGATGTTAACATTGCTGGGCCATCAAACGAAGGCAATCGTCCGCCGTCAAACTGGTGACGACAATGAAATCGCGGCCTGGGGCGACGTAAGCGAATCGACCAAGTTCAACGAAGTCGACGCGGTCGTCCACTTGGCCGGTAAATCGATCGCCAGCGGGCGCTGGACCGACGAAGTCAAAAAGGAAATTCGCGATAGCCGAGTTGTGAAAACCCGACAACTATGCGAGCGTCTGGCAGCACTGGAGAGGAAACCCAAAGTCCTGGTCTGCGCTTCGGCGACAGGGATCTACGGAGATCGTGGAGATGAGGTGCTCACAGAGGAATCGAAGGCTGGCGAAGATTTTCTGGCCAAAGTCGCCGCTGATTGGGAAGCAGCTTGCCTGCCGGCACGGGACGCAGGTATCCGCGTCGTCAATGCTCGCCTAGGTCTGGTTTTGTCGCCCCAAGGAGGTGCTCTCCAGAAGATGCTTTTGCCTGCCAAATTTGCGGGCGGTACGTTAGGAAATGGCAAACAGTGGTGGAGCTGGATTGCGTTGGACGATGTGCTGGGTGGAATTTACCACGCGATTCAAACGACTGATCTACAGGGCCCTGTCAATTTCGTTTCGCCTGATCCGATACTGAACCGAGATTTCGCCAACGTATTGGGACGCGTCATTTCACGGCCTGCAGTTTTCCCGGCGCCAGCTTTTGCTCTGCGGGCAGTACTTGGGGAAATGGCCGATGCGCTGTTGTTGTCTAGCACTCGAGCTGAACCCACACGATTGCAGTCGACTAATTACAAGTATCGCTTTACCGATTTAGAAACAACGCTTCGCTACTACCTTGGCCGTGATCGTTTGGAGTCGGCCGAATGAACGCATCGTTGATCTTGGTCGTCAATGCTTTAGCGACATGGTATTTGGTCGGCTTAATTTGGATGGTGCAAATCGTCCATTACAACCTGTTTGACCGCGTAGGCGCAGGAGGATTCGCTGCGTACGAAACCGACCACAGCCGATTGATCACCCCCATCGTTGGCCCACCGATGTTGGTGGAAATCGTCACCGCTGGCCTGCTGATCACGATGTCGCCTGTTGGTTTTCCACGCTGGGCCGCCGTTTTAGGATTTGCCATGGTCGTACTGATATGGCTCTCGACTGCGTTCATCCAAGTTCCCTGCCACAGTCAACTTGCCAGCGGTTTCGATGTCGATGTGTACCGACGGTTGGTGCATTCGAATTGGATTCGGACGGTGTTGTGGACCGCACGCGGTCTGCTGATGGGATATTTCTTGGTCAAGATGCTTGCCCGCTGAAACGCTACGGTTTTTCGCTCTTCACAACGCCAATGAGGTCGCTTGCGCCATCGTCCATGATGTCGCAGCGGCCAACAGCAATCCTCCGCCACAGAGTGTTTCTGAACAATTTAGGTTGCCAGAGCAGGATCGATTCGCATGGATTTGTCCAACGATAGAGTGCCGACATAGTGAATGTCATCGGCGTCGCTGTTGTTGAAAAGGTCGTCGCCTGACAATAGCTGGCGAACTTCTAACCATTGCAAGTGAAGATTTGATTTGCGACTTTGGTTGGCAACGGTATTCGTGCGACGTAGACGACTTCGTTGAAAGAGCAGCGACATTTCAGTACCTAATACAAACAAGGGCTAAGCAAACTGGATTTCCGCGAACGGCGACGACAAGTACCACTGGAATATCACAGGACGCAAAGTCCGTGCCGGATCCATCGCAAAAAAGTCACGCCGCGATGTTTTCCGCTCGCAGCATAAAATACCGGGCAAATCAGCTGGTCATGCAAGTTGAATCGCTGTTTCACGAAGACAAATGTTCTTCGTGACTGGCGTCAGGTCCAGTAAGCTTTACAAACGGTTGCAAGATTTTCTACGAATGCTCGCCACTACACACTTGCGGCGCGATCGATAAAAGAACGATCGACTTCCAAGTCATCTAGCAGCAACCGACTGCTAATACGACTCGATTCGTAAATCACCGGCAAGCCGCTGCCTGGATGAGTGCCGCCGCCGACCAAATAAACGCCGTCGATTTCTTCGAAACGATTGCGCGGTCGGTTGTGCAAC
>JBAUHR010000055.1:0-13243 GCA_049680385.1 Rubripirellula sp. | reverse complement strand
GGTTTGGACCCAGGTCTACGAAACTGCGGTCAAACCTTACACCGATCCCGATACGCCGATGACGCTGGAAGAAGCGTACGAAGCAGCCGCGCTCCCCATTCGTGAATTCATGTCACGTCAAATCGACATGGCTGGCAACCAAGACGACGTGTTGCTGTTTTACGGATACATGGACGCCGAAGCCGAACTGCCGACCGGCTATGAAGAAGTTCCGATCCGCGTGCTGTTGCCAGCCTACATCCTGAGCGAACTGAAGACGTCGTTCTTGATGGGATTCCAAATCTACTTGCCGTTCCTGATCGTTGACCTGGTCGTCGCCAGCGTCACGATCTCGATGGGCATGCTGATGCTGCCACCACAAGTGATCTCGCTGCCGTTCAAGTTACTGCTGTTCGTGCTAGTCGATGGCTGGCACCTCGTCGTCAAAATGCTAATGGACAGCTTTGGATAAGAAGGGAGGTGAAAGAAAACAGGTTACAGGTGACAGGTGACAGGCAACAGGAAACAGGAAAACCCAACGCCCACCTAACACCTAACACCTAACACCTAACACCTAACACCTAACACCTAACACCTGTCACCTGTCACCTGTCACCTGTCACCTGTCACCTGCCACCTGTCACCTGTCACCTGTCACCTGTCACCTACTTACCCACTCCCAAGACCTGCTGCTCATGGATGCTCCTGCTGCGATTGATCTTTGCCGTTCCGCCATGATGGCCGCTGTCGTGATTGCGATGCCGATGCTGTTGGTCGGGATGGCGGCTGGCTTGGCAGTTGGTTTGATGCAAGCGCTGACCCAGGTCCAGGACCAAACGGTGGCGTTTGTGCCCAAGGTTTTGGCGATGGCGGCTGCTTTGGTGGCGTGTTTGCCGTGGCTGTTGACGCGTTTGGTCGAGTTCACTCGGCACGTGTTCGAGAACGCAGGGATGCATTGATGGAGCCTGTTGCGGATGCGTCCAATTCCACCATTTTGGCTCAGTGGCTGATCGATCACTTGGTGCTGGGCATGCTCGTGCTGACACGGCTCAGTACGTTGCTGATGTCGATGCCGGCCATCGGCACAGGAGTTCCAAATCGCGTTCGTGTTTTCTTGGCGCTGACGATGACGATGCTGATGTTGCCAACCGTGGCCGCGGTAACGCCGTCGGATTCGCTGCCTAACATGGACAACTTGATCGACTTGGTGATTGCGGTCGCGCGCGAGGGAATGATCGGACTGCTGATTGGCGCGACGGTTCAATTGATCATCACTGGCTTGCAACTGGGCGGCGAAGCGATCACCAGCACCGGCGGTATGCAACTTGGTGACGCGATCGACCCATCCACTCGCAGCAACATGCCGGCGATCGCTCGGATGGTTGGCATGATGGTCACCG
Source organism: Rubripirellula sp. (assembly GCA_049680385.1). Lineage (GTDB taxonomy): Bacteria > Planctomycetota > Planctomycetia > Pirellulales > Pirellulaceae > Rubripirellula. The sequence continues at coordinate 11,864 of JBAUHR010000055.1, read as the reverse complement.
CGGTCCTGCTTTGTATCGGCGGACACCGGATCATTTTGAACGTGCTGTTGGACAGTTTCAAATCGCTGCCCGCGGGCGACGTAACGTTTGACGAATCCATGATGACTTTGATCGTCGATCAATTGACGTCCGGAATGGTCGCCGGCATCCGTGTCGCAGCTCCGGTCATCACGGCACTGCTGTTGGCCAACTTAGTGACCGGCTTGATCAGCCGTACTCTGCCTCAGATCAACGTCTTGGCAATCGGACTTAGCATCAACGCTTTGGCGATGCTTGTCGTCTTGGCGATCACGATCGGCTCGGCCGGCTTGATTTTCCAAGAAGAGCTGGCCGTTACTGCGACCCGACTTGGAAACCTTTGGTGAGCTAAACCATGTCGGAAAGCAGTGGAGACAAGAAACACTCAGCGTCAGAGAAGAAGCGGCGAGATTCTCGCGAGCAAGGTCAGATCGCCAAGAGCCAGGATCTGACGTCGGCTGGGATGTTGTTGGCCGCACTCGGAGCACTTTGGGTATTCGGCGAACCGGCCGCCCAGAATTTGGCTGACGCGATGACCAGTGCTCTTACAACGTCCAAGGTAGGACCGTTGGGCACGAACGACGCTGCCCACTGGTTGCTATCCGGATCAGCACGACTAGCGTTTGCCGCGGTGCCGATGCTGTTGGCAATGTTTGTCGCCGGGGTCTTGGTGAATGTGGTTCAAACGGGGCTGGTGTTTTCCACCGCAAAGATCGAACCCAAACTTAGCAACATCAGTCCGCTGTCGGGCGCAAAGCGAATCCTGTCGCTGCAGGGCGTCGCGCGGCTCGGGTTTGGGATCTTCAAGCTACTGGTCATCGCCGCAGTCGCCTACGCCGCACTACTGAACTACCGCGATCCGATTTTCCATCTTGCGCAATTGAGTGTGCCGCAGATCGTTAAAGTGCTGTTCCGAACGATCATCGGCATTTGCGTTTGGATCGGCGGCGCCCTGTTCGTACTGGCGATTCTTGAATACGCGTTCCAATGGTGGAAACAAGAACAAGACATGATGATGACGGACCAAGAAGTCCGCGACGAAATGAAAGAATCCGAAGGCGATCCGCAGTTCGCCCAGCATCGCCGCCAAGTCCAACGACAAATGATGATGCAGCGAGCTCAATCAGAAGTCCCCAAGGCGGACGTCGTCGTCAGCAATCCAACCGAACTTGCCATCGCCATCAAGTACGATCCGACCACGATGCCAGCCCCGATCGTGCTGACCAAGGGAGCCGGAGTGCTGGCCCAAAAGATCCGCCGCATCGCACTCGAAAACGGCATTCCGGTGGTGGAGCGTAAACCGCTAGCGCAGATTCTGTACAAGACCGTCGATGTCGGACAAGTCGTACCGACCGAACAGTACCAAGCAGTTGCCGAAGTCCTGCGCTACGTCTATCAGTTGCAAGGCAAAGAGATCCCGAAAGCAACGGCTGCGTAAGAACACCGGCACAGGCCAACCAACACCGATCATTCCGGCAGCCCGCTCGTAACTCGTCAGTCACTAGCGGGCTAGGCGTCCAGCTTAAACGTTCGAACTAGCCAACGATTTCGCGGACGACTTTTCGGATGCGCGGCGGCATGATGTACCGTGGGTTTCCCGAATCATCGTCGCCTGCGTCCTCAGCAAGCTTCAAGAACCGAATGTCAAAGCGGTTTTCGAGTTTGGCAAAAATCGCTTTCGTCGAACGCATCTTGTTCGGCGGCAACGAAAGAGCTTCATCGAACTCGGCCAACGACCGTGGCGTTTGATCCAAAGCCGCGATACCCGAGATGAATCGCCAGACACCGCGCTTGCTGATTCGATTGAGCTTCTGTTTCAGCGGCAGACCGGCCGGTCCGTCCTTCTGTTTTTCGCCTTGATGTTTGCCGCGTTCGCCATGGGCACCTTTGCCAGGCCGGCAACCGCCGCCACCTCCACCAGGGCCTTCGGGCAGGGGATCGACACCGGCGCGGCGAAGCCGGCCGCTTAGCTGGCGATGTCCACGTTGGCAATCGCCGACGTCATCAAGATTGATCATTAAATAAGGCATGTTTTCTTCCGTGCAGCGAATTGATTTAAGGAGCAAACTCCCAGAACGCCCTCACCATACACCGCACGCAACGCTCAAGCAAGGCGTACGCAAAAACAATTGCAATATACAGCTAGCGCGACCACCAAACCTGGGTTGGCATGTCCCACAAACTTGCGTGGGCTTGCCCTGGCGGGCGGTAACTAAACATGCGGGTTGCCCGCCAACCCAGCCGTGGCTACGATACGGCCATGCACAACCAAACCCTGCTTTTATCACTGCTACTATTGCGACGCCGAATCGGCGGGTGATGAGGGTTTGTCCGGACCAGAGATTGGTCCATCAAAGAAAGACACTGACCCGAGTCGCTCCGAGCGACTCGGGTTTTTTTGTGCTTCCATTTCCAATCGTTTCTCTCAACGTAAGTCTCTCGAAGGTTTCTCACAGCGATGTCGCAAACTACGACGACCACCGAAAGTGATGCACCTGCATCGGGCAATCAAGAACCACGCATGATTCGTATCTTTGATACGACCCTGCGCGACGGCGAACAGTCGCCGGGCGCGAGCATGAACTTGGCCGAGAAGCTTGAGATCGCGCAGCTCCTAGAATCGATGGGCGTTGACATCATCGAAGCCGGATTTCCGATCGCTTCACCGGGGGACTTCGAAGCCGTCAAAGCGATCGCGTCAACGGTTCACCAATCGACCATCTGTGGACTGGCTCGTTGCAGCGACAAAGACATCGACGCAGCATGGGAAGCAATCAAAGGCGCTCGCAACTCGCGGATCCATGTCTTCTTGGCCACCAGTGCCATTCACCGCGAATTCAAACTGCGGATGTCGACCGATGAAATCGTCGAGCGAGCGGTGGCTGGCGTCAAACGCGCCAAGGCGTACTGTGACGATGTTGAATTTTCGCCCGAAGACGCCTGCCGCACCGAGCACGACTTTTTGTGTCGCGTTGTTGAAGCCGCCATTGATGCCGGCGCGACTACGATCAACGTGCCTGACACCGTCGGCTATACCACACCAAGTGAAATCTTCGATCGCTTCACGATGCTGCGGAACCGGGTTCCCAACATGGACAAAGCGGTACTGAGCACTCACTGTCACGACGACTTGGGGATGGCGGTCGCCAACAGCATGGCAGCCGTTGCCGCTGGTGCTGGCCAAATCGAATGCACAATCAATGGGATCGGCGAGCGGGCCGGCAACGCGGCGCTAGAAGAAGTCGTGATGGCGATGAAGACGCGCCAAGACTTTTTCAATTGCACCACGCGTATCGACAGCACACGACTGGTCCCGGCAAGCCGCTTGGTCAGCAAGACCACCGGCATCCAGGTGCAACGCAACAAAGCGATCGTGGGCCGCAACGCGTTCGCTCACGAATCGGGCATTCACCAAGACGGAATGTTGAAGGAACGCAGCACCTACGAAATCATGTCGCCCGCAGATGTTGGTTTTTCAAAAACCGACTTGGTGCTGGGCAAACACAGTGGCCGTGCCGCGCTGGCCGATCGCGCCAAGACACTCGGTTACACATTGACCGCCGAACAACTCAACACCGTGTTTGAACAGTTCAAAGTTCTGGCCGACAAGAAGAAAGAAATGTACGACGGCGACATCGTTGCCTTGGTCCAGCAACAGATCAGCGGCAGCGTTGAAGAGCAGTGGAGCCTAGTGGACTATGTCGTCAGCAGCGGGAAGGGCAGGGGACCGCGAGTCGAATTGACCCTTCAAAATGGTGACAAGCAGTTCAGCGAAAAAGTCGAACAGGGCGACGGACCGATCGACGCGGCGTTTTGGGCGGTGGAAAAGATCACTGGCGTCAACGTCGTCTGCAAAGACTATCGCGTGCGAAGCGCAACGCTAGGCAGCGATGCAATTGGTGAAGTCAACTTGGAAGTCGATCACAAGGGTCGTACTTACCGAGGCGTTGGGTCCAGCACGGATACGGTCGAAAGCACAATCCTGGCGATGCTGAACGCGATCAACCGCATCATCGCTGATCGCCCAAAGAGCTAGCGTCTGCTAAGCCGTTGATCCGGAAACTCGAATTTTCCAACGCGGCAAAACACGACGCGGCAAAACACGACACTAAGAACCCGACGCTCGGCAATTCATTGCCGAGCGTCAGCAAGAAGAGCGGGCGGATACGGAGCCGCTCTGCGGCCGAATCTCTCTCGGGAGATTGAAATACCGACTTAACTGCACGAGCTTAAAAACAGAAGTGAAGCTAGGCCGGACGTTCTCTTGCGCCTCCTGCTCACTAAATCGACAGACCGTTGCCAAGTTCGACAAATTCGCTGCAGGCTGGCAGCCTGCACTACGACGGTTACTCTTTTGCGGTTCCTCGTTCGCCGTCGCTGTCGTCTTTTTCGGCATCGTCATCAAGGATGCTGCCAAAGTCGACCAGACCCTCTTCGTCACCAATCTCTATCGTGGCATCAAGGTCGTCACCGGCACCTGACTCGTCAGCAGGGTCACTGCCTTGGTTAGCTTCGGCAACGCCACCCTCCGGTGCAAGCACTAGATCGTCGCTGCCATCATCGTCGATTTGGAACGTCAACTCGCCAGTCACGGGATCGGGCGTCAACTGCAACGAATCCTCGTCCGTCTCGAACGACTCTTCCCCTCGCATCATCTGAATGCCGGGTGCGTCATGATCAGAATCGCTCGCTTCATCGCCAAGCATTGCTTCCAGGTCGAGTGGTTCCGAATCAAGCTGGTCCGAAATCGAATCGGGATCAAGGCTCTGAGCTCTCTCGTCGGACCGTTCAGTGAGTTCCACATCGGCCAGATCGGTCGACTGAATTTCATCGTGATTCGGCGAAGGATCCAGCCCAAAGTCGTCCTGCCCAGTATCGCTATTCGCTGCGTCGATCCGAACCGTGTCATCCGCCACCGATACCGTCTCGAAATCGTCGACGAGCCCATCGTCATCGCCACTATCGCTGGCCAATGATTCGCTGAGCTGATCGTCAAAATCCCCACCGAGATCATCGACATTGACGTCCGAGACATCCCCCGCATCGTCGAACGATACGGTTTCATCATTCATCGAGATGGTGTCCGCATCGGACATCTCTGCAACACCCGATTCGATAGCGTCCGAATCGTATGAATCGACTTCGTTGGTTAGCTCTTCGCTGACTAATTCTTCGCCCATCGCTTCTTCGATGACCAAATCGTCATCATCGTTTTCGTCATCGCTGCCTAACGCTCCCGCAGCAGCAGCGATCCCGCCTGCGATTCCCGCGACCGTGGCTCCGGCAGTTGTCGCGTCCCAGCTAGACGAAACTTCGTCCTCAGAGCTCAGCTGGCCGATCAGATCCGGCCCTGATCCTTCTTCTGCCCAAGTGTCCGCTAGCGGGTCGACTCGGGTCAGATCATCGGCGGTTTCCACCACACCGGCCGGACGAGGGAAAATGTCGTCGACGTTGCCACGCAAGACCCGGCGTCCTAGCTCGATCGCCCGCTCTTCGCTCCATCGACATTTGCCAACAAAGTGGTCCGCCAAAATGTCCGACAACACGTGTCGGTACATATCAAATTTCGGCCACACGAATTCAAGTTTGTAAGCGTCGCTGTAGTAACCGATTTGCTTGGTTTGCGGGACCGCTTCCAGTCGGGCGGCGGCGTCACGGGCGATGAAGGACGGTGTATTGCTGTACCACCAATGCCCGTTGGTGATCACGTTCGGGAAGATCCACGCATAACTGACCAGTTCCTGGTTGGTGACGCTGGCCAGAACCGAGACCGGGAACTTGACACCTGGAAACGCATTGAACAGTTCGCGGTACTGGATCAACGACACTCGGCTGTCGTACAAGTCTTGGCCTTGAAAGACACCATTTTCGTAGACACCACGGTTCACTCCGATCATCAAATCGAAGGGCAAACCAAACTCGTCGCAGAGTTCCGTGATCGTCCAGAATACACGCCGCGCAAGGGCTTGCTTGTGAGAATCATCCGCCAACACACCACGGCGTAAGACGGCATCCAGTGCCGACGATGCCCGCCCGTCCCCGACCGGTGCGGGCGAGAAAGTCGGCGGCAACGAAATCGCACAGGCACGAGCGCCGCGACTAACAAAATGCTGGAAACGTTGACGCAGCGATGATCGCAGCGACGCCAGCGATCCGTCCAGTTCGATTCCCGTGCAAGCGGCCAACCGTGCGCGAACTTCGGGCTTGGACAGATGGAAGACTAAGTCGTCCGTTCGCAGACAGGGGATATAAGTGTCCGTGTCGAACCCGGCCAAATCGTCGTCAAAATCGTTTGTCAGGAAAACGGCTTCGACGTTGCTTTGGTCCAACACGATCTGCGGCCATTCGGCGGACGCCATCTGCGACTCGGCGCTGTCGTACAGCGATTCCCAATTCGACGCGTCTATGCGATCGCCGTCGAAGCCAAAGAACATCCGACAGATCTCGACCAACCACCGATACTGGGCCGTGTTTTCGAGCGGCGACAGATTCTCGACCAATCGCCGGACCAATTCACGCGGCCCAATGCCGGGCTGTTCGATCTGGTCCTTGGGCATGCCGGCCGAATGGGCCAGTTCGGTGTAGTAGTGATACCCCAACAAATCCGCCAGCGTCGTTGATCCCGCCGCATGAGGATTGATGTGTGTGTGAGGATCGATCAGTCGGATCGACGCAATCGCTTCGTAAATCGAATCGCGGGCAGAGTCAGACATGGCAGCGGGCTATCGGCGTCGAGTGGAGAATTGTCGAGTAGAATTAGTGTGGCAGCTAGCAATGGATCGTACGCCAATCGACACAGTTTGTGTCGGCGGGCACCCGATAAGATAGTCGCTTCGATGGCCGCAATCATCGGCATCAAGCCTGGGTAAAAACGAAAATCGGGGCAGGGCGGGGCGATTGTGACGGGACCGAACGCCGTCGACGCACGAAATGAGCCGAAAAATCCTAACCCTTTCGGTTGGCGCTGCGCTACAATGGACCGGTCGACTGTTCGACGTTTCCCGGTCACTACCCGACAGAGTCGCCAAAGATCATGTTCGAGGATCCAACGCCGATCGATAATGACTTGCCATCAGAAGCGTCCGGCGCCCGTCCGATCCGGGACCCGCGCCCGACCCCGGCAACAGCCCCCCCGAAAGGGCAGGCAACCGGACCAACGGTCGCAAATTCAGCAGCATCAACGTCGGCGACAACTTCAACGTCTAATCGTGACCAGTCAGTCACGCGAGCCGAAGTACCGGCAACCTATGCGATCACGCTGCAACGTTTCGATAGAGTCGACAGCCAGCGACGGATCCCACCACCGCCGCGAACGGTCGAAGCATTCAGCGTCGATTCGACGGTCCAAGCTCCGCGGAAAAAATCGACAACCAAGCGTCGGCTGCGCCGCCCGGATCCGCTGACGCAAAGCATGATCTTGCTGGCCACGATGTCCGTCATTTTGTTGGCGGCGCGGTTCATCGTTCCTCAGATTGTCGAAGAGACTCGCTACGCGTGGCGACGCGGCGAGATGCGAGCGGAGCACGAAACGGGAACCGAAGGACTACGCAACGTGTCGCTTGATACGCTGAGCGATGCTTACCAAATGGTCAACTCGGCTGTTGGGCCCAGCGTGGTTCATATCGACGTCCAACGCCGCGAACCGATCAACGAAGCCAGCATCACGGCTCTATTATCCAACCGTGCGGCGCCGGCATCGGACCAAGGCAGTGGCGTTGTTGTCGACGCGGACGGTTACTTGCTGACCAACCGCCACGTGATCGCCGATGGTGAAGACATCCGCGTCACTCTGAGCGATGGGCGCCGAGTATCGGCCGTCGTGTTGGGTACCGACGCACTGACCGACTTGGCACTTTTGAAAGTCAACTGTGACGGTCTGATCCCGATCCCTTGGGGGAACAGCGATCGCTGCAACGTGGGCTCGCCGGTTTGGGCGGTGGGCAGCCCGTTTGGGTTGGACCGAACGGTGACGTTTGGGATCCTTAGCGGCAAGCACCGCATGGTCCGCGCCAGCACTCAGTACCAAGACTTCATGCAAAGCGACGTTGCGGTCAATCCGGGCAACAGTGGCGGCCCGCTGGTTGACGCACGAGGAACGCTGGTTGGAATCAACACAGCCATCGTCGGCGACACTTATCAGGGCGTCAGTTTTTCGATCCCCAGCAATGTCGTTAAACAGGTCTACGAACGTTTGCGAGCTCACGGCAAAGTCGAACGCGGGTTTCTGGGTGTCGTTTTGGCCGAAGTGCCCGATGACGAACTTGTCGGCGACAACGCTCGGATGCGTGGGGCCCAGGTGACTCAGGTCCCGACCCTGGATTCACCGGCTGGTCGAGCCGGCTTGTTGGCTGGCGACATCATTTTATCGGTTGATAACGCGATGGCGCGGGATAAAAACCATCTGATGCAGTTGATCGGCCAGTCCGCATCCGGCAAGCAGATCGAGCTACAAATCCAACGCAGCGGCCAACCCAAGGACGTCATCGTGGTCCTGGGAGTTCGGCCCGAATCGTTCGCACCCTAGGATTTGGCTCTGGCTTCTGGCTTCCGGCCTCTCTCGGGAAGTCCTGTCAAAAACGGGGCGGCGTCAGTCAATTCACCGACTAACATGGGTGCCGCAGGACAAATACTCGAACCAACCTGCGTTTTAAGACTCCCGTGAATTTCCGGCGACATTCCATGGATGCTTCGGCGCCCCTTCTGAACTCATCGAGCTCGCAGCCCTTGGCCAACGACCGATCCACTATCCGTGCTTCGCGAATGGCCGCAGTCTTGGGACTTCCCGCAGCCTGCTTCCTGATGGTCGCCTTAGCTGCCTTTTTCAACACGGTCGACATCAACGCCAATTTTGATGCAGACGAAGACCACCTGGGCGTCGATTGGCCCGTCATGGTCAAGCTTGCGCTCGCAGGAATTTGCGGAATCATTGGTGTCGCGGGCGTCATCTTCGACCGCTCGGTCCGCCGCAGTCTGATGACGTTGCCGGGTATCTTTCTTGTCGCGTTGGCCGCGGTTTTCTTGGCGACGTCGGCGGTTGCGTACGAGGAAACGGCGACGATTTCGCGTGTGGCCGCGATGATCAACGTTGGCTACTTGTGCTTTGTTCCGACCGCAATTTCGATCCTTGGCCTGCGACGTTTGATGATCGCATGCTTGGTCGGAATGGTGCCAAACCTGGTCGCCAACTGGGGCATGTACTTGTTCTGGCCCGCCGTTGGCGTGTTCGAAGAAGAGCTAGGAAATCAAACGTTTGTTAGTCGCATGGGCGGCCTTGGTCACCCCAATGCCATCGCAAGAACAGGGGTGATATCGAGCCTGCTGTCACTGGCAATGCTAAGAGGAATCGGCGAACGACGCGGCGCGATCGGTTGGTCGCGACTGATTTTGCTTGCGATCATCGGCGTTTCGTTGCTGACGATGGCAGCCGCTTACAGCCGCAGTGCCTTTGCGGCTGGATTCGTCGCAGCGGCCATCTTGATGATCGACCGACTTTTCAGTCGCGCTGGAATCCTGATCTCGCTTTCTGCCGTCCTATTCCTTTCCGTCGGGTTCATCGGTTTTGAGTTACTGAGCGAAAAAATGGTCCGCGGCGATTCAGTCACTTCGATGGTGACCAAAACGGGCGAGATCGACGAACTGACCTCCGCAACCGGACGCACCGAAATCTGGGCCGAAGCGATCCGGCTGATCCGCGAGCGGCCACTGACGGGCTGGGGACTCAACAGCACGCCAAAGTTGATGGCCGATTTTTCGCTTCACACGCACAACCTATTGCTGCACGTGTGCTTTTCCGGCGGGCTGATTGCCGGACTACTGATTTTGGTCCTGCTGGGCTGGAACTTGATTTACGGAGTCCTCAGTCCGTTGCCGATCATCCGTTCGATTTCAACGTACGTCCTCGTTTCCGGCATATTCGAAGACACGGTGCTGGACACTTTCGCATCGCCATCGACAATTTGGTGGTTCGTGGTCCTGTTGTATCCAGCGATCGAAATGTCGCGGCGAGCCAGCCGGACGTCTCGTACAGGCGTCGAAAGCGATGCCATCCCGGCGTATACTGAGTAACCAAGCTAGAAACGCGGCCAAATGAACTTCTTGTGCTGCCATCCCCCCGCCTAGACCCGATTGTCTATCCTTCCGACCGAGTACTGAGATATGCGTCCGCTTGATCTGCTCTCATCGTTTCTGTGTCGCCGCGTCGCGGTGGTACTTGCGGCCACAGCCGTGACCGTTGCCGGAGCTAACGCCGAAGCCCCTGTTGCGACTGATGCAACCCAGCTTGGGATTTCTGCGACCAAGCCTGCCGACGGTCCATCGGTCAAAGTCGATGGCGGCTACATGGTTCCTTACACGACCAAGATTCCGGGCACCGACGTGACCATCGACATGATCCCAGTCCCCGGCGGCAAGTTCCTGATGGGCAGCCCGGACAGCGAAGCCGATCGCGGTGACGACGAAGGCCCGCAAGTCCAAGTCGTGGTTGATCCGATGTGGGTTGCCAAGACTGAAACGACGTGGGGCCAGTACAAAGAATTCATGCGTTTGTACGCCATCTTTAAAGAATTTGAGTCGTCCGGAAAACGAGTCGTCGACGAATACAACAAGATCGACGCGATCACCGCGCCAACCGAACTGTACGAACCCAGCTATACGTTCGAGTATGGCGAAGAACCCGAACAGGCTGCCGTCACGATGACCCAGTACGCCGCCCAGCAGTTTACCAAGTGGCTGACTCGCGTGACGGGATCGCAATACCGTTTGCCGACCGAAGCCGAATGGGAATACGCCGCGCGTGCCGGATCAACGACGGCATTTAGCTGGGGCGACAGCGCCGACGACATCGACGAATATGCCTGGTACTACGACAACGCCGACGAAGGCCAATTGCCCGTTGGCACCAAGAAGCCCAATGCGTTCGGTTTGTACGACATGCACGGCAACGTCGCTGAATTGACCGCCAACGCGCACACTGAAAACTATGACCAATACAAAGCCAAGGAACCCATCAACGCCACCGACGTGGTCAAGTGGGGCGAAACCGCATCCGGCGTCGTTGTCCGTGGCGGCAGTTGGGAAGGTGACCCCGAGAACCTTCGCAGCGCGGCTCGGTTGGTCAGCGACGACGAAGAATGGAAGACGGACGACCCCAACTTTCCTCGCAGCCCATGGTGGTTCACAAGTGACCCAGCCCGCGGTGTTGGCTTTCGGTTGTTCCGCAGCTACCGGCCGCTCAGCGACGAAAAGATTGTCAACTTCCACGAAGCCGTCGCCGAAGATGTGCTCAGCGACATCGAGTCACGAGTCCTGGGCGGTCGCGGCGGTTATGGACTCGTCGACCCAAGCCTGCCCGACGCCATCAAAGAAATGAAGTAGAACTCAAACCAAGTTTCCTAATCTCTAATACCTATCACCCATTACCTATTTCTCTACTGTGTACGAAACCATTGCTTTGGTCGGTGCTACCGGCGCCGTCGGACGAATTGTCCTTGATCAACTCGTCCAACGAAAGTTTCCCTACAAGCGACTGAAACTTCTGGCGTCCCAGCGTTCGGTCGGTACCGAAATTCGCGTCGGCGACGAAACGATTAAAGTCGAATTGCTTGAACCCGGCGCTTTCAAAGGCGTTGACTTGGTCATCGCTAGCACGCCTGACGAAGTGTCCGCCGAGTTCGCGCAGTGGGCCGTTGATGCGGGCGCGGTTGTGGTCGACGAGAGCGCCTATTGGCGCATGGATGCGTCGGTCCCGTTGGTTGTTCCGGAAGTCAATCCCGAAGCGGTCAAACAGCACTCGGGCATCATCGCCAGCCCCAACTGCAGCACCACGCAAATGGTCGTCGCATTGGCAC
>JBAUHR010000054.1:0-9706 GCA_049680385.1 Rubripirellula sp. | reverse complement strand
ATAGTCCCTTCCAACCTCTGTGCCCGAATCATAGGCGATTTGGGCAGGCCAGCGCTGACGAATCTTGGAAACTTGCGGTTGTGCGCCACCGGCCGGGGGGCGGGACTATGGCCCTTCGTGCAATAAGACGAACGGGAAGATGCCCGATCCGTGTCCGTCGCTGAACGCAATGTTGTAGGCGTAGCTGCCGACTGGTCGCATGGACTGGATCGTCAACGGACGTGCTTCGGCAGCACTTAGCACCGGCAGTCCGGCGAACTTTCCTTTCGCATCGGCTTTCTCGGCCTCGCCCCGCTTCTTTTCGCGGCACGTCGCGCACGGGCACGCTTTGCGAAGCTGCGGCGTTGCCCAGCGAGTCACCGTGTCATCGCTCCATTTGATCACGATCGTCGTATCGCCATCACGGTCGATCGAAAGCGGAACTAAGTCAGTCTGGGTAGATTTCGGCTTCATGGGATCGCTAGGTGGCATTGGCTTTGTCGATTCGTAAGTTGTTTGTGGTCGGGGAAGACGCAGTGTGTGCAGATCACGAAACTGGGTCGCGTTCGGCTAGCGACGATCGATCAAGCGTTTCGCTTTTGCTTCGAACCTTGGCAGCGAATCGATCGGCAACGCTTGGACGTCGATTCGCATCGCCAACCGATCTCGCAGCAGCCCGGCTAACCGATCGGCGCTAGACTGGTTTGCCTCGACTTCGATCGCCAATTGATCCATGTGGTTCTTGCGAGTCACGATGATTCGAAATTCGGCTGTGGGTTCGAGCTCACGAATGATGGCTTCGACACTGGACGGAAACACATTGACGCCGCGGATGACAATCATGTCATCGGATCGCCCCAGGACTCCGCCATCGAGCCAAAGGAATTTGCACGGTTGATCATGGTTTCGATAGCCACAAACGATATCGCCGGTGCGATACCGAAGGACGGGACCGCCGAGACGTCCAAGATTGGTCAGTACCAATTCGGCCGGTTCGCCTTCGTCGGCCGTTCGGCCGCTGGGTGAATCGTCGTCAAAGACAAGGCACTCGGCGATGAAATCAGTTTCGATCACATGAATCCCCCGGCCATCGTCGCTGCCGAACCCCCACGCGCCAACTTCGCTGGCACCGGTGTGGTCAATGACTTTTGCGCCCCACGCTTGTTCGATCGTGTGGCGGATCGACGCAATGCTGCCGCCCGGTTCGCCAGCAACGATGATTCGTGACACCGTGTTCTTTGTCAGATCGATGCCAAGCTTTCTGGCAACGTCGGACAGGTGCAGCGCATACGTCGGTGTGCAGCACATGACGGTGCATTCATAGTCGTTGATCATCTGCAAGCGATTTTCGCTGGACATGCCGCCACCAGGAACAACGGTCGCGCGTCGGCGAACGAGCGCGTCATGAGCGGTCCAGAAACCGATGAAAGGACCAAACGAAAAAGCCATTAAGGCAACGTCTTCGTCGGTCACCTTGGCTGCGTCAAGCACAAAGTCCCAGCACCGAAGCCACCATGCCCAGTCGTCCAGCGTGTCGAGCACCGCCATCGGAAACCCGCGTGTGCCGCTGGTTTGGTGCAGTCGCGTGTACTGGCATCGCGGCAGATCGAACACCCGTCCAGGTGCGCATCGAGTATCGCCTAGCAATCCGTCTTTGGTCATCAGCGGCAAAGTCGCTAGTTCGTCGAGCGATTGAAGCGGAATCAAAGAACCCGCCAAGTGAAGCGAGTAATACGGACGCTCGCGAACTCGCATCAGCATCGCGTTCAGCTTTTCTAGCTGAATCGATCGCAGTTGATCCAACGACAATGCCAAAGATTCGAGAGAGGTGTTTTCGGCTGACAAAGTGGCGCTCAAAAGGGGCAGAAATCATTGTGAAGAAGTCGTGAATCTCCGATTCGCTCCATCTTACCAAACCCCGCGCGGATGATGTCACATACGCAAAATCGCCGGCTTTTTACAAGATCTAAGGACGCTGGTTTCACAAAGCGGCGAGTTGTCTCAATCGCCGATTATGCAGGAACCATGAAGACTCTGTGAGATGGCCAAATGGCTGTTGCAACCAAGCGGTTTGGCGACAAGGATTCTCGCGTTGACTGATTGGGACGGACGCAACCTGTCCCGCTAGCGCAACAGAGATTACGGCGGTTGTGTGAATCGAGTTCGGTTCGTGCGGGCGTCGTGATGAACCATTCACTCAAACAAATTGCTAGTCAATATGCGACGAATCGGATTCACCCTTGTCGAAATGTTGGTGGTCATCTCGATCATTGGCATACTCGCGGCACTGTTGCTTCCTGCGGTGTCAAGGGCACGCGAAGCCGCTCGTAGTGTCGAGTGCCAAAACAACTTGCGAAACTTTGGTGTCACGCTGACCGCCCGGGCTGCCCAGTCGCCCGATGGCGCGTTCTGTACCGGAGCGTTTGATTTGCAACGCGACGGAGTACCCACCGAACAAGGCTGGGTTGCCGACCTCGTCAAACGGGGAATCTTAGTTGGCGAGATGCGTTGTCCCAGCAGTTCGGTCGTGACCAGTAAAGCGATTGAGCAATTGTTGACGATGCCGCTGATCGAGTTGCAGTCGACGGACTGTCTCGATCGTTTGGGCAGCAAGGCGTACACCGACGAAATGGGGCAGTTGATTAAGAACGTGTGTCGAACGATCTCGGATGATTCCTTGGCGCCGCTCGATACGAAGCGCGCTGAATTGATTGATCAGAAAGCCATTCAGAAAGGCTACAACACCAACTTCGCCGCATCATGGTTCTTGGTTCGTACCGAACTTCGGCTTGACGAAGACGGGAATCCCGACGCTGGCAACGCTGCTTGCACTGACCTGGATACTAAGAGTCGCAACGTGACTCGCGGACCACTGACGACTCGCGATTTGGATAGCAACAAGGCTTCGTCCAGCACCGTGCCGCTGCTGTGTGATGCTGCTGCTACTGGAACAATCTCGGCCGCGGTTGGCGAGATAGAAGGCGGCGCGTTTTACGGCACAGGGATCGTCGGCGGCCCAATTGGTAATCGCAAAGACATTGACAATGACGCCGATGGAACGCCCGAAACGCCTAGTGCTTTCTTGCTCGCGAAGCCGACGTTCGCCGCCGGCAGTAAGAATCGCACGGGCGCCGACGGTTGGTTGAAGCAGTGGAACCACGATACACGTCAAGACTATCGCGGCATGTCGCCGTTGCACCAGGGCGTCGTCAACGTGTTGATGGCCGACGGTTCGGTGCACGGGATTGTGGACGCGAACAATGATGGCTTCATCAACAACGGCTTCGATGGAGCCGATGTTGTGACGCCGACGAACGGTCCGTTCTGGACGGATTCGGAAGTCGAAGCAGAGACTTTGCAGTTGGCAAGTTTCTACTCTCTCGGTTCGTACGGAAATGAAAAGTAGATCAGGTTTTGTATTCGTACTTATCTCTGCGAGTCAGCGTAGGCTCGCAGTGGCAGGCATCAGCACAGGAGGATTGCGACCTAACCAACTTCGTGATTGATAAAGCTTAGGCCGCAGTTTGCGGTGAGAAGTGACTCGCGGTCTTCTCGGGTTCGATCGATGAGCCCAGAGAGATTGGCGGCGAGGGAAACACGAGCGTCGTACGTCGTGTTTTAGACCTTATTCGAAGAAGAAGCAGAGTGGGAGACGGTCCTGGTCTTTGGAGTCCGGTTCAGACGGAAACCAGTGTCACCTTCAAGGGACGCGTCCCCCAACTCTACCAGTACCCAGATTTTGGGCGCGAGCAGTGTATCGCGTCCAGAGACATTTCAAGGATTCTAAGTATGCGTTTGCGTAAAACATCAGGTTTCACCCTGATCGAACTGTTGGTCGTCATCTCGATCATCGCCCTGCTGGCGGCCCTTTTGCTGCCAGCAATCACCAAGGCACGCGAAGCCGCTCGTTCGGCACAGTGCCAAGCCAACCTGAAGAACATTGGTATCGGCCTGTTTAAATTCAGCACGCGTAGCCCCGGCGGACAATTCTGCTCGGGTGCCTACGACCTCCGTCGTGACGGATGCCCCGATACGTTTGGGTGGGTTGCTGACTTGGTGAACACGGGCGAAGCGAACTTGAACGAATCGCTCGACCCGTCGAACCCATTGTTGGGCTCTGAAAAGTTGAATGACTTGCTCGGTAGCGACACCACCCGTGGACGCGCTGGTGCCGGACCGGACCGTTTGTCGGCCGGCGTGTGTGGCCAAAATCAGTGGAAGGGCTTCTCGACCGCATCGCCCACCGCCTTTTTCGGCGGTAGCGCCAACAGCAGCGCGGAACGCGCCGAGTTGGTTTCGCGTTACTTCGTGCAAGGCGGATTCAGCACCAACTATGCAACCGGTTGGCACCTGTCCCGCGGCATGGTCCGCACGCAAAGCGTGGGTAGCGGTTCGAGCACCTACTTGACCACGACAACGGCAACGACGATCAACGCCATCAACGGCAATGTCGAACAACCGGACTTCAAGGCGCTCAACGGCACCGTCGGTCCGATCGCCGCCCGCGAGTTGGATCGTTCTCGCATTCCATCAAGCAACTTCGGCTTCGTTGGTTGCGCGGGCCCCGGCGATATCGACGAAGCCGTTTTGGCATTGGATATCCGTCACGGCCAAGCAGACCGTCGCGTCTACAACCCGAACAGCGACGAAGCCGCTGCCTACATCACGGCTGGATCGATCCTTGCAGAGTCATTCAACGACGGTCCTGCGATCTATGATGCTGCTACACGTTCGGTTCGTTTGATCCAAAGTGGCGCACCGTTGGTCGGGAACCAACTTTGTGAGAAAGGCGAAGCGACCACCAACGGTTGCAGGCCTGCCTACGCTGCAGACTTGGCTACTGCGACCGCTTACGTCCCAAGCTTCACCGCAGCGGACATCACCACTGCCCCGACGTACTTGCAAGACACCCGTGACTGGTTCGCCGTTCACGCCGGTGCAGTCAACGTGTTGATGGGCGACGGAAGCGTCAAGGTCTTCTATGACCTGAACAACGACGGCTACTTGAACCCAGGTTTCCCCGTCGGCAAAGACGCCAACGGTGATGACGCTACTCCGCTGACCGAAGACGAAATCGTTGACGTCGGCTATGCCGATTCGACGACGGAAATGCCACGCGACCAGTTCTATGGCGGCGTGTTCTGGAGCGAAACGTTCTTCAAGGGCGCTTTCGAAGACTGAGCCTGATGCTTGCTTGATCCAATTCGATGCCTCTGCGATTCATCTTGAGTCGCAGAGGCTTCTTGTGTGACACCCTTTTTGCCCTATCTAAACCAAACACATAACGCTGATGAACACGCTCGGAAAACGAATGATGGCCGGTGTCGCGGTTGTGGCCAGTCTTGCCACGGTCGCGGGAATCTTGATTGCCACGGTCAGCTACGAACCTCACGGTGTTCCGAAAGCCCTTCGCCCGGCGTTCAAAGCGAAGATCGCAGAGGTCAAGCAGCGGGCAAGCGAAGTCGCGACCATTTCCTCGTCCGTTCGTCCGATCGCCTCGCTTGATACAACCGAGTTTCATTTCGGTTTGCTCGACCCCCATGCCACCGTCAGCCATTCGTTCACCGTTCGTAACGACGGCGAAGCACCCTTGACCATCAACGTTCAGCGAACGAGTTGCAAATGTACGGTCGGAAAACTGGGCAGCAACGTCCTTCTTCCCGGCGGGCAAACCGACGTCACAATGACTTGGAACACGGGATACCAACTGGACAACTACGAGCAATCGGCGACGCTCGAAACGAACGACCCGCTACAACCTGAGATCACTTTGACAATCCAGGGCGACGTGCGAGCCGAATTGGTCGTGCCCAGCGAAGTTGTGATGAAGTCGGTCAATCCCGGTGACCTACCCGAAGCAACGTTCACCGTCTACAGCCAACTGCTCGAAGACTTCTACTTGGACTCAGCCGCAAGTGACTTGCCAAGTTTCGATTGGAACGTCGAACCGCTGTCCGTGGACGATACCAGCTTGTTCGACAAGCACGCACAATGGGCTTGGCGAGTGAGCGTATCATCCAGCGGAAAGTCCCGCGGCAAGTTTTCCGGTGACGTGAAGTTGACGTTCAAGAATCCGAACTCCGACGAAGTGATGACACGCACGGTCAAAGTGGCTGGTCATGTTCGTGCGCCCATCAATTTTTACAGCCCCGATATTCACAGCAGCGAAGGGCTGGATATCGGAACCCTTGACGCGGGCAAGGAGCACCAATTCAAGTTGGTGGTCCGAAATCGAGGCGAAGCGGATCGCAAGATCGAAGTCACCGGCGTGGAACCCAAGGAATTGAAAGCTCATCTAACGCCGATGTCCAAGCCGGGCGAGTATCGATTGGTTCTAACCGTCCCGGCAGATTGTCCGACGGTGATGTTCAATCGCGATCGCCGACACGGCTACGTCGAAGTGGGTGACCCCGACGACAAAACCTTCAGTAATTGGTTTCCGGTACTCGGTGCCATCGTCGACCTTCAATGAGATCCACGATGAAGCAGGAGAGCGAAACTTTCGCGTGGGTATGGAATCATGGGCAGGAATGAGATGACAACGATGAATTCAGTGTCCGGCGCGGTCGGAAACACGTGTGGCAACTGCAAACACAACAACGGCAACGGCGAATTGTTCTGCGCCGGATGTGGCCAAACGTTGGTCGAGCCCTGTGCGATGTGCAGCAAGCAGGTCTCGCTTACGCAAAAGTTCTGTGGTTCGTGCGGTACCGATCTGGCGGCGTTGTTGAATCAGCGCATCGCCAAGCATGGCGAAACGATGACCCAAGCGGTTCAAGCAGCCAAGGCGTTCGACTTTGATCAATCCATCTCGCTGTTGGGACGCATCGCTGACTTAAATGATTATCGGTTCGCCAAGGATGCCAACGACGCTCGCAAAGCCATCGAGAAGATCGAGCAGTTGAAGGCGAAAACCAACAACCAATTCGACCAACACGCTCAACAAGCCGCCGCAGCTTTCGATCGAGGCGACCACGCGATGGTCGTGAAATTGCTTAGCGAGGTTCCATCGCAACTGCTAAGCCCCGACAGCCAACGGTTTCTATCCCGCAGCAAAAACCATCTCGGGCAACTCGTGGACGTCGACGCGGAACTCCGGAAAGCGGTGTCTGCGAAACAATGGATCATGGCGGGAGGCTATCTCGATCAACTGAATGAGTTAGCCCCCGGCCATCCCGCATATTCGAAGCTTGCTGCGGACTTGTCACAAAAACTGATTGCCAATGCAAATGCGCAACTCGCCAAATCCAAATACGCGGCCGCGCTGCAATGCGTCAGCGCCATCCCGGCGATATGTCAGAACGAAGAATCCGCTCGACTTCGTGAAAAAATTGACAACGTGCATTGGTTAGCAGACCAGTTCCCCAACGAACCCTACGCACTTCCCTTGCTGGGTCGAATGTGCGTCCGATTCAACAAAGAATCACCCGACGACGAAACGGCAAAGGTGACATTGAAACGGTTGTCCGGAGCCGTTCGCTCACGCCCCTCGGAACCACGATTAGCATATGCCGATTGGGATGGCAGTCGCCAAAGCTGGATGGGCGGGAAGGTCGGTATTTTGGCGTATCCTCAATCGCTTTCGTTCGGCGATACATCCCTGGATCGAAACGCGTTGGCAAGACATAGCATCGCGCTCGGCCTGGCGCTGCAGGGACTTGGGATCGCCCGTGTCGAAAGTGACTTTTTGCCGCCCAAAAAGGGTTTGATGTCGGCGATTCGCAGCCGGAAGAAAACCAAGTCTTGCTGGGGTATCGACGTCGGGGCCAGCGGAATCCGCGGCGCACATTTGGAACTGAATCCCGAAGGCACCGTGCAAGTCATTGCGTTGTACACCGCTGAGTTTCCAGAGCCGACATGCCGCGTCGGCAGCCAGACGAAGTCGTCCGTCATTCGCGATGCGATTGTAAAGATGGCTGACGAAATCGCACCCGGTGAAACGCCGGTATGGATCAGTATGCCGACGACCGAGACAGTCAATCGCTTTGTGCGACTGCCACCCGTCGACAAGAAACAAGCGAACAAATTGCTTGACGTCGAAGCTAGAGAGCGAATCCCATTGCCGTTGGACGAATTGGGGATCGTTCGGTGGATGGCAGACGATGTCATCGAACAAATCAAGGGACGACCGGCCTTCGTTTCGGCTGCTCGCCGAACTGCGATCGAAAGTCGCATCGATCTGTTCCAAAGTGCTGGTTTGACAGTTTCCGGATTGCAATCGGCAGCGATAGCATTGGTAAATTTTTCGGCGCACGAGTTTGCGACGCACTGGAAAGTGGATCCCGAATCCGAAGCATCTGAATCGGAGCACAGTGAAGCATTCGCCATCGTCGACAGTGGTGCCGAGACACTAACCGTTGCGGTGATCGCCCGAGACGAGTTTTGGTTCTCGTCGATCGAAAATGCCGGCGAGAACTTCACCTCGTTGCTGGCTCGATCAATCAAACGAACCAACAGCGATGCCGAACAACTCAAACGCGATCCGGCAAAAATCGAATCACCATCATCGGCTTGGACTCCGCTTGAGAACCGCATGGGCGAAATTCGCGCGCGGCTCGAGCAAACGATGGCCGAAGCCAACAAGTTCATGAACGAACTCGACGTGATTGGGGTCTGGTGCGTCGGAGGTTCGGCGTTCACCTTCGGTTGGATCCGTCGCGTTCTGTTGAAAGAGTGATGCGAACGTTCGAGACACTTACGACCAGCCCACTGTTCTTGCGAAGAATCCATTGAAAACGTCTTTCACCGCCGCCCGACCCGAATCCGCTGCATCGATCGCATTGGCTCGATTCCGCATCCATACGATTTTGAGAATGATCGCATGTTGCGCCACGATTTTTGTCGTCGGGTGTGGCCCCAGCAAAGAGGATCTGATCGCCAAAGCGATGAGGCGCAAACGGGCAAGTTCCGATGACGTTGACTCGACTCCGGTGCAAGTATCTGCTCCGGTCGCAGCTAGCGCCCCTGCACCGCAACCCGCCCCCATCAGCGAGTCAAAGACCGCAGCGGTCGAAACGGCCGTTCCGAAGCAAACGTCCAAGGCAATCGCCGGCGTGGAACAGAAACCATTGACGCCCATTGACCAGCGAAAACCAACCGAGCCATTGTCGGCTGTCGATCGTCGCAGGATGGCTGTCGACAACCTCAAGAAAATCCACGAAGCCATGGCGGCCTACGTGGCCGATCACGGTGAGTTCCCGTACTACACGATGGAATCTTCGGGTGGGATTTCGACATTTTCGTGGCGAGTTGCCCTCCTTCCCTACCTGGGCTATCAAGAACTGTACGACAAATTCAATCACGAACGACCTTGGGACTACCCCGAGAACAAAGAACTGTTGACGTTCATTCCGCCAGAATACGTTTCACCCGAACGTTTCGACACGAATACGAATTTCCTAGTCCCGCTGGCCAACTTCCTGATTTTTCACGATTTCACCGAGCGTGATGAAGAAAGCAACGAACAGAAAGTTACCAAGGTGGACAGGATCACCGATGGCTTAGACAACACGATCCTGTTGTTGGAAGTCGACGACGATTTCTCGGTGCCATGGACCAAACCCGAAGACTATCGTCTGTTCGGTGGCGAGGGCGGTCAAAGGGCAATCACTCGCGGATTCGGTCATCTACGCGGTGACGGCGCGCTGGCGATCTGGGGCAACGGTTGGCCGTTCTCTTTGAGTAACGACCTTCGATTCCAACAGCTCTATCCCGCATTCACCTATGC
>JBAUHR010000053.1:0-12593 GCA_049680385.1 Rubripirellula sp. | reverse complement strand
CCCAAAACCCGCGGCTATCGCCGTCGGCTCAGTCGCCTCAGAATTCCAGCGTCGCGAAATAATCGTCCATCGTTTCCGAGCAGCAATTCCGCTTTCTAAACCGAGAGCACGGCTTTCTGAGCCGCCGGCGCTAGCCGCGGGTACCGGAGCGTGACAAACCCAAAACCCGCGGCTATCGCCGTCGGCTCAGTCGCCTCAGAATTCCAGCGTCGCGAAGTAATCGTCCATCGTTTCCGCGCGGCGGATTAGTTCGACGTTGCCATCGGCGCCGAGTAGTAATTCCGCACTGCGAAGTTTGGCGTTGTACTGGAAACCCATCGAATGGCCGTGGGCACCCGCGTCGTGAATCACCATCACGTCGCCCCGCTCGACCTGCGGCAGTTGGCGGTCGATCGCAAACTTGTCGTTGTTTTCGCACAGCGAGCCGACCACGTCGGCCTTCAAGTCATGCGGTGCGGACTCTTTGCCCAAGACCGACATGTGGTGGTACGAACCGTACATGCCCGGACGCATCAGGTTTGCCATGCAAGCGTCGACGCCGACATAGTTCTTGTAAGTGTTCTTGGCGTGCACGACTTCGGTGACCAGGTATCCGTACGGGCCCGTGATGATGCGACCGTTTTCCAGGTAAATCGCTAGCGGATCCAGTTCGGTGCCGCCGATCAAGCGATCGTAGGCGGCCTTCACGCCGCTGCCGATGACTTCGTAATCCAGCGCGACCTCGCCTGGGCGATAGGGAATGCCCATGCCGCCACCCAGATTGACGAATTCCAACTTGATGCCCAATTCCTTGTGCAAGTCGACCGCCAATTCGAACAGCATCACGGCCGTTTCGACAAAGAACTCGGGGTTCAATTCGTTCGACGCGACCATCGTGTGCAGACCAAATCGCGTGGCGCCTTTTTCCAATGCTTGGCGATAGCCGGTGAACAGTTGCTCGCGAGTGAATCCGAATTTGGCTTCTTCGGGCTTGCCGATGATGACGTTGCCCTCTCGCAGCGGGCCCGGGTTGTAGCGGAAACAGATCAGATCGGGCGTGCCAACGTTTTCGTCTAGGTATTCGACATGAGTCAGGTCGTCCAGGTTGATGACCGCGCCCAAGTCGCGAGCCTTTTGATAGTCCTTGGCCAGCGTGTTGTTGGACGTGAACATGACCTTCTCGCCTGTCATGCCAACGCGTTCACACAGCAGCAACTCGCCCAGACTGCTGCAGTCAGCACCGCAGCCTTCTTCCATCAAAATTTGCAGCAGCCGCGGGTTCGGCGTCGCTTTGACGGCGAAGTACTCGCGAAATCCAGGGCACCACGAAAATGCTTCGTTGAGAGCCCGCACGTTGGTTCGAATCGCCGCTTCGTCGTACAAGTAGAACGGCGTCGGGTGAGTCTTGCGGATCTCGTCGATCTTGGCTTTGGTGAACGGGACCGTCTTGGCGGTGGAAGCGGCGGGCGAAGTGATCGACGAAGACATAAAAACGAAACCTCAAGCGTTGAAACAGTGATCTCACCGACGCGACTTTAAGAGGCCACACCGGCAGTCGTTCAAGCATAGCGGGAAGGCAATCAGATGCCAGAGGCGAGTCGGCATCCGGGCTACTTCAACGACACACTTCGCAGCCTCAGAGCATTGCCGATCACCGAAACACTGCTGAAACTCATCGCCGCCGCCGCAACCATCGGGCTCAGCATGACCCCAAAGACCGGATACAGCAGTCCGGCCGCCAACGGGATCCCTGCCGCGTTGTATGCAAAGGCAAAGAATAGGTTCTGGCGAATGTTCTGCATCGTTTTTCGGCTTAGGGTCACGGCGGCGCGGACGCCATCCAGGTCGCCGCCGACCAGTGTCACGCCAGCCGATTCGATCGCCACGCCCGCACCCGTCCCCGTCGCGATCCCTACGTCAGCCGCGGCAAGTGCCGGTGCGTCGTTGATCCCGTCGCCGGCCATCGCGACGACGTGCCCGCCGGATTGCAGTTTCTTTACAAAGTCGTGTTTGTCTTGAGGGGAAACGCCCGCATGAAATTCGTCGATGCTCAATTCATCGGCGACCGACCGAGCAGTTGCCTCGGCATCGCCGGTCAACATCACGACTCGCAAACCGAGTTCGTGCAAGGACGAAATCGCACCCTGAGTACTCGCCTTGATCGGGTCCGAGATCGCCAGCATGGCGGCGACTTCGCCATCGATGGCCACCAACACAACCGTCGCACCAGTCGCCTGTTTTTCGACCGCTGTGTCATGCATCGACTCAGAAATTTCGGCGCCCCGCGCTTTCAAAAACGACTCGCTGCCGATGGCGACTTGTCGACCGTCCACGGTTGCCTCCACGCCACCGCCGGTTGTGCTTTGAAAGTCCAATGCGTCGGGGATCGAAAGCTCTTCGGCTTGCGCCCGTCGGACGATCGCCGTACCCAGCGGATGCTCGCTGCCGGCTTCAACGGCCGCCGTCAAACGCAGGACGCCTGGCTCGTTCCAGTCGCCAAAAGTTCTGGTCGACGTGACTTCCGGCCGTCCCTCGGTCAGTGTTCCCGTTTTGTCGACGATGATTGTGTCGACCTTTTGCAGCGATTCCAAGACTTCTGCGTTCTTGACCAAGACACCTTCGCGCTCCCCGCGGCCGACACCCACCATCACCGACATCGGTGTTGCTAATCCCAGCACACAGGGACAGGCAATGATCAGCACCGCAACGGCCGCAACAAAGGCATGGGCCAGTCTTGGCTCGGGGCCAAAAACGGCCCATCCGACCAGTGTCACGACCGAGCACGCGAATACCGTAGGCACAAAGTATCGAGCGACTTTGTCGACGAGTTGCTCGATCGGCGCGCGACTGCGTTGGGCGTCGGCGACCATGGCAACGATCTGGCTCAGCACCGTGTCGTTGCCCACGCTGACGGCGTCGATGACCATGGATCCCGTTTGGTTCAACGTGCCCGCGGTGACGTTTTCGCCAGCCGATTTTTCGACGGGCACGGGTTCGCCCGTCAGCATCGATTCGTCGACGCGGCTCGATCCGCTGGTCACACGTCCGTCGACGGGCACCTTTTCACCGGGGCGAACTCGCAATCGATCCCCTACCACGATCTCGCTAAGCGGAGTATCG
Source organism: Rubripirellula sp. (assembly GCA_049680385.1). Taxonomy (GTDB): domain Bacteria; phylum Planctomycetota; class Planctomycetia; order Pirellulales; family Pirellulaceae; genus Rubripirellula. The sequence goes on along the minus strand of JBAUHR010000053.1, from coordinate 9,494 downwards.
GTTTCAGTGCCGTCGTCGTTGATGCGGCGAGCAGTGTCGGGGGCCAGTTGCATCAGTTCGCGTATCGCCGCACCGGTTTGCCCGCGAGCGCGAAGTTCTAGAACTTGACCCAACAGCACGAGCGTGATGATCACAGCAGCAGCTTCGAAGTACAGCGGTGGCGTGCCGTTCTCGGTAAACGCGGCCGAAACAAAACCGGGCGCCACAACGACCAGCACGCTGAACGCAAATGCGGCGAACGCGCCCACGACGATCAACGAAAACATGTTCAGATTCATCGACGCAAACGACTTTGCCCCGCGAACCCACAATGGCCAGCCACAACCGAACACGACCGGTGCGGCCAGCAACAGTTGGATCACTCCGAACGTTCGCGGCGAAACGGAATCGGCGACTTTCCATCCAAGCATGGGGCTCATCGCCAACACAACCAACGGGATCGACAGTGCCGCAGCGATCCAGAATCGACGTCGCATTTCGACGTACTGTTTCTCGTCTGCCGAGTTGTCGGCAGTGATAAACTTGGGTTCTAAGTCCATGCCGCAAATTGGACAGTCGCCAAAACCGACTTGTTCGATCTCGGGGTGCATTGGACACATGTAGATTGTGTCCGAATCGTCGCCCGCCGATTCGATCCGTTTTTTCTCGGATGGCTGGATCACTGGCAAGCTCGGCCCCGAGCAGCATGCGGGTTTGGGGTCGGAATCAGACATCTTCATTCGGTCAGTTCGAGTTTCGTGTGGACGCTGCGAGTCGCCCTAGCGGATTTTCGGTCGTCGGTTGCGTCGCAAAGTTCCGCCGTTACAGTGATTCAGTTACCGCTAATTCCATTGAAACACTGCAATCACCGTACCAGTATGAACGCACTGAAAGTTGCTGTTGTCGGCACCGGATTCATCGGTCCCGTTCACGTCGAAGCCCTCCGCCGGGCCGGACAAGTCGTGACCGGGATCGTCGGTTCGTCGCCCGAAAAATCAGCGGCTTCCGCGGCCCGATTGGGACTTCCCAAAGGTTACGCATCGCTCGCCGATGTGCTAGCGGACGACGAAGTTCAGTCGGTTCATATTGCCACGCCCAACGAACTGCATTTCGAACAAGCCGCCGCCGTGCTGCGTTCGGGCCGCCACGTGTTGTGCGAAAAACCGCTGGCGATGACCTCGTCGGAAACGGCCGAGCTTGTGAAAATCGCTGCCGAAAGTGGCTGCGTTGCCGGCGTCGCCTACAACATTCGATTCTATCCGCTCTGTCACGAAGCCGCTTCGCGAGTCGCCGCTGGATCGATCGGCGACGTGATGCACGTTCACGGTTCGTACGTGCAAGATTGGTTGCTACGCCCAACGGACTACAACTGGCGAGTCGAATCGAAGGCTGGCGGTGACCTGCGAGCAGTCGCAGACATCGGGACGCACTGGTTGGACTTGGTGCAGTTCGTGACCGGACGCAAGGTGGTGTCGGTGATGGCCGATTTGCGGACCGTGCATCCCACTCGCCAGCGACCGATCGGTGGCGCTGAAACGTTTTCGGGTACCGCGAAATCGGATTCGAAAAACGCAGCAAAACCGCAAACGGAATCGGTGCGCGTCGACACCGAAGACTGCGGCACCGTGATGCTGCAACTCGACTCCGGTGCAAACGGGTGTCTTTGGGTATCGCAAACGACCGCCGGCCGCAAAAACACTTGCCAATTCGAAATCGGTGGCACCGAACAGTCGCTGGCATGGAACAGCCAATCACCAAACGACCTGTGGATCGGCAACCGAGACCGGGCAAGTGAAACATTGATTCGCGATCCAGCCTTGATGAGCGATTCGGCCGCTGGGATTTCTCAGTATCCGGGTGGACACAACGAAGGGTTCCCCGACACGTTCAAGCAACTGTTTCGAACGTTTTACGGTTACATTGCTGCCGGTGACTTCACCGCCGCTGCGCCGTTTCCTACGTTCGCCGACGGTGACCGAGAAGTTCAGCTATGTGAAGCTGTGTTGGCCAGTCATCGTGAAAGACGCTGGGTAGACGTTTGAATCTGACGTGGCGCAAAAAGGCGTGTTTCGCCGCGGCAACGGTCGTCGCGTTCTTCGCGATGATCGAAGTCGGATTGGCCGTCCTCGGGCTGCCGAAGGAACGAGTCGCAGAAGATCCCTACGTCGGTTTTTCGTCGCAGATTCCATTGATGAAAGAATCGATCGATGATCAGGGCCAGGTTTTGATGGTCACCGCGCCGGAAAAACTTCGCTTGTTCAATCCGCAATCCTTTGCGGCCAAGAAGCCGGTTGGCGTCAAGCGGATTTTTTGTGTCGGTGGATCGACAACGTTCGGACGCCCCTTCGATGATGCGACTTCGTACAGCGGTTACCTGCGCAAGTTGTTGCCGGAAACCGGCACGGCAAGTCAGTGGGAAGTCATCAACGCGGGCGGCGTCAGTTATGCCAGTTACCGCGTCGCGGCGGTGATGGAAGAACTAGCTCAGTTCGAACCCGACATCTTCATTGTCTATTCGGCGCACAACGAATTTCTGGAACGCCGAACCTACGCTGGGCTGATCGAAACACCTCGCTTGCAAATCGCCATTGAATCGACACTTCGCAAGACACGAACCTTCACCGCTCTTCAAGACGCAGTGGATGGATTTCGTGGGCATGATGACACACCTGTCGACATGTTGCCCGGTGAAGTTGACGAGCGACTCAATCACACGGTCGGTCCCGTCGACTATGTCCGCGACGACGCCTGGACCGCCGATGTGTTGCGGCATTACCGGTCCAATTTGGAACGCATGATTTCAATCGCGTACCACGCCGGCGCGGCGATCGTTTTCGTCGAACCGGCCTGCAACGAAAAGGATTGTGCGCCATTCAAGAGTGATGAAGACCATTTTGATCGTGGCACTGGGTTGTTCGAGCAAGGACTTTTTGATGCGGCCAGTGAGGAATTCCTTACCGCGATCGATCGTGACATTTGCTCGCTGCGAGCGACGTCAGCGATCCGCAAAATTGTTCGCGATGTATCCCGCGAAAACAATGTTCCATTGGTTCGTTTCAACACGTTTCTGCATTCGCTTTGCGAGACCGAATACGGGCATTCCTGTTTGGGCAACGAATACTTTCTCGATCACGTTCATCCGACGGTCGACGTTCATGGAAAGTTGGCCAGCGAGATCGTCGATACGCTGGTCCGGTCCGGGCAAATTGACGGCACCGTCCCGGACGCCACAGCAACCGGTCGCGTGGACGCTGCGATTCGCGGGGCGATCGACACGGGCGATCAAGCGATTGCGTTCCGCAATCTTGCCAAGGTGCTGCACTGGGCCGGGAAGTTTTCCGAGGCGCAGCGATCGGCCGAAGATGCATTACGGTTGCGACCAAGCGATCCCGCAAGTCTGTTCGTGCTGGCGGATTGCCTGACCCAGCAAGGCCACTCGGACGAAGCAATCCAGCGCTACGAGCAACTCTTTGAAGTGACCGAATACGAACGAGCCATGCTGCCATTCGCGTTCGTGCTTTCCGATGCCGGCCACTTAGAAACGGCAAAGTTCTACGCCACGTTAGCGACCGCATCCGAGAAACCTCGCACACGCGAAGCAGCACTGGACCTGTTGATCAGCATTCACCTATCGCTCGGCGAAGATCAACTTGCCGTCGAAGCCGAGTCGCATTTAGATGACCGATGATCCGTGTCTCGCGAACGATCCAAAGACACCGTAGCGAAAGTCGTCACGACTTTGTCGATTTTGTACCGTTTGCATTCACGGTGATTTGCCGTTTGGGCGTTAGCGATGGTTCGTGGCTGACGACGGCACCGCTAGGGATCGACCGGAAAAATAAAGTCGGCGTGCACTCCGTGCTCGCATCAAAAACACTGCGAATTACCGGCGGTCGCGCTGACGTTGGGCGGATCGTTGTTTCCAGTTCGATCCTAGTGTTCCGTGTCAGCTTGGTTTTCGAGTGAACCGTAGTTGGTCTTGTCAACGTTCATCACTTGACAGGATTTTTGACCAGATCCACTACCCAAAAGTTGGGCTAACACGAACTACTTCCGTGGCTGGTTTAGTCGACAAACCGTTGCCGAGTCACGCTACCTGAACTATCACAGTCCAGCGCGGACGACGCCGACGGCGACGCCTAGAACGGTTGCGTTGCGGACGTAGATTGGTTCCATCGACGAGTTGGCGGGTTGCAAGCGAATGCGGTCGCCTTCGGGGAACCAGAACTTCAGTGTTGCTTCGCCTTCGTCGTTCTGCGCGACGACCATCTGGCCAGGCAGTGCGGTCTCTTGTTTTTGAACCACGACGTAGTCACCGTCGGCGATCTGGGCTTCGATCATCGAGTCACCCGATACCTGCAGAATGAACCGGTCTTCCTTGAACAGCATTTCGCTGAAGTCGATCCGGTCGTTCTGTTCGAACGCAAGTGTCGTTGGGCCTGCGGCGACCATTCCCGCCATCGGCAACGAGTTTCCATTGCGGTCAGCGGCATGAGTCAGTTCGATTGCGCGAGACTTGTTCGGGCTGCGCGAAATCAGGCCTTTGCGTTCGAGCGCACGCAGGTGACACATCACTCCGTTCGGACTCTTGATGCCAAAGTGTTCACCGATTTCTCGTACCGTCGGGCCATAGCCGCGTTTGACGATCAAGCCACGGATCATGTCGTAGACATTTTGTTGGCGATCGGTTAATTGCATGGACATAAGTTGACTCGTACGAATGGAGGCGTGCGATGGCTCTGGATGGTGACGTCGATTCTACCACACGCTAAACACGCGTCCATCGTTGGGTCAAGGGATTCAGGAAAAAAACGCGAGTCGCCCAAAGTAGATCGAGGCCGCGATCCCAACCGGAATGCACCACCAAGCAAACCAGTGCAGGCGGTCCTGGCGTGACCAGCCGATCAGCCACCGTAATGCAAAAATGCCCACGAAAAACGAGACAAACGCGCCAATTCCCAGCTCGGCAACCGTGAAATCCATCGGGATTCCGTCGCGCCGCTGCTCGATCACATCCTTCAACGTCAGCACGGTCGCACCCAGAATTGCTGGGATTGCTAGCAAGAAAGAAAATGTCACTGAATCTTCATTTTTTAGCCCCAGCAACCGGCCACCCAGAATGGTGGAGCCGCTGCGGCTGATTCCTGGCAGGATCGCGAAGGCTTGAAAACAGCCGATCACGAAGGCGTTCTTCAGCGACATCGATTGGTAATCGCCGTCGCGAGACTTCATTCGCCCCAGCACGATCAGCAATCCGCCGGTCACGATCAGCATCAAGCTGGCTAGCAGCGGGTATCGCATGATGTGTTCGAACTGGGTCTTGATGGTCAGCCCGATCACGACGGCGGGGATCGTTCCGACGACTAACAACGGGATCACGCGACGATCGCGAGTCAGCAGGTCCAAGATGCGTCGCCAGTAAACCACCAGGATTGAACCCAGCGTGCCGGCGTGCAAAATCACTTCCAAAGTCGGCGACTCGCTCAGTTGGCCCATCAACGCGCCCAAAACGACCAGGTGGCCGGACGAACTGATCGGCAAGAATTCGGCGATGCCTTGCACGACGGCAAGAATGAAAATTTCGATCACGGGACGTTGATACTCGGGGAAGGTCAGACGATGTTGTGTTGCTGAACGTTGTTTTGCTGAAAGTTGTTTTGCTGAACGTTTATTTTTGTGTTTTTGCGAAACGTTGTTTTTGCGAAACGTTGGGTGGCCGAACTTGGCCAGCCAATGGCTGTACCGATGTCCCGCATTTATTCGCTGCCGCAAGTATTGTTGCCCGGCCCGCTCGAAGGAAGCACTGATGGAACGCTCTGATGCTCACAAACCTGCCGATGTTACGGATACTCCGCTTACACCGGTCGCAACGGGGCAGCGTGATGCGTTGGCAGCCAATGAAACTTTCGGCAACGAAACCGCGGCCACTGTCCGAGGTGACGTGATCAACGTGGTTCGGGGGTTCTGTATGGGAGCCGCCGACACGGTTCCGGGCGTCAGCGGCGGCACGGTGGCATTGATTTTAGGTCACTACACACGGCTGGTCACGGCGATCAGTCACGTCGACAGCCAACTGTTTGGACTGGTCAAAGAGAAACAACTCGCCGCCGCCGCTCGGCATCTGGACGTGCGTTTTTTGGCGGCACTCGGGCTGGGAATCGCCACCGGCATCGTCACGCTTTCGGGGTTGATGCACTGGCTGCTTGAGTTCCGCATGGCCGAGACGTTGGCCGTTTTCTTGGGCTTGTTGGTGGCTAGCGTCTGGATCGTCAAAGGTTACGTCGATCGCTGGACGCCAAGCCGGATCGCCGCCCTGGCCTGTGGCGCGGCCGTCGCGATTGGGATCACGTTACTGCCGATGGGAACGGGCAACATGAGCTTGCCATACCTTTTCTTTTCGGCATCGATCGCCATTTGTGCGATGATCTTGCCCGGAATCAGCGGCGCGTTCGTCTTGCTGTTGTTGGGCGTCTACCACAGCGTGACGGGGCTGATCAAAGACGCGGCCAAGGGAAACTTCTCGGCCGAATCGCTGACCCAGATCGCGGTGTTCGCCAGCGGTTGTTTGATCGGATTGTTGGCGTTTTCACGCGTGCTGCGTTGGTTGCTTCAGCATCATCGCGGTACCACGATGGCGTGGTTGATGGGGTTGATGATCGGCAGCGCCGGCAAGTTGTGGCCGTTGCAACGACCGACTGCTGAAACGGCCTCGAATGAACTGAAATTCCGAATCATGGAATACGTCTCGCCCGCAAACTGGGATGGCAGTCTGATCACTCTGGTGGCGCTCGCCATCGCGGCCGCGGTTGCTGTGATCGTGGTCGAGCGTTTCGCCGAAGGTCGTCAAGCGAGCGAATCGAACTGACCTTGCTTTGAACTTGATCCAGTGACTATGGATCAACCCTCGATCGATCGTGAATGAGTGTCCACTGAAAACGTGGCAGCCGTTTGCGGTGGTCTCGACATGCGGCCGCTACGGAACGATGACGTTCTGGAATTCGGTTTTCGCCGAGTAAGTGGCCGCGTAAAAGTTGTTTGCCAGGACGGCAGGCCGGATCAAGACAACAGGCAGGGAGGCCTGGTGTGGCAAGTAGGAATCGTCGATCACGACGTTCGTCGTGGTTACCCTCGATTTTCAAAATGCTACTGCTGACGATGTTCGGCAGTGGTGCGGGTGGATATTTCTATCGCGACTTGCCCATCGCCGGCCCCATCGTCGACAGCATCTTGGCGGGTGACGAGGCCGGTCCGGACCCGTCTAGCGTTGCTCGAGATGGACCGCCGCCGCAAGCCGGCCCCAGGAGTCCAGCAAACACCCCTTCGATTACAGACCGTATCGTCAATGCGATCACGGGATCCGAACCGAGATCCGAACCGGCCCCCAATCGTTCAGTTCAGGGGCAACTAGCATCCGCGCAGTCGCAACCAACTCGGCCAACATCAACTCGGTCCACCGCAAATCAATCTGCAACGGGACGGCCGAGTGATCGGATCCTAATCGCTACCTTCAATATCCAAGTCTTCGGCGAGAGCAAGTTGGCCAAGCCCGAGGTCGTCAATGTCTTGGCCGAGGCAGTGCGTCAGTTCGATGTGGTCGCGATCCAAGAAGTGCGAGCCCAAAGCGACGAAATCTTGCCGCGTTTCATCGAAGCGATCAACGCCGATGGCAGCCAGTACAGTTTCTTGATTGGTCCCCGTTTGGGCCGCACCGTTAGCACTGAACAATACGCTTTTGTGTACGACACCAAGCGCATTGAACATGATCCCTACGCCTACGGTTCGATGACGGATGCCAACGACTTGTTGCACCGCGAACCCTTTGTCGCTCGTTTCCGCGCTCGGACGCCGTCGCCCGACCAGGCGTTCACGTTTTGGCTGGTCAACATTCACACGGACCCGGACGAAGTTCCAGAAGAAATTTCGGCGCTGTCGCAAGTGTTCCCCGTCATGCAGGCGGCTCGCCCGGACGAAGACGACGTGATCCTGTTGGGTGATTTGAACGCCAGCGAGTTCGAGTTTGACGATCTTGGCCGGTTGCCGGGGATGACTTGGGTTGTCACTGGCGCGATGACGAATACTCGCCAAACCAAAGCGTACGACAACATCCTGTTCGATCGCCAATACACCGGCGAATACACCGGTCGCTGGGGAGTGATGGACATCGAGCGAATCTTTGGTATCACTCGCGACCAAGCGATCGAAGTGTCGGATCACTTGCCGGTATGGGCCGAGTTTTCAGCGTGGGAAAGTCCGCCATCTCGGGCGTCGCTGCAAGCCCCAGCGATGCGATAGGCAATGGAAGCTATGCTGTGCGTCGGTTCCTTTGTCACCAACGGACGGCAGCAAAATTTCAAACTTCCATCGAACGAGTGACGCGTGAATCCGCCGATCGAATCAGTGCTGCCGGTAACGCATTGCTTGCCGGAAATCGAAGCGGCGCTTACGGCTGGATCGTCGGTTGTGCTGAAGGCGCCGCCGGGGGCCGGTAAGACGACCGGAGTTCCGCCGCATCTGTTGGCTGGAACGATTTGCGGTGACGGGAAATTTCTGTTGATCCAGCCGCGGCGATTGGCGGCTCGTTCAGCCGCCGCACGACTTGCCCGGTTGGTGGGGACACCGCTTGGTGATGACGTTGGATACCAAGTCCGTTTTGACAAACGAGTCACCCGCGGAACTCGTTTGATCGCGATGACGACAGGCATTCTGATTCGCCGACTGCAAGACGATCCGCTGTTGGATGACGTGTCGTGTGTGATGCTCGACGAATTTCATGAACGAAGCTTGGAACTTGATCTTGCGCTCGGGATGCTGCAGCGGATTCGAACAACGCTGCGCCCCGAGCTTCGCTTGATCGTGATGTCGGCGACGCTTGATCCACAGCCGATCGCGGATTTTCTGGGTGATTCGGCATGCGTGACCAGCGAGGGGCGAGCGTTTCCGGTCGACGTCCGGTATTCGAAAATGCTCTCTCGCGAACGCATCGCCGACCAAGTTGCCGCCGCGCTGCCCGATGCACTTCAAGCTACCGATGGGCACGTGCTGGTATTCCTGCCGGGCGTCGGTGAGATCCAGGCCGCGAAACGGTTGATCGAGCAGCGGGGACTCGGTCGTGGCGCGATCGTGCAAGAACTCTATGGTGATCTTTCGCCCGATGATCAGGACGCCGTGTTGTCGGAGTCATCGGTCCGTAAGATTGTTCTGTCGACCAACGTTGCCGAAACGTCGATCACGATTCCAGGTGTCACAGCCGTCATCGACACTGGCGTAGCGCGCGTGATGCGATTCGATTCGCAGGTTGGTTTGCCAAAATTGATGCTCGAACCAATTTCTCAAGCATCTGCCGATCAGCGAGCCGGTCGTGCCGGTCGGACTCAGCCAGGTGTCTGTTTCCGATTGTGGCCAAACGCATCGCACCGATCCCGACGACAAGACGATACACCCGAGATCCAGCGTGGCGATTTGTCGGCAGCGGTGTTGACGTTGGCATTATGGGGCGAGAAAGACGTCGCGGCATT
>JBAUHR010000052.1:0-1655 GCA_049680385.1 Rubripirellula sp. | reverse complement strand
ACTTGATACTCATGTTATCGTCTTTTGCAGTAGCTCCGCTTGTGTGCGTGATTGGGTTCAGGTGTGGTAAACTTTGGCAGTACGTTATTTCCTACACTACCTGCTTGGCCCTCTCCATTGTCTTGTTTCGGCTGGATCTTTTCGAGGTTTCCACGTGGATTGCCGATTAACCCTTCGCAGAACGACAGAACCATGTGATGCAACGGAGGACGGGTTGTCCGTTTTCTCGTCTGCTTGCAAGTCGTTCGCCCGTCCCCGCTGATCACCGACGTTCGCCGACGGGAATCTTGATGCGGATTGCAAGCCGACACTTCTTGTACACGTCGTCCGCTATTAGCTGAGCCATGCCCGCTCGATTCAAAATCGCAGACTTGATGATCGCGACTTCTTTGGTGGCGTTCGTTTTTTGCCTATGCCGCATGATGCCCGATTTTTACACAACATGGGTCATCTTGGGCGTTTGGACACTACTATTGCGTCGACGGTATCCACTCATCTGCTTTACGCAAGTGCTGGCGATGATTGCAGCCATGATCTGGCGACTGGATTTCGGAGAACGAGCGACTTCTTTTGCCGGACCATGGTTCGCTGAGGAGGGCGCTATCTTTGGCTTGCTTGCTACGCTTTTGATCCTCGGTGTCAATCGCTTCGTTTCACGATATAAGTTGTGCGCAACTTGAATGCACGCCGTACAATGGTTCGGTATGATGTGTCAAACGTTATGCTCGACGGTTCCCGTAGGCCAATGCAGAAGCGGCGAACCATGCCGTGCACACGAAGGACGGCATAAGACGCTTACAAATGGAAACCACATTGGCCGTCCTCGGTGACGGCGGCCGTTATTTGGACAGTGCATGCGACTCGCTACTTGCTGCTTAACCGCGTTCGTGTTGCTCAGTGGATGCAACAAGGAAAATCAACAGGTGAACCAAATCCGTAACGGAACCAGACAGCACGGCATTCGATTCGCATCCGCAAACGCTATTGAATCCGCAATCGAACACCATTCCGATAACGGTCCTTTTCGCGGCGTTTACGATTCGCCGGAATCATACGATCGTTGGATTGATGCGGAAGATGGTGGACGCCGCTATGGCAAACTCCACTCTCAATTACACGAAAAACTCGAAGCAGCACTTTCGCAACATTTCCAGAGCTTTCCGATTCCTGATGGCTACGATCATTCGCACACGGACGTTCGATCAAAAGAGAATCGCTACCAAGCCTACACGTACCAAAACTGGGATTGGTTCGACAACAATTCTCAGGTCGGTTTTCAGATCGCGGGTATTTGTTTGTCGCGTGAACTTATCGAACTACTCCAGGAATTGCTCGTTGACGAGCACGAAGGATGGGCGTTGATCGCCTATTCGTCAACGACGGAGGAATTCGACGAACCAGAATCATTTAAGATTCTGGTGACGAAGGAATCTGCAATGATCCCAGATTCACTCGCTAAACTGTACAAAGAATAGTCAAATAACCATGCCATCCACCGGAGCACGGCATGGGGCGATTACAAATGGACAACACATTGGCCGTGCCCGGTGATGGCCGACGTTATGCGACTAAGTTTGAACGCGGATTGTTTTGTTGCGTGAACTGCCTTCGGTCCATTCGATCTGTGCTCATCCGTGTTGATCTGTGGCTCGCTT
>JBAUHR010000051.1:0-2841 GCA_049680385.1 Rubripirellula sp. | reverse complement strand
TCTATGCGCCGCTTGGATCGGACGAGGCCAACAACTACTTGGACGACATGTCATTGGGAGCGAACTTTGCAACCGTGAACCAATTGCTGATCAACGCTCTCGTATTGGAAGCGTTCCAGGAAGTGATCCCGGGCGTGAAGGGAGACTTGGTGTACTTCATCAGCCACAACATTGCTCGTCGAGAAATCGTCAACGACCGTCCCGCGTGGGTTCATCGGAAAGGTGCAACTCGAGCGATGCCGGCCGGGCACCACTCGCTTGCCGGTACTCCGTTTGCAAATTCGGGGCATCCGATTTTGTTGCCGGGGAATCCTCGCGATGGATCGGCGGTGATGGTGGCGGATCCGGGGGCCGAAGCGTCGTGTTTCAGCGTGAATCACGGGGCGGGTCGAGTGCTCGGGCGTCGGCATGCAAAACGAGTCCTGGATCAAACGACCGTGGATACTGAATTGGATTCAAACGATATCCTTAGCAACTGTCGCCGTTACCCGATCGACGAAGCGCCGGCAGCTTACAAGGATTTCAATGAAGTGCTGCATAGCGTGAAGTCGGCTGGACTGGCCAGCGAAGTCGCACGCTTGAAAGCACGTTTCGTGATCAAGGACGCCAGCAAAGCGGATGACTGAGTGATGATGATCGAGATCGATGGCAGCGAGGGCGAAGGCGGCGGACAGATTATCCGTTCGTCGCTGGCTCTCGCTGCCGTGACGGGAAAACCGGTTCGACTGAACAACATTCGCGCAGGCCGTTCGAAACCAGGACTGCTGCGGCAGCATTTGACGGGCGTCAAAGCAATCGCCGAGATCGCGGGTGGCGAGATGGTCGGTGCCGATCTTGGTTCGTGCGAGTTGACTTTCACGCCTGGCAAGGTGCGCGGCGGCGACTATCAGTATCAAGTCGGATCGGCTGGCAGTGCGATCTTGGTCGCGCAGACGGTCTTGCCGGCGTTGTTGATGTCAGGCACTGCGGCGACTGTCACGATTGATGGCGGAACGCACGCGTCTTGGGCGCCGCCGTTTGATTTCTTCGAGCGTTGCTTTTTGCCGCTGGTCAATCAGATGGGCGCGAACGTGACGGCAACGATCGCGGCCCACGGTTTCTATCCGGCGGGCGGCGGAGAGATCACCGTCGTGGTGAATCCGACGCTTGGTCTGCGTGGGATCGAGCTTGTCGATCGGGTTGGCGACATGCGACCACGAGTGACCGCGTTGGTGTCGAAGATTCCGACGTCCGTCGGTGATCGCGAGTGCGACGTCATCCGCCGGAAAGCCGATTGGAACGCGGATGTTTGCGAAGTGATCGACGTCGCCAAGTCGGGTGGCCCTGGCAACTCGGTGATGATCGAGTGCCAGTTCGACAATGTGACCGAGTTGTTTGTTGGCTTCGGAAAAATCGGAGTCCGTGCCGAACAAGTCGCTCGTTCAACGCTCCGCGAAGCACGAAAGTACTTGGTGTCGGACGTGCCCGTTGGTCCCTATTTAGCGGATCAGTTGCTGATGCCCGCTGGATTGGCGGCAAGTCGGGGGCACACAAGTCGCTTTCGCACGACCACACTGACTCAGCACAGCCTGACGCATATCGAAGTGCTGAAACGATTCTTAGACATACGAATCGACACAACAACATGCGATGACGAAAGCGTTGAGGTTGCTGTTTGCCCGAGCGGGCAAGGTTGTTGTTTGTCCGAGCGGGCGAACTGAACAAGCAGCGGCAAACGGTCTATAGTTTTGCCGCTGCGGGCTGGTCCAGATAGAACGTCAAGTCTTTGACGCTAATGTGAGATGCCGGATAACGATCAAACTGTCCGGACTGACCCACGACATCGGCCAGCACGTCGGCTTTACCGGCTCCGGTAATCAGAAAGGCAACTTTCTTGGCGTTGTTCAAGACTGGACCTGTCAACGTGATCCGTTTTTGGCCTGACGTCGGGTGCGTGGCGACTTCGCAAACGTTAGATGATTTCAAGAACTGGCTTTCGTGCGGAAAAATGGACGCCGTATGGCCGTCGTCGCCCATTCCCAGCATCACGGAATCGAACACTGGCAAACCGTTGTCACCGACCGCAACGTGTTTGGCGACTTCGGTTTCGTAACGCGCACGCTCGTCCGCGGGTGCCGACTCGCCGATCATGCGGTGAACGTTTCCGGCTGGGATCTTAACGCTGTCCAAGAACAGCTCTTTCGCGACTCCGTAATTGCTGTCCGGATCGTCGGGCGCGACGCAGCGTTCGTCGCACCAAAAGAAATGAACTCGCGTCCAGTCGATCTTGCCCGCGAACTGGCTCGCCCAACGCGTGAAAAGTAGTTTCGGAGTGCTACCGCCCGATAGCGCGACGGTCACGGTTGGTTGCGTTTGCGCAGACAGCCAGTGTGCGAACTCGGTTGCAAAGGCGTCGGCTAAAGTCGAGGGATCTGCAAAGGTCTTTATTTGTGCAGGCATGGCGGTGAAGAGAGTGTCTGCGGGGATTGAGGGTGATGATTACGTTGTCGAATTAGAACACTTGAGTCGTGGTTTGCGCACCAGTCCAACGAACGTGTGATGTCACGGGTATGGGATGCCAGTACAATCATCGCTTTCCCGCAACCACCCAGTCTCGCCATGCAACTTGATCCCCAGGACCGTATCACTCGCGTCGACGCCGGGAATCCGTACCGGCCGGCGTCCGCTGCGACAGATCTCGAATTGCCGCAGCCAGAAACGGTGCCGGCAGAAAGCAGCGCCGCCAGATCGCTGCGTTATATCGCGCACGGCGTGTACCTGCAGATTTTCGTGGGCGTCGGCTTTCTGATCCTTGCGGCAACGGGCGTGGATTTGACGCGGTTGCTCGCTGGTCCCCACATC
>JBAUHR010000050.1:0-1662 GCA_049680385.1 Rubripirellula sp. | reverse complement strand
ACCCGGCACGGCACGATCGTCGGCCCGATGATGACCGAACTGGTCGGTTTCAAAGAACTGACGCCTTACCGCGGCGGTTGGTGTGGCAACGAAGTGCTTGCGGAATCGTTTTCGCAAGACGTCCGCGCCAAGGCTTGTGACATGACGTTTCGCTTTGGCGAAGAGCTTCGCAAACTTGGCTATCGCGGCTACTTTGAACTCGACTTTCTGCGCGACTTGGATTCAGACGAACTTTACCTTGGTGAAGTCAATCCGCGAGTCACCGGCGCTAGCGCGATGACGAACTTGGCGGCGTTTGCGCATGCCGACGCGCCGCTGTTCTTGTTCCATTTGCTTGAATGGGCCGACGTTGATTTTGAACTTGACGTCGCCGAGCTCAACGCACGATGGTCCGATCCCGAGAACATCGACAGTTGGGGACAGTTGGTCATCAAGCACACCGCCGACACGGTTGAACTGATCACCGAAACACCGCAAACAGGAATTTGGAAACTGCACGAAAACGGCAACGTCGAATACCTGCGCATGCAAACGCACCGGCGTACGGTCGAATCGGAAAAGGAAGCGTTCTTCTTGCGAATCGCCAAGCCGGGCGACTACAAGTACGAGGGCGCGGATCTTGGCATCCTGATCACGCCAGGTCGATTGATGACCGAAGATTTTGAACTCAACGAACGTGCGAAAGCGTGGACGAAAGGGATTGTTGGTGAGTTCAAGTCACGACCGATCCAGCCCGCCGAGGCCGAGGTGGCCACGGAAATTGCCGAAGTCGCTAACTTCAAGATGATGTAAGTGTCGGTCATCTTTCAAGCCGTTTCGGAATCGACGCCGGGGCCGAAATGGCAAGCATTTTTCGAGCGTCTTTGGCCGTCTTATCACCAGTGGTTTTTGAAACAGGGTGACCAGGCGCGACCAACTTACTTGGCCTGCGAAACGGCGTTGAGGAATCACATGCCCGAGTTGCTGCCGCTGTATTTTCAGTTGGTGGAACTCGGCGGCGGTTCGGATGCGGCTGCACGCTTTCTAAGTTTGTATTGCCCGACGCCCTACATGTCCGGATGCTCGCAAGCGGTTTGGACACGTGACGAGTCGTTCTTGATTCGCAACTACGATTACAGCTCCAAACTTTGGGAAGCGACGCTATTGCGGACGTGCTGGAACGGCAAGCAAGTGATGGCAATGAGCGATTGTGCCTGGGGGGTGCTCGACGGAATGAACGAAGATGGTTTGGCGGTTTCGTTGGCTTTCGGTGGTCGCAAGACGCTGGGCGACGGATTCGGCATCCCGTTAATCCTGCGATACATTTTGGAATTTTGCGACACGACGGCGCAAGCCACGGACGTTCTGCGACGTGTCCCCAGCCACATGGCGTACAACGTCACCGTCCTGGATCGCAGCGGCGCGCATGCAACGCTATTCGTATCACCCGATCGTGATGTTGTGGTTTCACGCCGCAAGCTGGCAACCAATCATCAAACGACCGTCGACTGGCCCGAACATGAACGAGCAACTGCCAGCCTGGATCGAGCTCACGTGCTTTCAATTCGATTGCAAGACCCAGATGAAACGCACGAGCGATTTGTAGAACGGTTTCTTGAACCGCCGCTGTACCAATTCAATCATCAAGGCGGCTGGGGTACTCTTTACACGGCAACCTACAAC
>JBAUHR010000049.1:0-2745 GCA_049680385.1 Rubripirellula sp. | reverse complement strand
AAACTCCTCTGCGCCATCTTCCCAAATTCTTGTAACCAGTGAGGTTTGCGGGATGGGTTCATCGCGATTGTATGAATTCTTGATTGATACCTTCGATCCGACACCGTTGCTTACTGACGACTCGCTTGATGCCGAGTTTACAAGAAACGACTGATCATCCAGCAGGGCTTTGCATTTTGAGATGTCATCACCCGCCCCGAACGACGCCGTGACTTGGACGTTTCCACCTGCCAACGTATTGACAGAGTACCTTGGATCCTTCGCCCAGGGCCTTCGCTCTTGGAGCTTTCCCGCCAGCAAGTCAGTGACGTTTTTGTAGACTGGCAGCGTCGTTGTGTCACGACAAGCCGTGCCGAAGAAACGGTGTCCCTTTATAAATTCAATTCCTTCGCTCGCTGGTCCAAATTTGATAACTGCAGATTGCGCGGTTGCCGTTTGCGACGACGTCCTAACGTACCCTTCTGGTCGCACCACGCACCGAAGCACTGCGCCAGCGGGTTGTCCGTCAACCAAGTCGGTCTGATCAACTCGGAAGTATGTACCGTCACGCGACCAGAATTCGATTCTTTGGTTGGTTGTGCTTCCTTCCGTATCTTGGATCTCTAGATCCCAGACTGCATAAAGATTGTCAAATTTCTGTTGGACCAACGCCTGCTTAGCAATCAGGTTTTCACTGACCTGCCTGTTGGTGAGATCATCTCCCATCGCTAGCGACACAAGTAGCGGGAAAATTGCAATTGCCAAGACAGTAAAGGACAGTCTCATTCGTTTCTACCCAATGATTTAAGAGAATCAACATTCCAGTCGTCTTCCGACGACTGGAATGCTTAACACAAACCTATACGCCGCAATCACAGGGTTGCCCTGATCGAATGGCGCAGCCACAGTTGGCTGCGCCGACAGCGCCCGAGCACCAATCTTCTTGCGCTTGCAACTTCCTGCCGCAATTTCCCATGGCATCTGGGTTACACACCCCGTCACAGCTCCCGGTCACCCCACTACCACCAGCAAAAACGGCTTGCGTTGGCGTGAACGCCAAAAGCAACATCAAAATCCCAACGGTACCGAGTAAGCTAACTAATCGATCTATCATCAATTCTCTCCAAGTAAAAAAGTTGCATCCACGGCATGGGGATTCGAATGCACAAGTGCCGTCACGTTGAGCGTAAGCTCTGACGCGGAATCATCACAGATTAACTTTGCCGACTCTCGTTGCCGTCCTCGGCGGCCAGCACCAAACAGCGAAAGGTGGATCGCTTTTGTGGCGAACGGTTCAATAGTTACGGGCAAGTCTTGGATCGCCAAACAGCGACACGTCGCTTCCGCGCCAAGAATTCGAATGGGCGAGGACGACCGATTGCGAATTCGAAATGCCACGGTGGCTTTTTCGTTCGATTCAACACTGCCAATGAATTTCTCAGCCGAATCGACTAGTAGCGATTTGCCCGATAGATAATTCACTGATGAACTTGGTGAGCCAAACCACAAGGTAGCGCCGATCAGCAGGATCGGAATTGCAAGCTTCATGTTCTGTGCAACTTCGCCCATCATGCCGGAGGGCGAATGCACTTCACTGTCCCAACGACGCCGAAAAACGAATAGGCTCGCGATCACAAATGCATCAACGACTATCATTCCGATAATCGATGAATTGACGACGCCAAGACACTGGCACCGCGTCGCACCTGCGTACCAATTGACCGTCAAAACTGCCAAGAAAAGCATAAACAGGGCCGTGATCCATCGTCGCAATGGGCGGTGGGGGACCAGTGTCAGTGCCGCCCAGCCCGTGACCATCTCGATTACTCCCCAAGCGACAACCAAGCCAGCGGGAATGATCCACGAGGATCCCAACAGCATCGGCTGCGCCGCAGCGACTTTGCTCAAGCCAGCTACGAACAATAACGTCCCGATCGCAAGCCTGATTGCGATGTACAGCCAATTGGACCTGGGAGACGTCTCTGATTCGCGGTGGATCACCACAGCATTTGATCGATCAAAAATGCGGAACCGTATCATGGTTGCGACGAGCCGAACGAAGTCCGCAGCCACAATCTTCTTGCCCTCTGCATAGGATCGAGGCTGGTAGCTGATCGGGACTTCTTGGATCGCTCGTCCCGCACGAAGCAATTTTGCGTTGATTTCGGTACACAATTCAAAACCACGACTATCCAGTTGCAATTTGCGAGCCAAGTCTGTTGGCAACATTTTGTAGCAAGTCAGCGGGTCGGAAAGCCATCTTCCAAACAGCAACCATTGGACACAGCCAAGCAACTGGACGGCCCAATAGGCCGCGTACAAGCCGCCGCTGGCCTTGCCAGAATTTAGATACCGTGATCCGTAGACCACGTCGTTTCGTGACTTAATCTGCTGGAGCATCCGAGCCAAATCAGCCGGATCGTATTCCAGATCGGCGTCTTGAATCACGACCCAATCGGCTTTGGCCAATTCCAATCCGGAACGGACCGCCGATCCTTTTCCGCCGTTGGATTTACGGTAGACCGTTTCCAGATCCAACCGCTGAGCGAGGTCAGCAATGATGTCAGCGGAATCGTCGGTCGACGCATCGTCCACCACGATGATCTGACAACGTGGAAGCGCGTCGCGAACTCGCTGCAACAATGCACCCACGGTAGCCGATTCGTTGAAACATGGAACCAAAACCGTCAGTGATTCGTCATCCACCGAAAGAGTTGGTGTCGCCCTGTTGCCCTGTTGCCCTGTTGCCCTGTTGCCCTGTTGCCC
>JBAUHR010000048.1:0-2307 GCA_049680385.1 Rubripirellula sp. | reverse complement strand
TTTCTCCCGCGCTGGTGGTCAAGCCGGCATCGCGGAAGCGAGAGAAGACCATGTTTTGGTTGAACTCGGTCGCGATGGTTTCGTCATGTTGGAAGACGGACGAAACAACGATCACTTCCATCGGCTTAGGATGTTGATCAGATCCGCGAGCGGCTTGGCCAAAACCGTACAGACGAGTTTCTTCCATCACGACACTTTCGTGCAAGTTTAGGAAGACATTGTTCAACAGCGTGGGGCTTGCACCACCAGCAACCATCACACCCGTTTCATTAATCAATTGATCTGTGTCACGACCGGGTTGCGGATCGAGTCGTAGACCCGCGGCAATCGCTTCCGGACTGAGCGTAAATTCCGCGACTCTTTCGATTAAAACGTACTGCTCCGTCGATCCCAGCGTCATCCGATGGCCAAATCCATCAGTATTGAAATCACGGCCGTAGAAAAAGTCGTTGTCAACAATCCCCTCACTGCTATTGAAAGTTCGCGGATCCAAGTCGGCGATGAACGCGCTGGACGAGTTGATTCCACCCGCCGCCGCACCGATTACTCGCGGAATTGGCCCGCGATTGATTACGTCATTAGGCAACGTGGGTTGATTGTTGCCAACGTAATTCGCATTCATCCGACCCTCGATGGCTTGCATAATGTCTGGAAGCCGGTAATCCGCGTCGACGTCGATTTCCACAAAACCCGCTGGTTCGTTAGAACCCGCCACTGGAGAGACGACCCGGCCACCCTGTGTCCCTTGAACGAACACATAGATAACTTCATTCGGTTCAAATTGTTGACCGTTGACGGAGTAATCGTCACCTTGATCCAAGTCCGGTAGGTCACCGACCAGGGTGACCGTAAATGTGGTTCCAATCAGGTCTGAGCCTCTGATGCCGTCTCGGTCGGTTTCCGCTGCAGGGCCTGGATTGTTTGACGTACTCCCGTTGTTGTTCGAGTCAGCGCTGATCACAAACGATCGCGGCGCGTAGACTTCGATGCCAATGTCGTAAACACCACTGCCACCCGTACCGGGAACTCGGCCAGAAAGCGACGCAGGATCGTATTGGTCATTGCCCGCGCTACTAACACCAACGTAATAGGTGCCTGTTTTAGATGCCCTGAAGTCAGCGAATGGATCCCGGTCATTGACGGGATCTACACCCAAAATAGAGCCAGATACATTTAGTAAGTTTGGATCCTGGATATTCGGATTAAGGGCACGACGTTCTACAGCGGCCGACTCGCGAGGGTCCAGGTGATTGGGGGATGTGTCAGTGTCATTGATCGTAACAAAATTGCCACTCTGGTCTTGGAAACCGACAGCGACACCGCTGGAATCGAAGATGCGCAGGACGGTGTCGGGACCTTCGATCACGGCAGTGTCATTTGGGTCAGCATCGATCGTGTCGATATCAACGACCAGTCGATCGCCGACTTCCAAGTAAACGCGGTAGAAGTCCACATCGATCGCGCTGTCCAGTCGCGACTGTCCGTTGCCTGACGTTGCGTCAGCAAGATAGGGGCCTCGGTGGCTGCTACCCAACTTGGTGTCGATTGCTTGTGATAAGAAATCGCTGGGTTCCGTCGTCGCATTTTGTGGGAAGCTGGATTCCGTTCCGTCGTCGCCGTAGATCGTGTTGTTGACGATTCGTGCGAACGGTTGCGGGGCTTCAGCAAGCGGTGCCTGAGCAATCGCTATTCCAACGCCAAAAAATGCATTGCTGGAGAAGGCGTCATCTGGATCGCGATAAATTCCGCTCGCTCCCTTAACGTACACGGCTGGTGTCGTGAAGGTCTCGTCAAATCCTGTGCCGGTCGAACCTAACCAAGGACCAATTTCAACTTCGACCAATTCAGCCAACGAATTGGACATCAAAATGCTGCCCTGGATCGATTCGCGAATCGAATTGGCGACCTCGACAGGTGTGTAGGCGGTGGTTCGACCAACGTAGGGCGAAGCTGGGTTAGAGTCGGTATGCCGGATATAGACAGGTACGTGTCCGTCACGAACACCGTCGCCACCGTCCGTTGCCGATCCGTATGGTTCGGGGTAATTCGTTGGGATGATGCCTTGGCCAATATCTTCAAACTCAAAGATCACTCGCGTTCCAGCAGCATCGATGACAAACGTCGAACCGTCCGTGATGGAATCACCATCGGGCGGGATGATCGCCAGCGGAGCAATTTCGCCATCGATCTTGATACCAGCGTATTCCGCTTGGTCAATCGTGTTGTTTTGAATCACGATTCCCGGAGCAAGTCCACCCAGCACGCTGTCATTCAGCGTCGGTAAGTTGCGGACTGCGCCAGGTGAGG
>JBAUHR010000047.1:0-22338 GCA_049680385.1 Rubripirellula sp. | reverse complement strand
CCAGTCGCGACATCCCACAGCTTGATCGTATTGTCCCAACTGCCGCTTACCAAGCGCGAGCCATCGTGACTGAATGCGACACTTGCAACCGGGCCGTTGTGCCCCACGAGAGTACGATGCTCTTTCCCGTTCGTGGTATCCCACAGCTTGATCGTATTGTCTCTACTGCCGCTAGCTAGACGAGAACCATCGGGGCTAAAGGCCACGCTGTTGACTCTTTCAGAATGTGCTTGCAACGCGAACAGTTCTTTCCCCGTCGTGGCGTCCCAAAGCTTGATCGAATTGTCACTGCTGCCACTGGCTAAACTCGTGCCGTCAGGACTGTACGCGACGCTAGCGATCCCGCCAGTATGCCCCCGTAACACATTCACTTCATTCCCCGTTGATACATCCCACAGCTGGATCGTGTTGTCACTACCGTTGCTGGCTAGACGCGAACCGTCAGGACTGAATGCAACACTGACAACCCAACTACTTGAACTTTTCAGCGTATTGAGACTGTTGCCCGTGGAGGCGTCCCAAATTTTGATCGTCCGGTCGCGACCACAGCTTGCCAGGAGTAAACCATCGATGCTGAATACGACCTTGGAAACGTAGTGGTTATGTCCCTTCAGCGTTCCAAGCTCTTGCCCTGTCGAAGTATCCCAAAGCTTGATCGTATTGTCCCAGCTGCCGCTGGCAATGCGTTTGCCATCGGGACTAAAGGCGACGCTGGCCACCGATTTAGTATGGCCCTTGAGCGTCCCTAGCTCTCGCCCCGACTTGGATTCCCATAACTTGATCACGTTGTCAGAACTGCCGCTGGCGATGCGCGAACCATCGGGGCTAAATGCGACACAAGCAACCTCGCCGGCGTGTCCGTACGCAGTAATATCACTCCCTAAAAACTGACGCCGTGACAGATACCATTCAATGTTTCGGTGTTGCAGCGGTATTTGATCCAGTAGAGATTGGGCTTCATCAACGCGATTTTCTTGCCACCTTGCGTTAGCGAGGAAATAGTTAGAGCGGGCAAGTGCAATTTCTGTTTGCTGTTGAGATAGCAACGCTTTCGATTCGGCCTCGACAGCATGCTTAGCCTCTTCTCTCGCAATATTACGTTCCGTGTCAGCTCGACCTTTTTCAACGATCACTTCCTCCGTCTTCTGATTCGCCAACACACGCAAACGAATGGCTTTGGTCCTCTCCGCGTTGATCCAGAAGCCGGCCAAGATACTCACTATCAATAACACGACCACCGCAAGCATCGCCGAAGCGATCGCGGGACGTCGTCGGCACCATCGCCAAGCTTGTTCCATTTGGCTGACTGGCCGCGCAGAGATTGGCCTTCCGTCAAGAAAACAGTTCAAGTCTTCAACCAAGACCTCTACTGATGGGTATCGTTTGCCTTGGTTTTTTTCTAAACACTTTAAGCAAATCGTTTCAAGATCCAGCGGGATCTTGTTGTCGAGGGCTCTTGGCGTGATAGGTTCGTTTTCGATGACCTGCTTTAACGTGTCGACCACACTGGCCGCCTGAAAAGGTGGGCGACTTGTGAGCATGCAATAGAGAATCGCGCCGAGTGAATACAGATCCGCGAGCGGTCCTATTCTGTCGGTCTGTCCGAGTGCTTGCTCCGGTGGCATGTAGCATGGAGTACCCATGACCACACCGGTACGAGTTAATTCGCTGTCCCCTTCGACTTTCTTTGCAAGGCCAAAGTCCGTCACCGTCGGCTCTCCGTTGGTGTCGATCAAGATGTTTGCAGGCTTCAGGTCTCGGTGGATGACGCCTTTGGAATGTGCGTAGGCGACTGCTTCGGTGATCTTGCGAAAGAGTCTCGCAGCTTCTTTGGCTGGCATCGGTGCTGAATTCAGTTTGTCTTGCAGACTGAAACCATCAACGAAGCCCATTGAGAAATAGTGTTGACCGCCGTGGTCACCGATCTCATAAATCGGCACGATCCCTGGATGATCCAAGTTGGCCGCTGCTTCTGCTTCACTATGAAACCGCTTCACCGCTTCCTGGCCCGCAAACTCTCCCGACAAGATCATCTTGATCGCAACGATTCGATTTAGCTTGACTTGGCGAGCTTTGTACACCACGCCCATACCACCACGAGCGATCTCGCTGAGCAGCTCATACTCGCCGAAATACTTCACGCGAGCGACACCTTTTGTCGGCGCACTCTCTTGAGTGCTGAGTCTGCCGCTATCGCTATCAACCGTAACGTCAGGAGTCCCTGCAGAACGCGGTCTTGCATTCGAGTCGACAGCGTTGCCGAAGTCCTTCGACTGATCTCCTATGTAATCGCTGTCAATTGTTTCGCCCCATTTTCCATCATGCCATAAATCCAGCTTCATCAGCGCAGCCATCAGAGCCGGCCGATGCTCTGCATCGATCTTCGCCACAAATGCATCAACACTTGGCTTCAATCCAGCCTGCGATGCGGCTTCAAATTCCGCACAAATTCGATCAATGTCCCGCGCAGCGCTCATGTTTTGCAAAGATCCTGCAAGCGTGATGTTTCACCTTACGTCGTGATGATCCACTACGTTGTTATGTCGCTATCGGGTGCATTGCAATCCGATGTAAAGGCCCATCAGGAATTTGCTTTTTTAGAAATTGCAATCGGAAGCTGATTGTAACCGAACTTTTGCAGACAGTGACGGCCCTCCGCCAACACTCAATTGCGGCCGCCGAACCTTCCATTCCAAAACTAACTTGACAAGAACTGGCTGAATCTACAGAAAGACTGCAGTCCCATCTCTTCTGCATCGTCTGAAGGGGCACATCAAACTCTTTCCCCAGCGATTGTCTTGCCCGACATAAGCAGAGGCGAACGCACAAGAAAGCTGGGCGAGTCCGGCTCAGAAGCTTGCGAGCGACTTTTTTTGAGGCCAATTCTGGTCACCAAAACAGTTGCACTCGCAACTGGAATTACAAAAAGTGGATCACGTAGCGGAACCAGCTTACGGTCGCAATAAGTCCTTGAAAACGAGCTGAAGAGTGGGCGATACAGAATTCGAATCTGTGACCTCTGCCGTGTGAAAGCGGTTTTGGTTTTTCGCGATTCGTTTCGCCGTGTCGATTCACTGCAAGAATCACGGGGAAAACTTGCCGACTGCTCTGCTGACGATGTTAGCACGTCGCCACGATCGTGGCAATGATTTGCATTCATATTGGACAGTCAATCGACCGATCCCACCCAATCAACAAACCGATCCCGATGAAACAGAAACCGCCCATCTTTGGTAGGTTTGCAAAACTCGGGATGCTCTCGGCACCACTTGCGGAAGGTTTCATCCTTGCCGCCCATGATTGCGTGCACTTCGTCGTGCAAGAGCAACGGTTTGGCCCAGTCGATGCCACTAACAGCCAATTGCGTACTCATGCCTGTGACCCCGCAAGTTCGTCCCGCAACTGCATCCGATGCCGTTGCATGGTCGTCTTTGTTGTGCCGAGTTCGCGACGGGCATCGGCAATCGTGCGAGTAGTCGCAATTGCCCTAGCTGTCCGCCGCAAATACGATTTGCCGACACGTTCAATTAACGCGTCGACGTTATCAACAACTTCGCCCTGTGGCTTGTACTCGATCGCCTGCGCCCACTCACGGTGATCATCGTGATCGACATTGATAGACTGCTCACGCTTACGGGCCTTGCGTTCGATAAGTCGCAAGAAATGAATCTTGGCAACACGCCAGATAAAGAACTTCGCCGTGCATTGCTTCGCCAGCATCACAAGCCAACATTCCTGGGCAACGTCGTCAAGCGATTGGCAATTGTGGTCCATGTCACGACGCCAGAACAATAGTCTCAGCCGGGACCGTAGAATCGCATCAGCTTCCTTGATTTGCTCACTTGTAAGCATGAGAAACCCTTTCGCGTACTTTGCACGCGCATGACGACGCCGAAAATCCCGCTAGAAACTGGGTAGTACGCCCAGCCGGGCCCATTGCTAACCTGGCTGTCCAGGGTCAAAGCTGTGGGTTAGTCCCACGAAATTCTCGGCGTCGTCATTCTCAAAAATGGTTTTAAGACACGTACTATTATCGTCGCGGTGGATTTTGATACTCACCGCCAAGTCGTCCGGCTTCTAGACCAAACGACACCCGTAACTTCGCTGATGGGCCGTATGCTGTCAAGTTTGTTTCTAAGTGCTTTCAAAACTGAGTATTTCGGCGGGATTCGTTTTGCGAATCAAATCGCCCATCAGTCCGACCATTTTGTCGATGCCGCTCTTCTGCTTCTTTTCCACTTCCAGCATTTTCTCTTGTACGCCGGTTCGGTTCATGCTGGACCGCAACGCGGCGAAGCCCTCTGCTGAGTTTGCGTTCAGAACGCCGGGGTTTGTCGTGTGCGATTGCGTTGCCTGCCCGAACTTCTTTGCCAGTCCGATAGCGTTGTTGGCCACAAACTGATTGGCACCGATCATCGATCGGGCAATCATCGCTCCCAGCCCTGTGGCGTTGGGCATCGCAAAAGGTGAATTGGTGCCAGTCATCTGTGCCTTCTCAAGCTCTGCGCGGCCTTTGGCGATGTTCGCACGAAGTTCTTTGAACGTGCCGTCAATCGAATCTGACCAGAGTGGTTTGGTCCAAGCCTTGTCGGCTTCGGCGCGGGCCTTTTTTGACGCCTTGCCCATCTCATCGGCAAAGTTGATTGTGAATTGAGAGACTTCGGTTTGAACGCCGGGGATCTTGTTCAGAATGCTGGCCAGTTGCTGACTTGACTTCAACATCGTGTTGGCCAGCCAAGAGAACATTTCCGACGCATACGCCCGCACTGACTTGTACGATGCGAGCCAGAAATTGATTCCGTCGCCAAACACTGCAGCACCCTTGGCGACCGACTCAATACCCCCAAGCATAGTATCGCTTGTGAACTTGAAAGACGTTCCCCATTCAACCGTTTTGTTTGCAACGCTTTCAATAATGGGTGCGAGGCCGATCGCCATGTTGTTGGTGATACCTTGAACCATCTTGCCGACTCGGCCAAACGATTGGTCTGCTGCTTCGACCTGTTTGACATCGAATCCGGTGATGGCGTGACCAAGCCGCTGGGCTTCCTTTTCGTACTCCTTAAGCCCAGCACTTCCCAAGCGAAGCGTGTTGACGAGCGCCACGCCCTCTGAATCAAACAGTTTCATTGATAACCGCACGCGATCACCCTGATTGGTGACGCCCTTCATAGCGTCGGCAAGCGTGGCAAACTGTTGATCCGGTGACATACTCGCCAATCGGGCCGCACTGACGCCAAGTTCATCCAGAGCCCCCACAGCTTCGCCTGAGCCTTGGGCGGCTTCGGCAATACGCCTCACCATCCGCTGTAGTGCCATGTCGGTCGTCGATGCCGCGACGCCGTTCTCCTCTGCAGCGAATCGCAATGCCGAGAGTTTCTCAGTCGCAATGCCAAGTTTGTCGGCTGTTTTTCCGATCCCGTCAATGTTGGAAAACGACTTGCGTATCTCGTTCCCAATCGTAGCCACTCCGATAAGACCAGCCGCGCTGGTTGCGAGCCCCGCCAAGCCTGACGACGATTTCGCAATAACAGACGGCAGACTGTTCAGCGACTTGCGAAAACTGCGAATGTTCTTCGTCGCTTTTTGCGTTCGCGCCGTGATCGATACGCTTAGTTCGCCGATGCCAGCCATGTGATCGCTTTACGTGTGAGGGAAAAGGGCGACGGATGGGTAGAATCATCCGCCGCCTGAACAAGCTGGCCGATTAAGCTTCGACCGGAGCGTGAATGATTGTCGAACTGGCCACGGTGTCGTCGTGGGTGACCGGCTCGGCATTCGCCAGATACTGACGGCTTGTGATCGAATCGACCGCCGAGTTTTGCGTTGCCCGAGCGACTACCGCCCTGACGTACTGATGCTGCGGATGCTGGCAATCGATGATGACCACCTTTTCGTCGGCATCGTCGGCAACCGTGACTTCGGTGCCGGCCAAGTCAACGAAAGTCGTGTCGTCGTCCGATCCTTGCAGCTTCACGGACGTTACCGCCCCGGCTGTGATCGCACCCAATGAAACCGTGACTTCCACGGCCAAAAACCCGGTCATATCGACCGATGCCGATTCAACGTCTGTTGTTCCTGCCACAACCGAGCTCGAAAGTCGGGCGGCCTTTGCTGCTGTGCTGAGATTCATCGTATTCTCCGAAATAGTGCTAGCACCTTCACGATGCCGTAAACCGTTTACCCGCTAAATTGCGAGGTCAAACGGGATTGATTCGATTCCAAAAGGTTGTTTTTTGCCAAAAAAAACGTGCGTGTATGTAAGCGGCTTTCCGGCGGCGTGATCGTCAGTTTTCGACCACTCCCCCCCTTAACTACGCTGACGTGATGCCTGTCAGCTTCGTGATCATCGCGGGATGCAACACACAGCTATCAACCCGCGTGATCATTCGCAGATGCCGGGACCACGTTGACATTGCTTCGATCACGTCGCCGTTGGCTTGGGTCAATGAGCCAGCGTCAAAAGTTTGGAAGCGAACACCGCCAAGCGTTCCAATCAACACCTCTGAGAAGTCCCCAATCAATGCCGTCGATTCGTTGCTTCCCGCTCCGCTGTCCTTTGGAAGTGCAGTTGTGCTGAGCCGTCGCAACTGTGATGCCCACGGCGTTGGCTGCAGTGGTTGTCCAGTCGTATCGACCAGTCCGTCGTACGTGCGGCCCTCGCGTGGGTTCATGACCCACGCTAAGTCTGACACTTCGCCCGCATAGTTGTTGTCGAGGATCGTCCCAACCGCATCAGTAACGTGGCTGTAGCTGGCTGGGGTTCCAACCGCCGCTACTTCGTTGATACCAACTGTGTTGATGACACCTGTCGACTGATCCTTGCTCTTGGGCTTCGCAGGAATGCCGATGATTGATTCATCGATTGCGTGGGCGATAGAGTTCCGCATCGATCGCTCAATCATGTTCGCTGCGTTTGGTGCGTCTTCGACCGTTTCCATTGAGACGGTAGTGGTTGCACCAACGGTGCGGGCCCGCATGGTGTAGATTCCAAACGCTGCCGATGATGCCGGAATTGGCGAACCCTCGCTGCGGAAGTTTGCCTCCACGTCACTGGTCAATCGCAAGATCCGCATCTCTGGGCCGGTCAATGGAATCTGCATTGCACCCGCGCGAACCATGACCATTGCCGAACGGTAAAGGTCGACAATCTGCGGGTAGAGTGTTGGCAGCAGTTCAAAGCCACCTTGCGAGTCAACCGACGTGACGTTCATCGCAAATTGTGACTGAGTAATGTTGATCGGACGGCCCGCAATTTTGGACGCGATCACGTCGCCCAATCGCGGGATTGGTTCGCCGTCATACTCCGTGGAAGCGCCGTACACCTGGGCGAATGACTCACCCGGCATCAACGCTCGAATCGGCTGGCCCGTTTCGGCGTTCACGAACATCACGGGATCTCGTCCACGGCTGCCGCTGTTCAATGGCGAGTCCGCTGATCGTGCATCGTCACGACCTGGGATTCGGCCACCGTTCAATCCGTTTGCAGTCGCTGACTGAAACTGACTGACTTGATTCACGCGATCCATGACGCCACCGCTTCGAATGCTGTTCATCTTTGCCGCCACGTTGTCGTATTCAGCGTTGATCTTCTCCCAGTTCGCCTCCTTTTCGGCGTCCCAGTTGTCCGCGTCGAAGCTGTTGCCGATCTGCTTGATCTCCGAAGCGAGTTTGTTTCGCTTCTCTTGTAGTTCTGCCAATGTCATTTGTTTGACTCCCAAAATTCGACTTCCGAGCGGAGCCAAAAGCGACGCGCTCTGTGAATGAAACTCTGTGGGAGCTCACCTTGAGCCCTCCACTTGTTAATAGTCCCTGGTGAGACTCCGTAACGCTCTGCCATCTCGTAGATACTCAGAATCGCCGCATCGACGACGTAGCCGTTTTGATCGACTACATACCCACCGTGGATGGTCGTTCCGTCAATCGGCTGCTTACGACTGCTGTCAGCACTTTTGCAAGTTCGATTGACCATTTGACCAACGTAGGTTTGGGGTTTTCTGAATGTAAAATCACGAGTTCGATAGCGCCGATCGCGAACATTGCGAAGCTGATCAAATCAAGATCGGACCACGTATCAAATTCAGCGAGCGGGTATAGTGCGTCGCCACCCTCCCGTCGTTTCCGTTCGCACTCGTAAAGAGTTCGAAGGTAGTTCTGGGCTGCCGGGTAGGCGTCGATCGTTCCGTTGCTCACGTAGAATTCCAAAACGTCATTCAAGTCGGTGACTTGTCGGATTGCTTCAGCGATTCTTTGATCTGTGGGCATCGTATGCTCCAAATTGAGGAAGTGAAAAACCTGATGATCTAAGTTAGATCAGAAACACAAAAATCATTGGCCGCGTCGCCGAATCCACTTTCCATGAATGACGATCGTCTCGCGGTGTTTGCAAACGGGACATTCCATTCGCCGTTGCTGGTAGTCTTCGATTCGTCGTGAGTTCAGCGCCCGCATTAGCACCTGGCAGTCGGGGCAAAACTTCATTGTTGGCGGTAGCTTGGGCTGGGGTTCGCTCATTCCGTTTCGCTCTTGTCAGCTGGAATCTTGTCGGTGATCGATACGCACCGAAGCCGATAGCGTCTCAGCAACGCTTTGAGGCATCGCCGCAAGTGTCGGGTTGCGGCTTGGGAATCGCGGTCCATTGGGACGACGATGATGGTGATGCGGGGCCGATGGTCCTTCACTGGTTCGCTCCCTGAATGAGAAACAAACTGGAAAACCAATTCAAAAATCTAAACTCATCGCGATGCCAGTCGCGTAAGTGATCTTCTTTCTGTGATTTCGTTCTTATAAAGATAGAAGTAAGTGATAACAGTGAGTGATAAAGGTGAGTGATCATTAGCGAGTGCCAGAATCGAACACCCTGAGTGTCACAATCGAACACCCCCGTGCCAAGATCGAACAACACGAGTGCCAAGATCGAATAGCACACGAGTGCCAGGATCGAACAACACGAGTGCCACAATCGAAAAGGGGTTTCTAAGCAGAAATTCACTGTCACGCCCTCACAAATTCGTGGATGCGTTTGCCATCGATGGTGGCTTGGCGAATCAAGATCCCAGTCGTCGGTGTGAGCATGTCCACGCCCATTCCTTGCGACCATTCGATAGCGCCAACTCGCGATAGCTGACGCTTCGCATTCACAACGGCTTCACTGTGCAACCCGGTCTTTTCATGGATCGAAGCGAACGAAAATGCAAAGCGGCTATCGTGCTTCACAATCAAATCTTCGAGCGTGTCAAAATCTTCGGTGTCGTCACCGGTTTGGATGCCACGGACTCGCGAAAGAATGACGCTGAACAATGCCTTGCTGGACCAGGAAAGCGGCTCGCTCCACTCCGCAAAGCACTCCATCCACCTTGGATAAACGGTGTACTCGCCAAGTTCTTTTCTCGCAGCCTTTGTGACGGTGCGAGTCGCAGTTCTCCGGGTCCAACCGGCTCTAGTTTTGGAACGCCCTTCGTTGGTCATCCAACCACATTGGGCGAGCTTGTCTAAATGCCGTTTCGTTGTCCGTAGCGGAAGTTGAGCGGCATCCGCGATTGCCTGTGTGGTGACAAAAGTGTCCTTGTCGGTGAAGTGAAGCACCGCGCCCATCGTCTGCGTTGCTGACCCGCATTGCCTCATGCACTCGCATGGAAACTTCAGGTATCGCCATTCATCCATGCCTTGCATGAAGTCGAAATACTCTTCGTCGTCGGCTTGGCTCATTTGCTGCCCTCACCACTTGCGACCAGCACTGCCGCTGGTGATCCGTATGGCGATTCGCGTTTACCAACCTCAATCAGTCGGCCATTCCGCAAGAGCGCCAGCACGGGGCCGCACACTGACGACAATGGCCAATCGAAGTGGTTTGCGATGTCGTGCCGCAAGCAACCGACCGGGCCACACTCGGCCACGTAGTCAAAGATTTGCTCACGCCGTGATTTATGTTTCGGCAAAGATGATGCCGCCGCGATGGCTCGCGTTTCTTGGGCGTGTTGCCCCCAATCAAAGAGATTGGTGCTTTGCACGCCTGATCTATCGTCTATCATTGAGTTCGTTCCTTCCTTGCCGATTGAACACTCGAAACACCACCCACTTCGCCATGGGTGGCGTTTCTTATGCGCTCGCGGTCCGTGCTTGGATGAAACGGGTGATAGCCTGCTTGGACGTAAAGATCTGATTGCCAAGCCGGATGTGTTCCAGCTTTACCTTTGCACCAGCTGGACCAACTCCAATGCGACACCATCGGCAGACGGTTGCCTTGTCGGGCCGCTTCTTGGTCAGTTCGTGAATCTCTGACCGGGTATCAGTGAGGGTAAGAACGTCCTCAGTAAGAATTCGCTGGACCGCTTGTTCGGCCTCTTGCGTTGCTGCTTTGGTTGCCATGGTTATTCCCTTTCGTTGCGTTTGAAGCACGTCAAGGGAATGCTAGGCGTTGTGTTTTGGGACGGCTGATAACCGTCCCAATCATTTATTTGCCTTTTCTTTCATCGATCCATCGGCGGGCGACTCGTTCAGATACGCCGAGTTGTTTTGCAAGCCGCCTGCGATTTGTTTCGCCAGCGTCGATCAACTCGATAGCCTCATCGGTAATTCGTTCACCACTTTTCCATTTTGTGCCGTGCTGTTTTTGGCCGATCGCATAGAACCGCTCTGCATTCATGCTCAAAACTTCCCATTTGCAATACGCATACCCCAATTGAAACACGGCGTGCTCATCGACCTGAATCGGAGGTTGAACCGCCGGTTCGAGCAAACTTAGCGAGAGTTGGCTTTGCACCACGCGTGTCGACATTAAAAGCAGTTTGGCGAATCCAAAAACGTATGCGGGGCAATCAATTGCATCCTGCGAGTCAGCCCACTCGTAAACTTGTTCAAAAATGAATTCACAACGCTTGTATAGCTCGCAGTCGCTCATTCTTTGTTTTTCGACTTCGCAAGGTTCGTCAATCGGCAAATCAGCGAATGCCGCGATTTCAGATTGATCAATCGAGTCCCAGCCCATTAACGGAAAGATAGATCCGTCGTATTTGTTGCTCATTAGAATTCTCTCTTTGCTTGGTCGGCACCATCGGCCCCGCTGGTGCAAAGAGATACCAGGGGGCCAATGATGCCATCGCGCCAACCGTCGTCGACGTGAATCATCATTGTTGTGAATTACAGTCTCGGTGCAACCTTTGCGGCTGCGATAGCTTTGGCCTCCGATGCTTTGGCGTAGATTTCCGTAGTGGAAAGCCTGCTGTGTCCCAAGAGAGCTTGCGTTGCCTCTGGACCGGCTTTGTCCCGTGTTGCTTGTCCAGTCGTGTGACGTAGCTGATACGGCGTCCAGTGTGGCACCTTCGCCAGCTTGGCGGCTCGCACCACGGCGTGCCGATAGTTGTCTTTGTTCCAGGGGGTGCCGATTAACGTGGTGAAACACAATTCATCAGGATCTCCAAACAGATACGGCGTCAAAACCTCCAACGCTTTGCCCAAGATCGGAACGGCCTTTTGCTTGTCGCGGTGTTCGGTCTTGTGTTCATCGGGACGATAGAACCAAACTTTGCCGGATCGGTCGATCATCGCTGGTGTCATCCGAAACAACTCACTTGGCCGCATCGCCGTTGCTAGCTGTATTTCCACCATCGCGGCCGCTGTCTTGGTCAAGAATGGCACCGTGGCCCGAACACTCTCGACTGGTACGCCCTTACGTTTCTTGCCCTCTTTGGCTTGCCCGCGCTTCAATGGCGGCAATGACTCCAGCGCGACGATTCGATCAGGCTGAACCAACTCACGCGAAACGCCGTGTCGAATGATCGTTATGAGCTTGCGAATTAGATCGTTGCAGTATTGGCGACTGACGGGACTTTGTTTCTCTTGACCAATCCCGACTTTCAAAATGGAATCCCGTAGTGCTTCCAGTTTCCTCGGTCCAAACTCGCTGACTGGCTCTTTTCCGTGAACGCTGTCGAGCAACTTGCAAAGGTTATCGAAACGATTGTGATTCGCTTCGTTGCTTTTGTAGTTGGGCAACTCTCGGGCTCGAAAGTCTGCTGTGACATGCTTGATCAGAATTTCCGCATCGGCTTGATGCGTTTCAGGTTCACTAGATCCGCCGGCCGGTGGCTCTTTCCCGTTCGCGTTGTACTCGGCCAACAGCGAGTAATAACGGGCGTAGCTTTCGGGCGTGCCGTGCTTTCCCAAATAGAAAACCTTGTCGCCAAGTGTCACTCTCGCTTGGCCGCTGGTGTGGTATCGATACGCTGGCTGCGCACTTCGTTCACGAGGCATTTTCAAACTCCCGGTTTATTCCTGGACAGTGGTTTGTCCAAGAATGTTGCAATCGGAAGCCGCACGCCAACGATGGCGGTAACGCTAAGTCGCGTTCCAGCTTGTAGTTAAATCAATGGGCGATACAGAATTCGAATCTGTGACCTCTGCCGTGTGAAAGCAGCGCTCTAACCAACTGAGCTAATCGCCCGTGCCATAATTTATAGTGATTTTGAGATTTCACCCGTGAACGATATCTTGCGGGTTTGAGTGCTGCAATACCGCGAGTCGGCCCGCGACGATTCTCCGGCACATCTCGACCCGCTGCCATTTACTATGGGAATCGCTCAGTCAGTCCGTGGCTGTACTTGAAGTCTCGCCCGCGTTCGAACTCGAAACGTCGTAATCGGTGGTGCAAAGTTTTGAGCCATAGTCAGACCGAGACCAGTTGCTGAAAGAAGTGCTAGGCTTTCGGGATAAATCGTAGCGTTTCACACTACTTAAAGCAGACGCAATTTGTCCCCATTCAATTTGGCGGATAAAGATTTGACGCGATGCCAAAGCGCAGCAGAGAATCGGTTCACCAACTAGATGGGCTTCTCTACTGCTGGGAGAATTTCCTCTGGACTAGTCCGCAGATTGCTGTCCCGTGCAATACGCAATTCTGATCAAGCTCATTGCAAGCACTCGCATTTGATCAACGGCCGCCGACTTCCAGATTCGACCAATCGCATGGAACGCCTCTCCCTCTGATAGTACGTTCGAGAAGAAGTCAGCGATGCGGCGATCGCACCGCTCAGATATTTCGCTATTCGAGAGGCTGGAATATCGGTGGATTCACCGCTTAAAGACTTCGTGAAATTCTACCAGCAGTCTCGTTTCCATTGCCGTAAGCCAAGCAAGCCATCTACTTCCGCTGCCCAGTCAGGCGTTCACTGGCCGATGGGCTTGCTGCAATTCCACCCGTTCAACCGGCAGGGTCGGCGCAATCGGACCTCCCGTTATGCGTTTCGACCGGCATGAGCCGATTCACCCGAATAACCCAAGGGTGGGTTTGCCGACACCCGATACCCACAGGCAGGTCGGCCTTGAGTGCTGACGAACGACTACAAGGCGAGGGTTCAAGGATGAAGAAGTTGCTGATTTTTGGTTTGGTTTTGGTGGGCGGATGCAATACGTTTCGCACGACCGCTATCGACCGATGCGACAACGACTGTCTGGTCGTGAACCCCAATCGGCCGATGAAGGGCATTCCGGTATCGCTCCGTATTCCATCTCACCTGGAACTCAATGTCATCGAGACGACCTACTGGGAAAAAAAGGACATCGTCGGCAGCAAGCCAACCCTAGTGCCCATTCACACTTGCCGACCAACCCGCACGGTCGAGCACAAGTTGTGCTACACGGAAAAGATCTTCCTGGTCGATCCCGCGAAACCATGTGCGGGCACGCAGGCATACGGATTCGCGTTTCAATCGAAAGATAGTGACGACGCGAGCAAAGCTGGCAAGGGTTACCTCAAGAACGTCACCTACAAAGTTGACGATCAGACGATCAAGGAGTCGGCAAATTTACTGGCGAGTTCGCTCAGCCTGATCAACGCGTTTAGCGTAAATGCGAATCAGGGAATGCCGAACGAGGGCAGTTTGGTGTCCACCGATCGAACGGTCGCCTACACCCGGTTGGACATCAATTCACCTGCGTTTGAAAACGAAGTCGAACAATTCCTCGAGCTAAACGTCAATCAACAGCGTAGCTGCACCGCTTGCCCGGAAGTTTGCAAACCCAACATGTGCGAGCTACAAGCATTTTGATCGCGGATTGAGTCGCCATCCGCCATCTTTAGATCGAACAATCGCAAAAAACTGACAAAACAATGAAACCGCAACGCTTTTTAAAACTAACGGCCTTTTCCCTGATGGCTGCATGCCTTGGCTGCACGTCCTTCAGCACAACATCGCTCTACCGGATGGCAAACGACTCTGTCCGACCACAAGAAACCAACAGGAAGCTTAAAGGGATTCCCGTCAAGCTGAAGGTTCCCTCACACCTAATGGTGAACATCTATGAGGAGCAGGTGATTTTGGCGAATTCCGCAAAGGTAACGGATGAGTTGAAAAAGAAAGCAACTGAAGCCGCTGAAGATGTCGTGAAGAAACGTGGTGAGTTAAAGAAGCTCACCGCTGACGTCGAAACGGCTCGGCAAACAATTAGCAAGCTTAGGGATGCGATCTCCGACGTTGAGTCCCGAATCCAGGCTGAAAACAACGCGCCGCGTGAGACCGCCTTGATCGACCTTAAGAAAGAGCTCAACAAGCAGCTGACGGCTGCGCTCGAGCAAGAAATCGTCGCCATCGGAAATCAAGCGACCACGTCAGATCGACAGAAGGCACTTGATGATGCCATAGCCGCCAAAGAAGTCGCAGAGCAGAAAGCAGCCGTTGGATACACGCTCATCTCCTTCACGCCACCTCAGTTCCATGTCGAGTCGGATTTGCAGTACACCGACAAAGTGTTCCTCGTTGACTTCAAACGACCTGCCGGAGGTATCCTTGATCTACAGGGAGCCACGATGGACGACGAACAGTACTTTTCCGAAGTGAAAGCGGAAGTCACTGAGCGCACGATGGAAGACATTGGCGCTGCAATGAAAACAATTGAGGGTGTCGTTCCATCGCTTCGGTCCTCGGCAGGAATGAAAGCTGTTCCAGTTTCGGCCGAGACGCCGAAAAACGAAGCCAGTACATCTGTGAACTTTCAAAAATCGGTCATCGCTACAAAACGGTTTGACATCAGTGAGTGTGGCTGGGAAGAGCGTATGCAAGATTTCGTCAACGAGCACTTGGGACGCCCCGACCTTGTCGGCGACCAATTGCCTGCGATACAGCCAGTAAATGAGCCTTGGCAGCAATCGCCTAACTATGGTGCCAACACCATGGAGCAGGGTCTCTCAACCAGTGTTCCCGTTGAGAACGCGGCAATCTCCGTCCAGCCATCGAAGGACGCGTACTTCGATGGCTTGGTTGACGTGCACGTGGCGCAATAGAGGCGAACAAACACCTGGCAATTGCGATCTGATCGGTTTTTGATGGGCTGAGGTTCCAATTGAGCTAAACTAGGTTGTCAGCACGATACACAACCTGACCTTGGTACTGAGACAGCTAACGTGAGCAAGGAACCAGACGACCTAACGCCGATCACCGATCTTGGCAAAGGCAGCCAAAAGCTCCTCAACGCGGCTGGCATATTCACGTTTCAAGACTTGGCCGGCGCATCGCAGCAGCAAATTCGGGATGCGCTCGACAAAGGAGGTCCAGGCTACAAGCGTCTTACAACAAAAACTTGGAAAGCCGAGGCAAAGAAGCTAGCCAAGAAGCAGAAGTCTTTTCGCAAGAAGAGCACGCGGAAACCGTCTTCGAGACCGAAAGAAACTTCCAAGTCTCAGCCCAAAACGAAGACGGACGGCGCGAACCCTGTCGTCCCGGTATCCTTTTCATCGTCTGATGGCGGCGTGTACCAGCCAGGGCTGCCGTTTAGGATTGAACGCATCCTGACTTTCCAAGAAGCTGAATGGGAGTTTGCAGCTCGAGAAGAAGAACTTAAACAACAATTCGATCGCGCGAACAAAGCCATCGAAAAATTGCTAAAGGAGTGGCGGAAAACGGGTGGGACAACGAAACGCATAGAGCGAGGCACGAGCCGAATTCATAAAAAAGAAAGTGTTGAAAAGAAGGTCTGTCGTCTCATGAAAGAAGGCAATGTCACCGCAGTTTCGGCGCGGTACCGGACCAAATTCGGGCATCCTGTATCGCCCTTACAAGTGGTCATTGCAATCAATGTCGACAAGAAAGTGGAGACCCAAAGCGAACTTGATAGCGATCCGGCTTCCTCCAAAGCGTTTTCGGTCTTGCCTGCAGCAGTGCTGCCCGCGGAGGACTTTTTGCCCAAGCAGTACGAGGGAATCCCTATTAAGGTGATTGAAGGTCAATTCTACCTGTTGGCAAAATTCGATGGATACTATGCACGTGGTGCCGGACAGCCCAAGAATCCAATCCCATTTGATGCTCCGGTCGTCGGTGGGATACCAATCGCACCGCCGTCAAATCTGGCCGACTTTGGTACGCTAGGTTTGTTGCATGCAACCGCAGACCGTTTGCTCGGGCTTACGTGTCAGCACGTCGTGGACGGCGGCAAAGGTGCAAAGGTGGTGCAACTAGGCGACTCGAACGGATGGCGTGAGTTCGCAAGTGTTCAAGATGCAGTTCTGCCAAAGGATCGAAATGCTAATGGATTTGAGTCCGTTGATTGCGCCACCATCGAAGTTGATACCGTCAACACGAAGCCGACGGTGAAGCTGCCCAAGAACGGATTGTGGGCGATGGGATTTAACGCAGCCCCGAGCAATAACAAGACGATTCCATTGCTTGTCGCGAACGACACGCTCACCAAAAACAATACCAAAGCGCGGCTGTGGAAATTTGGAAACGGAACTGGAACTTTGTTGCCTGGACGTGTTGGTACGATCGAGCACGCGAATGTAGTCATTGAATTAGACAATGGAACGTTGGTCGAATACAGCGGCAACTTTTCGATTCAGCGTCCCGATGCAGACCGGGGATACGTGGCGGGTGGTGACAGCGGAGCGATCGTTGCGATCGAAGCAAGAGTCAAGTCCAAAGCAGGTAAATTGGAAGACGTGTTTTTGGCTATCGGGCTCTTGTTCGCGGCATTGGGAGATGGCACGACAGGTCTGGTTTGCAGCACACAGGCGGTATTGAAGGCTTTGAATCTAAAAGACGAACTTAAGGATGTAGTCGTCCAAGATTGGGTTCCAGGCTGGTTATAGAATCGGTGATTCGGATGGAAACGGGAACTTGCAAATGAAAAGACTCATCAAGCAACAGTGGATGCTTGCGGTACTACTGCTTTGTCTAGGCTCCGGCGCGAGCGCGCAGGATATTCGACCATTGCTTCAGCGCGGTCAACTCGTGCTCGGCAAACACTGTCCGCAAGAGTTTCGTCGGGCTCCCGTGCAAATGCCGCAGAAATGCCCTGATTTTTTGCTAGGAGGATTCATCAGATCGAAACAAGCGGTTGCGGATTCAGTCGGCACCGCGATTGTACGACCGTACCGATCTAGCGCACTCACCACAGCGATTCCGCCCCAGGGCGACGCCCTGCTAAACGTGCTTGTTCGTACCGAACTGTTACCTCGCGCCAAAGAGCAATTGGAGCGAGCGATTCTTGCAAGCAGAACGACCGATCCAGACATGGGTGAACTGCGGCCTCATTATGCCTACGACGCCGACCTGGCTTCTGATGCATTGCTGATCGCCAAGGGGACCGAGCTAATCGTTCTACCGCGAGCGCTGTTGTTGCATCCTCTGGTTCAGCAAATGACTGTCGGATCGGGTGACCTAATAGCTACTTTTCCAAGTCGGATTGGCTCGGATCTGAAAACCACCCTGGCTGCAAAAAATCCCGTGCGAAAGTTCCTCTTTTCACACGAGGATTTGGTAAACGATCCACAAAGTGCAAAACCCAAGCCAATCGTCACCTTCATCGACCAGCCCACACCAACGAGTTCGCAACATGTGAAAGCATTGCTCCAAGAAACCACAACTACCAACGTTGGAGCATTCACGGAAATGAGCCTACATGACTATGACGGTGACGGTGAAAAAGATTTTGTGGTTGTCGAAACCAAATTTTATGACAATGTGCAGAAAGACTTTTCACAGAGAGTTTATGTGCTGTCGCGGCTTCATCACGGATTTTTGGTTCACTTCATCATTCCGTTCCAATCGTCGGGGCCGCTGGGGA
The DNA here is from genome assembly GCA_049680385.1 of Rubripirellula sp. GTDB lineage: Bacteria > Planctomycetota > Planctomycetia > Pirellulales > Pirellulaceae > Rubripirellula. Next base: position 4,284 of record JBAUHR010000047.1, on the reverse strand, counting down.
CGGACGGAGTGATCTTCAAGTCGCTTTTCCGGGACGCATCAACCGACCCCGCTATTCGCGAGCGGAAGTGGAAAAAGGTGTTTCAGGGTTTCCACGAAATTGAATTTCGCGATGGTGATCGAGTGCTAGTTACGCGACTCGATGCAATCCCGCTTTTCGTCTCAGGGCTTCTGCCGAAAGGTTGAGTCATCAACTGCAAGAAGATCTCTTTCTCGCTGCCGATACCGGAATCGAAGATCAGTAGGAACAACAGCTGCGAAGGGATCGGGAGCAACCTCGGGCCATTTGGTTTTGAACGGGTAGGCAACCTCAGTCGTATCAAATGCGTCTATCTGACTTAGGCAGTGAATGACCATCGGTTCATCGCCGAACAAGCGTGCGCGGTGGGCTTGTTCAAGCAATGCGTCCGTCGCGAGCAGGCGAAGTCTTTCTCGCTGCGACAGCAACATGACGTCAGCCAACGTTGCGTCGAAGTCAAATGCTTCGCTGGCAGGCATCCCGAGTGTCTCTTTCGTTCGAGCAAGTTGTAACTGACGCGTCTGAATTAATCCCATCCAGAGCCGATTCGCATTCATTGACATCCGCTGGTCAGCTTGGTTCAGATCGGCCTCGACTTGATTGATCATCTCTTCGCGAACGTTATCCGTATCCGAAGCCTTTAGGGCATCCTTCTCGACCCTTCCTTCGGCAATGGCAACTAGTAGAGACAAACGAAGTTCGGCTCGAGATAAATAGAACGCACCCTGATCGAAAGGGCCGAAGTAATCATATTTCCTTGGGGCGACGGACGCATATTTCGCGGAAAGACAGCGTCCGACGCGCTGAACAAAAACTCGGTTGATCGAGGTAGAACCGTGTAAACAATTGGAAAGCAAGTGAGATCGCCAGTAGCGAAGCTGAGTAGCATAGAGTTCATCCGCATTTGCGTAACAGGTTCGAAACCATGCCTCCGTCGCATCAAGTGCTTGAAGCGACTCCATCAGCAAGCCAGCGTGACCAAGGCCGATTCCGTAGAGAAGCCTCGCATTCAATCCGGTCGCCCAATGGATTTCATCACGGGGCGTATTCGTAAACTGGCCGTGTTTGATCGTCCATTCGAAGGCCGATGCCGCATGTGCCGAAAACTGCATAAGTGATGTCGGCATGCCCAAAAAGAACAGGCATTCCGCCGCGTTGTTCAGGTTCGTAGCCGCGGTTCCACCATCGCGATCAGACTGATGGATCAGATGCACGTTCTTCACTAGCGCCTTGAGCGCATCCCGCGGTCGTCCAGCGGCCATCAAGGCACATCCCGTTTGGTTCATAACGAGTCGTTGGTCCTTCTTCCCTAACGCAGGCAGAGGGACGTCCGGGAACTTCTTCGTGAAGTTCCCCATACAATTGATGACATCCGAGTACTGCCCTAGCCGCAACCACACGAATGTCGCGGTGTTGTGATTGATTCGCGTCTCGTATAGCGACAAAGCAGCCTCGTACTTTCCAGCCAAAACTCCGTGCCTGACCGCTTGAAAGAGCACCGAGTTCTCCTTTGCGTTCTCGGGTTGATCCGGAGCCATTGATTGGAGGAGGCCGTACACGGCAGCGTGCATTTTTCGGTTCGCGCTCCGACCAAAATCGGCAAGCGTGCCTGCGAAATACTGACGAATGAGCGGATGGCAATCGACAGCCTGAGTACCATCAGCCTGGTGTAGGACCAGTCCAAGATCGACGAGCTTGCTCAATGTTCGCTGCAATGTCGTTTCATCCGCGACAGCCAGATTCGAGGTGAGGTCGCAAGAGTGCTCACTTCCAAACAAGTGAAAAAACACTGACTTTGAAATGGGGCGATCAAATAACCCAAGCAGACGGACCATCTCCAGCATTCTTAGGGATGCTGCTGTAGCGTTGGTTCCAGAAAGCCACGATTCATAAGCGTGCAGGACACGAAACGCATGACCTCCGTCCGCTTCATCTTGATCCGATAGCCCATCCTCTTTCCATCGCGATACATCACCCTCTAGTGCTTCGCGGATGTAGCTGGCAGCAAGCTGCAAAGACAACGCGTGACGTTGAAGTGAATCCGCGATGGCATCAAGTCGCATGTCGTCCGCTTTAACTCCGCCGTTGGCTAAGACTTGTCGAGCCGATTCTGTATCTAACGGCGGCAATTCGATTGGTGCCACTCGACGAGGTCGTAACTCATCGAGATCTGAAATGGGTATCCGGGTCGTCATCAAAACCAAGCCTGGATCAGAAGCCAACGCGGTAGTTCGCAGCAGAGTGCGGAGCCCTGGATCCTTCAGCGCTCCCTCGTTGGGTCCGGGCGGAAGCTGCAGTGGCTCCACCCCATCGAGAACTAGCAAACCACTTGCTTTCGCAACGCTTTTCGCGAGCAGTTTTCCTTTCTCGTGTGGCGACAACGGAATATCGCCTTCATGCCCGAAGAATCGAAAAGCCTCTTCAAACATGAGATCGGTGGACGCCTCCTGTTCGTTCAATCCCTGACTGTAAAAGCTCCATGCAAAGACAGATCGGATCGTCCCCCAGCCATCGACAGAGCGATGGGCAATCCAGTTTGTTAGCAGGCTCGTCTTTCCCTCGCCACCCCTCGCGACGATCTCGACGACCGGAGTCTCAGGTCGCTCGATTGCTTCGTCAATTTGCCGAAATTCACTTGCCCGCCCAATAAATTGCCCGCTTCCGCTGGGAAGCCTGTCGGCATCGACTTTGGCTGGACCATAGGTTGCCGTTGCATTGACTTCGATAGTCGTTTCCGCCAATTCGTTCAGCCGTTGCTCCACGTGCCCGGCCAATCGGTACAGTTGATCCTCTGCTTCAGCGCTATTCAAATCCATCGGGCGTCGAATGGTGCGGTCAATTGGGTCACGATGCTGAAAGTCGTACCCAATCGTCTTTAGCTCGTCCGGCCGTTCTTGAAGCTCCACGTCATCCAAGAGAACGCAAAAAATGCGATTGATTCCATTCTCATTGACGAACGAAGCTAGCTCATCCAAGCAAAACTGACGCGACAAATAGAGCGGCGACAGGACAACGATCAGCGTCGCCGACTGCGCAGCATACTCTTCGCAAGATTCCGGATTCTCGTCGCCAAGCAAGGATCCATCGTCAAAGAAAATCCGCAGCCCCGGTAACCTCGACGAAAGAATCGCCTCAAGACGCATCTTGAATTGACTCACCCACCCGAGTGCGTCGCTGCCGTGGGGCCCGTTGTTCCCACGCGCATAGCTGATGAAAATTTCGTAGTCGAAATTGGATAGAAATCCGTCAGCCATATTTGAAGTCGCTTTTCGCGTCCAAGTCTTTCGTTTCGTCGCCAAGTTGTCGCGACTTGGCTGGTCTCGGTCGGCAATTGTACAATGTCGTTCGACACAAGCGAGTTCGCCCTACCCGACCACGGAATTATGCATCAGTTCGAACTCTTTCTCTGCCACACATCAGACGACAAGCCTGCGATCGCGACGCCTATCACGCTGGAATGCGAAGCCGCCGTTCGGAAGCATCGCCATGCGTCGCCGCACGGTTGAATGGAATCTAAACTGCCTCGTCAGAGTCCTCGGAATACCAACGAGTCAATGTGCGTCTGGCAAGCAAAGCAATCGTGTTTACTCAGTGAGAAAATCGAGCTATCGAGGCATTCCGTGTGAGTAGTGAGCATAGGCACAGTCGTTACCGGATCTGCTGCAAAGTTGGCTTGAGCGTTGCAGCAGGCAAATCAGGATTGGTCTTTCTTCTTGGTTTTTTTTCCAACTGGTCCCTTCGTATGTTTACCAACAACATAATTGCGGAAAATCTGGTCGAGCGCTCGAACAAGGCCCTTGTCCCTCGTGCGAAAGGCGTGTTCCACTCCATCGTCACCAGGCATGTGCGTCGGAATCGCGAAAGTAGCCCGACTCTTATCTGCGACCCAGCCGAAAATTGGAATTCTCTGCGGGACCTCTTCGACCACAAAATCAAATTGTTCGATTGCGGTTTGATTAAGTAGCTCAACGGAATCGTAGAAATCTTCGACCGTGGTGGCCTCAGGTTTATCGACCGCTTGGCCCAACAGTCGGAGTTTCGGAAGGAAATCGGTTTTCTTTCTCAACTCGTCGAAACGTCGAAGAGGATACAAATCCTTCATTAGTCGACGACGCTCCGTCGCGTTTGGAACAAGCAAAGTAATATTTGCGTTGGTTCGCAAAGATGCTTCCTCTAGGGATCGCTTATAGAGTTCGTATAGATCGTTGCGATAGAGAAAGTAGTACGCAGGGAAATCGCATGCAATCAGAAGACTATCTCTAGCAC
>JBAUHR010000046.1:0-2590 GCA_049680385.1 Rubripirellula sp. | reverse complement strand
CCAATGCTGATGCATTGCCACCCGATTAGTCGACAAGATCGCGGGGAACCATGCCGTGCACCGGAGTACGGCATCGCGCGTTTACAAATGGAAAACCAACTCGCCGTACCCGGTGACGGCTGCCGTTCGCGGACAAAACATGTACCGTTACTCACTTACGATTGCGTTTGTCGTTTCACTTGCAACACAGCTTCAAGCTGTGCATTGCGATGCGATTGATGTTGATGGAGAGCACAAGTTTATTCGAGAGTTTCCGCTGCACGGTTTTATGTTTCCCCGCCACGTTAGAATCGATGATCCAGGATTTCATTCGCGCAGGTATCAATGCTCCTGGGAACTACGCAAATCACGCCTTTATTTGAAGAGTTTCGATGCCAAAAGTGGCGGCCAATTCATTGATCCCAAGACGATCTTTGGTGAGGATCTTCCAGTGCTTGCGACCTGGCACACTGGCAAAATCACAATTTTGAACAAGCCCGTTGACCCGCTTAAATGGGAACCCTCGCATGTCGCCGCGGACGTTTGTTTGGTGGACCGAGGCAAGGTTCTCCAACAGCACTCCATTAGTCGACTCCGACTTACAAGACCGTCTAATCTAACCGGTTTCACGCTTAAACGGATCGACGGCAAACTCGTCGCACAGCCGCAGTCAGGATTTCGACACGACGGTTGGGTTGGATATGGGCACCGAACACGTCAGATTGTCGGTGGCGACTTTATTCACGGCATTCTTGATCCGAATGGAATCTCGATGACGTTTGACGGATCATCTGACGCACTTGCCAATGCGGTTCTAGCGGGAGAGAAAGGGAACAGTTTTACTGTCGTAAGATCAACACCGGAAAAACCTGACCGGATTGAGGCGGTCGTCGTCGATCGCCAGTAAGAACCGCGAACCATGTCGTGCACCGAAGCACCGCATGTCGTCTTTACAAATGGAAACCACATTGGCGGTGCTCGGTGACGACCGCCGTTATCGCATTGAATCATGAACCTTGACGCTTGGTGCAAGCTTTCTGAGGATGAACGCAACTCGCGGCGACTCGCATGGAGCGAGCCGAATGACGAGTTCTATCCCGATGCACATCGCCTGCTCACTGAGGCATGCGAGCGTTTCACCTCCGCACATGGGGATCACCCACAGGTGTACCACGTTGCGGCGTGGCATTGGACGGGCCACAAACACATCCGCACTCCGATCCGCACCTATTTTGAACCTACCATCGCTGTGCTAACCGCATTGCGTGCACCGCAACGAATTGAATCGCTACCCGATCGCTTCATGACCTTTGCGGTCGTGCAAGATCAGATCGAAGACCAGCGACAAGCGACAATCCAAGAATGGCGTGATCTCGCGACTCACGTATTTGACTTACCGACTCAACGTGTTGATGAATTGGTGGAACGATACGCCGACGGTCTTTGCGGCCGTGACCCCTGGTTCTACCACGAGACGGCGGTCTATCACTTTTTGCCGCACGCGATCCCGCACGACCTCCATCCCGCGATCGGACATCGTTTTGATGATCTCGCTTCCGAACTCCAACACGCAATCGAAAGCAATGACTCGCTGACTGATCCTGAGTCGGAGACTGACTGGATGTCGATTCGTGAGGATGTACACCGTATACTGAGGAACGTGTCGCCACGTGGGCGATAACCATCCCGTGCACCGAAGGACGGCTTGCGCGATTACACGAATGGATGCTCTACCGTCCGTCCTCGGTGACGGGCACCGTTCGCCGACGCAATACAAACATGACGCTACGTGAATTACGCCGTTTCATAAATAGCTTTCGCGATCCATATGATGCGCAGGTACAGAAATGGCACACGCGGTCGCCAATCGTAAAACTGTTGTCTTGGCCGTTCTACATGCCCCACACGTATATTCCGCAATTCGTTCGCTGGCTGTTTCGACGGCCAAACGATCACAGCGACTCAAGTAGTAACACATGACTCTGTCCGAAAAACTTCGCAATACGTCATCGGACTTTGTGGCTGACGGCTTTGAGCGTCTGTTGGATGGGATCGAGGCTGAAGCTCGCATCGAAATCGAACAGAAGTACGCAGACGAATGGAATGCGTCAGGCATCTTCAAACGTTGGATCTTGCTTCGTCGAATGGAGCGCGAAATAGCGGACCTTGTAGCTGAACGGTTGGCACACGTTTCACCCGACTCGCTTTTTTGACACTCGATTCCGGCATTTCGGCGCGGTATGATCTTGGTGAACGTCACCCGAGGTGGTTGCCGTGGACCTGCTACCATGCGGCGAACCAACCCGTGCACCGAAGTACGGCTTGCGCGGTTTGACAAATGGAAACTCAACTGTCCGTACTCGGTGACGGGCACCGTTCGTCGATGAAGCAGATGTCTAATAGCCCATATGCACCAACGAGTGAAGTGTCTGCTCCGATGGCGGAACAGATGCGTCGACGCCCCTTGGCTGCGGTGGCATCGTTTTGCGTCGGTGCGGTCTTCGGATTTGCGATATGGACCTCATCGCCGACGATTACAGGCCGAGACGAACCGTGGGATGTTCGTGGTCCTTATTACCCGGCGGCACTTGCAGTCAGCGGTGCGTTGTCG
>JBAUHR010000045.1:0-9396 GCA_049680385.1 Rubripirellula sp. | reverse complement strand
GTTCGAGGTCGTCGGTGGTTTCGGGTTCGGTGTCTTCTGGCTCATCGCTTTCAGCCAAGCCGGCAGCGACTCGGGCTTCGGTGTTGTCGTCGGCACCGAGGGCGACGAACGAGACTTCGCCGAGTGTTGACTTGCGGGCGATGTAGATCGGACCTTTTTGTTCGCGGCCGTTAGCTTGTGCGGTCTTGCCTTCGGGAATGAAGACGACCTTGTCGGCACTGGCACCGAGCGACGCTTGCCACGGGAATCCGTTCTCGCTGGTCGCGATCACTTCTTGAGCGGTCGTTCCGACGCCCGAGATGACGCCGGCGACAACGAGGGACTTATCATTGATCGTGATGTCGTCGGTGTGGCCGACGATGCTGCCGCGATCGTGGTCTTTGAGGATCGGACGCGACTTGCGGGTGACTCGCATGCCGGCGAGGTCAACGACGACCGGGTAAGGCCAACCGCCCAATCGCATCGCGCCGCCGGTGTAGGCGGTCATGCTGAACTTGCGAAGCGCGGGTTTGTCTTCGCCGGCTTCTTCGGCGGCAGCGAGTTGAATCGTCGCGGCGTCGTCGCAAACGATACGAAGGCTGCTGGGGACCGATTCGGCTTCGGCTTCAATTGGGTTGTTGGCTTTGAGACTCTTCGGCATTGTCTTCCGTGACCTCGGTTTCGGGTTGTGAATCAGATTCGTCGGACTCGATCGTCAGACCGAGGTCACGCATCAGTGCGAGTTCTTTCGCACGCTGTTTAAGTTCCGTCTCCCAGTCACGCCCCTGCCGCGCGAATTCGATGGCCAGAGTTGTCGTATGACTGGCGAGACGGATCTTTTGGGCGTTGGCTTCTTTGGCCGGGTCGACATGTTCATGCCCGTCCCAGAACCATTGATGCTCGAAGGTTGAATCGAGCGTGCGAAGCGAGTTGGGCAGATAGCCCTCGATGAGAATGGCTTCGCGGAGCCAAGCGGTCAGGATTCGATCCAGGACGACGCGAGCAAGTTGGGTTTGCTCAACGCGGATCGACTTGTGATAGGTTTGGAAATCTAGCCGACCCGATGCATAGTTGTAGCCCGATGAATTCCCGGTGGCGACATTGAACGGCATGTTTAAACAACGAGCGATTTCGTTGAGGATTTCTTTCTTGAACTCGGCGTAGGTTGTCGCCGGTTGCTCCGACTTCATCTGGGCCATTTTCCAGCCGCCGGGCATGGTGAGAAGCATTCGCTTTTCGAGTTCGATTGGCTCGAACGGTTCGGCAGCGTCGGCTTCACCGTTGGCTGGTGCGTCGGTGTAAAGGATGCCGGCGAACTCGGCGGCGGTTTCGGCAGCGGCGAGCACAGCCAAGGTGAACCGACGCAGTTGTGCAAACAGTGGCAACGCCGGCGTGATGTCCGGAACGCCTCGAATCTGACCCGGTCGATCGCAGCGGAAGTAGTGCAGCACCGCGGCGGCAGGCACGGTGTTGTATTCTTCCTCGTAAGCGAAGAAATCATCGCCGGGATGATGACGAAGGACGTCATAGCTGGTCGGGTTGCCGTCGGCGTCGAAGCGGATGCCGTCGATGTATCGTGCGGAGTCGTTCGCAAGTGTGGGCGACGCAACCTGGTCGGCTTCGATTAATCGCAAATCGAGGTTGACTGGCGTATCGAGTCGCTCGTTGCTAGTCAGCAAACCGAACGATTCACCATCGGAAACGCGTGCGAGCCGCATCGTTCGCAATTTCTCAGGCAAACCGATCGCCTCGCACCAAGCGAAAAACTCGGCTTCGACGAACCGGTTCGCAGCATCATCCGCGGTCAGCATTTGCAATCGCGGTCCGGTTCCGACCACGTCGTTTGCCAGCGTAAGCGTGATCCCGCGAGCGTAACTGTTATTGGCAACTTCGTATCGCGATCGGTTGCGAAGCGTGCGGCGGACTTCGGGGCTGTTCGCGGACGAGGCCGAAAGCCCATCGGCCCGCGACCAGTGCTTCATGTTGTCGAGCGTCGTGTTCGCCGCGTCGTACTTCGCTCGCAATCGTGAAAACAAGGGCTGCCGGGGCGAGCGTCCAGAGGCGTCGGGCCGATGGGCAACTCCGCCGCGCAATTGCTCGATTATCCCTGACAAAGTTTTCAGCATCCGTGCTGTTCCTGTTGCCGTCCCCGGCAGCCCTGTGGTCGTGGTGTTGGATTGAAAGAAAGATCAGCCGGCCGACGGCGGCACGATCTTGTTGAAGCGAAGTCCGCGATGCGGCTTGGCAACGGCCTTCTTGCCGGCGAGATGTTTGTCAGCCGCGATCTGATCGGTCAGCTTGTGCTGTTCCACACTGCCGGCATCGCCCGACGCTTTCGCCGGCCCGGCCGCGTTCTCACGAATCTCGTCTTCGAGGTCGTCTGGCATTTTGGCTGTGTTGGTGAGTTGTGGTGTCCTTCTGGAATAGACCTACCCGGTTTGGCCGCGATATGACGAAACGAAGCGATAAAATCTTCTGGATTTACGTGATTAGCTTCGTTTGCGTTGCTGCATTTCCTTGAAGCTCAGTCGCTCGCGTCTGGGTGCCGAAGGGATGTCGGTTCCAAACAACAGTGCGCCCTGCATGGACGCAGCGACGGCGCAACCCACCAAACAGTCAAGCCAGTGGTTGTCGGGTTGTTCGGGGCGGGCTTTCCACTCGTCGACCGTTCGGCCGCGGCCTTCAGTTCTGACGAAGTACTCGGCGGTGACCTGTTCGGCGAACATGCGGTGCTGCTCGGCGCGTTCGCCAAAGACTGATAAGCAACCACGATCGCCCATCGCGACGGCGAGTCGGGCGTGTGTGAATGACTTCCACCAGTTCGTGTCGTAGATGATGTGGCGGATCGCCCGCTTGCCGTTGATGGATGGGATTCGCCAGTTCAAGCCAACACGATCGCCGGGCCGGCGTTTGTATTCGCTGAACGGATTCGATGACGCTCCAACGAAGCGACCGTGTGATGGAAGCAAGATCGACGCATGGGGACTCTGCCGGCAGAACTGATAAACGACATTGGTCGAGTGGCCCCAGTTGGCGTCGATCAAGCATCGGCCGATCTTCATCGCCGCGCCGTCGTCTCGCTGCCATTCGCGGCCAAGCAAGTCGGTCGTCAGCGAATCGAGGCCGGCGTAAATGCTGCCTTCGAGTCCAGTTCGATCACTCGCGCCGGCGAGCGTATGGCGGGCGTCCCGCAGCGTAAAGTGCGGACGTTGTTGATCGGGGTACGTTCCGTAATCAACAACGTAGCCCGTGAAATCGTCCTCCCAAGCGGCGACGACATAAAACAAGAGTTTGCCCTGTACGTCAATGAAAGCGGTGAGGTGATTGCCGGCGATGGGAATAGTCCGCCGTGGCATGTTGTTGATTTTGCCTGCGACCTGATCCGAAGTCAGTTGATCGGCGTCAACGGTTTCTTCGGGCAGCGGCTCGTTTTGATATTCAGCGAAGAACGCGGCTTCGTCCTGCAACTTCAGATTCATTGCATGCTGTATGGCCGATAGTTCGTCGTGGTTGAACCGCTCTTTCCACGCCACGTCCGCTCCTTCATCCATGGCCGCCTTGCTCTCGCGATAGAACTGCGTTCCCGCCGCGCCACCATCGCCGGCTCGGAACCCTTCGCTGCGGATTTCGGCGTATCGTTCCCAGAGCGTTTCGTTGGTGGGGAACGAATTGACCATTCGCGTTCGCTCACCGTTCCACTCGGGGTGACGGTCGCGGTCGAGAATGCTGTCGGCCATGTCGCCGGGGCGAATGACGGTGCAAGGCATGATGCCGGAGATCTTTTTGCCGGGGCCGGCGAGTCCGAGTACGGCACCGGCGAGGATCGCTTCCCGGTTAGCACATTGTGAAAGCGAGCGAGCTGATTCGTCGGTTTGCGGGTCGTCCAATACGACCAGGGACGGCCTCACCGTCTTGCCATCGGGGCGTTTGAACTTCATGCCGCGGATGCGCCCCGTGAGGCCGGCGACCTTGATGATCGCGCCGCTCGCTTCGCTGCCGGCAATTGTGGGCAACACAACCTCTTTCGCTGTCCAACCGATTTGCGTTCGTTTACCTTGGTAAAGTTGGCCATTGGCGCGGTTTGAGATTCCGTCCAATGCTTGGATCGGAAAACAAACCTCCGGGTAGTCGGCCAACAACTTTTCGTTGGCGTCAAGTTCCGTTTTGATCGAGTCGAGCATGTCGCAAGCGTGACCTTCGTCGCTGCCGATCAGACAAACGAAGTCACGATAGCCGTTGAGCACCGCCCAGATGCACGCGACCTCGGCGAGCGAACTCTTGCCACTGCCGCGAGCCATGGCGAGCGAAAACAAACCGCCGCGAACAACGGCTTCCTCAATTTTGCGAATCACCTTGATGTGATCCGGCGACCACGAGAGATGGAACGTGAGTTTGAAATACGCTTCGCAAAAATACTGAAAGCTGCCGGCGGCCTTTGCTTTGCGCTGGGTGTTTTCCACCACCGGAAGGTCGCCGATGTCTCGGCCGGCCAATGCGACCGCGGCGTTGCGTGCGCGAGCCTTCTCTTTGACTTTTGCATACGGATCCCCATCGACCGGCGGCTTCGGGGCGTGACGTTTCTCGATTAGCCATGCGGTGAACTTGAGCAAGTCCACATGTGTGCCGTCTCCGATGCGAATGCCTGCTTCGGTTCGGTAGCGATAGAGTTGGCGTTCATTGATGACGGTTCCCAGCGGCGTGCTGTTGAGTGTTCGGCAGCACGCACTCGGTTTCATCTTTTGAATATCAATCGCCACGGTGTTTCTCCTGCAATAGCCATGCGGCGTAGTGAGCCAAGTTGATGGTGCCGTCGGAGTTGGTAGGTGCGCCGGCGGCAAGATCCGCTTCGATGTGTTCCGCCAGCACACGCTGCCGGTAGGAATTCGTCAGCAACTTGGCGAACTGCTCAACAGTCATCCGGTTCGGATTGACGTTCTCGTTTTTGCCTTCCATGACTGGCTCCGTTGGTGGGTTTGCGACACGGCCAACACGCCGGCGACTGTCGCGTTGATTCGCCTGTTCGGCATCATCGGCCGCTTATCTTGCACGGCAAAACAGCGGCAAACGTGGCCCCGTGCGGGCGTGAAAAGAAAGATGCGAATTACGGAAACATTACTTCCGAGCTTCGCTTGAGGTGTCTCGAAACCCATGGCTCCATGTGCATTCAAGAAACGAATTCACACGCCTTTCGGAGACACAAACATGCATGCCAACGACATCAGCTTCGGTATTGAAATTGAAACGCATATTGCCGGTAACGACGCCACGCCGATCGGCGGCTACCACAACGGGTTGCCGGTCGCTTGGCTGCCGGCGGGCTGGAAGGCCGAACGCGACGGCAGCATCCGCACGCCGATGGGACGCAAACCATGCGAGTTCGTATCGCCGGTCCTTCGCGGCTACGAGGGAATGCAAAACGTCGGGACCGCGGTCGACGCGATCAAGGCACGCGGGGCGCGACTGAACGAAAGTTGTGGTCTTCATATCACTATCACATGGAACGGCGACGCTGCGGCCTTGGCCCGACTGATCTCGCTGATCGCCAACCATGAAAAGGCGATCTACGCAGCGACCGGCACGCGACGCCGCGAACGAAACCATTGGGCGAAACAGATCAAGACCTACGGCACGAAGGAGGCGGCAAAGATTCGCTGCGAAGCCGACCGCTACCATCTTTTGAATTTGACGCACCTTGCCCGCGGCCGGAACCGAGTTGAGATTCGGGCCTTCGCCGGCACGCTCAACAAAACCAAACTGACCGGCTACATCCAGATGGTTTTGGGCTTGGCCGAACTCGCCCTCAACACCAAACGATGCAGCGGTTGGGACTACGCGAAGAAGCCCGGCACAAAGAGCTGTTGGGATCGGCCGGACGCCGGCCACGGTGAAACGGAACTGAACCGGCTCTTTTACCGGCTTGGCTGGACGAAGGGTTGGTACAAGGGCGACCTTCGCAACAAACGATTCGGCGAACTGACCGCCGGCGATACGGGATGCGACTTCCGCCCGGTCAAGAAAAAACTTCTTGACCTGGCCCGCAAGTACGACCGTTCGATCTGACCGCCGGCGGCTTAACGCATCACAGATGCCGCGGCTTGCCCCGCGGCGTTTTTTCGTTTTCTGGCGGCCACGTTCGCCATCTAAGACGGGAACCGGGTAGGTCAAACGTAGGTGGCGACGATTGCGAGTTACGCGACACGCGGCCTTTGTCGGCGACATCGCAAAACATGGAAAAACCCTGCGAATTGCTGCATGGATCGGCTTGATGCCGTTTGAAACGCATGGCTCTCTGTCACCACCGCAAGACGGTTTTTCATTCACCCCAACGGAGAGACAAATATGACGGTTTCGCAATTGATTGAACTTCTCGAAGACTACCGCGAACAACACGGCGACGACTGCGAAGTGCGGTTGATGACGCAAGAGAACTGGCCCTTTGAAAACCGGATCGCCGGCGTCACCAGCGGCGTGGAGATGAACGAAGCAAGCGAAGAAGACGCCAGCGAATTCTTCGACAACCAAGACGTCGCCGACGACGCGATGGTCTACATCGTCGAAGGCGGACAGATTTGCTACGGCAGCAAACGGGCGTGGGAAACCTGCCGCGATTGCTAATCGACACCCAAACGGCCGGCGGTACGAGTAACACCGCCGGCCTTCTTTTTCTCTTCCAACGGAACGATAAACCATGACAAAAAACCAAAGTCTCGAAGACGCCTACGTTGCCGCCCACGCCGACGCCCTGCGATTGGCCGAAAAAGTCCAACGAATGATTGAAGATCAACCGGCACCAGGTGGCAAGACGCGGATCGGTTGGGACGATGTCGGAACGCTTCGCCACTGCGCCGCGCGGCTCGAAGAGTTGCTTGAATCGGAAGACGACGGCAACTGATCCGCCATCCAATCGCCTCCGCCCACACACGCCGCGACGTTTACCCCACACCGCGGCGTTTTCTTGTTCCCGGCATCGTTTACCAAAGCCTTGCCGGCGGCCGACACGCGGCCACGTCGTCGACCGCAAGAAAGCTGCAAGTTTTGTCCGAACTTCGCTTGAGCTTTCGCATGCGCCATGGCTGATGTGTGTCACCGAAACGAATTTCTTTTCCGTCAACGGAGACACTCCCATGGAAACCGCGAAGACTCGTCCCACGGCCGCTGACCTTTTGTACGCACGCACCACTGCGCTCGGACTGATAGAGCAGTTGCACGCGTCCGTCAAAAATATGCCGATCCTTGAAGCGGCCAAACCCGAAAAGTTCGACCGCTATTTCGGCGAACTCGATGACCTTCACGACGCGATCGACGGACTGGCCGTGAAGTTCCAAAAGAATATTCACGGTTGAATTCGCCCTTGTGTCGAAGGTTATCGCAGCTTCCCAGGAACGTGGAAAAAGAATGCGGAAAGCCGCCCGGATCCGCTTGAGCTGTTTCCAAACCCATGGCTCCATGTGTGTTAACGCCAAACAGCAAAACGTTTTTCAAAACCCTTTCCGAGAGAGACCAAACCATGCCCATGACCGAAACCCAAAAGGCCCGCGCCGAAGCCCTCGCCCCGCTCTTCCGAAATATGGATCAGCACAAAGCCCAAGAGATGCGGCAAGCGTACTACCGCATCGCTGAAAACCTTCGGCCCTTGGTAGACGCACTTGAAATGGCGGACTGCGACCACGGCGGCCCGGCCGGCCCACTGCTCGAAGAGCACTACATCTTTTGCGAGATGCTGGACACGATCAAACAAAGCGCATTGGGGGAGGTGCTGTAGACCAAAGCCGAAACGCCGGCCCCTTTCTTCAGAAACCTCGGGCCGGCGTCGCGGCGGGTTGGTGCCCGCCGCCTGACGATGGCAGCCAACCACGAACGATTCCAAACGGAGAAACGAAGATGAAAAAAGCAGACGTAAAGATCGGCGGCGAGTACTTCGCAAAGGTCACCAACAAAAAGGTCACGGTCCGGATCGACGCGGAGAATCCATCCGGCGGCTGGGACGCGACCAATTTGGCGACCAACAAAAAGGTCCGCATCAAAACCGCCGCCCGGCTTCAAGGGCCGGCTCGCGCGGCGACGCCGGCGTCCGATGAACCCAAACGGGTGTTGAAGAAGAAAGCGAAAACCGAAACGGCCGCCGCCGGCGGGAAAAAGCTTTCGTGCGTCAAAGCGGCATTGCAGGTTTTGGAAACCGCCGGCGAACCGATGAACTCGCAAGAAATGATCACCGCGATGGTGGAACAAAACCTTTGGGAAAGCCCTGGCGGCAAGACGCCGCACGCGACTTTGTACTCGGCCATTTTGCGAGACCTCAAACGCGGCGACGAAAGCCGGTTCGTAAAAACCGAACGCGGCCGATTCAAGGTTCGAGTTTGAAGGGGAGGCGACGCCATGAAAACGATTGGTGAGATACGCGAAATCGAGGATTTGGTTGATGGCGAGACCGCCAAGCCGGAAGCCGACATGGGTTACGAGCTGCGGACGATCGCCGGCCGGTTTGAACGCGGGACCGTGGTCGGGATCACCCGCCGCGGCAACCGCATCCTCGCCGCAACAACCAACGGACGCGAGTTCGCGGTAACCGGACCGAACGCTCACGTCTTGGTTCCTCTTTCCTTCTAGCCGGCGAACGCTTCGCCACACTCGCCCGACGTTGGCCACGGTCGGGCGTTTTCTCGTTGTGCGGCAAACCATGCGGCGCACCGGAGTCGGCCCACAGGCGGCGTTTGTTGCGGTCGTTCGCCGGCAATGAAAAATATTCAACATTCCTTGGAATGTCCGCCGGCCTTCGCTTGCTGCGTTGAAAAAGTCATGGCTCCATGTGTCACGCACCAACGGGGCGTACCGAAAACTTTCTTTCAACGGAGACGAAACATGGAAACCAAATTCTACATCAGCGACATCGGCTGCTTTTCGCACCTCGAAGAAGGCGAGAAGGTTTATCCCGAACCGGGTTGCCGCTACGAGTGCTGGCGACCGGGAACCGCCGACCGCGAACCCGGCGATGTGAAATGGGTCACGCGACGCGACCACGAACTGTACGCCGAAATGACAACCGGTAACCAATTCCGAATCACCGGCGACAACCCGCATTCGGTCATCCCTTTCTAGCCGGAGACCGCGGCTTCGCGACACACGCCCAGCGCCCGCAACTGCCGGGCGTTTTCTCGTTGGACGGCAAACCATACCGCGCACCGGAGCCGGCCGGCACGCCACATTTTTCGCCGTCGTTCGCCGGTAATGAAAAACATTCAACATTCCTTGGAACGTCCGCCGGACTTCGCTTGCTGCCGGCGAAAAGTCATGGCTCTCTGTGCTCACCGAAACGGTTTTCACGACTTTCTTCCCCACACGGAACAACACGATGAAGAACGCCAACGTCCAAACCCTCGCCCCGCGGCCGATCGAGCCGGCCGCGGCTTACGACAACGC
>JBAUHR010000044.1:0-13662 GCA_049680385.1 Rubripirellula sp. | reverse complement strand
CCACCGCCACCGCCACCGCCACCGCCGTAACCGCCGCGTCCGCCACCACCGCCGCCGCCACGATCTTCGCGTGGGCGAGCTTCGTTAACGGTCAATGAACGACCGTCGTGTTCTTGTTCGTGCAGGCCGTTGATCGCGGCTTGAGCTTCCTCGTCGGTGCCCATTTCAACAAAACCAAAACCTTTACTTCGACCAGTGTCACGATCGGTGATGACCTGAGCACTATCGACTGTCCCGAACTGAGCAAACAACTCTTCGAGGTCGGAGCTTGAGACATTAAAACTCAAGTTTCCGCAATACAATTTCCTTCCCAACGCTAACTCCTAGGCAAGGATTCACGACCCGTCATTTACTTTCCGGGCCAAAAAGAAAGAGGCCAGCTTGGAGACCTACCAAGTGGGACGAACGAAAAGGGAACGGGTGCCGCTGAGGAATCCATCTGGGATCCCGGCGGCGATTTCACAATCGACGATCCAACCACCCGAAATGTTACCCGATTGAACGCTGGCGAACAGCCCAAACACCAATGCCTGGCAAAACCGACCCGAAATTCATCGTTTCTTCGTCATGTCAAAAAGGTTCAAGCGAATCTCAATTTTGGCAGGTTGTTGGTCACTGTGGTTGGCGGCGCCCTTCGTTCCGATGCGAAATGGTGTCAGAATTGACGCGTCCCATGCTGTCCTTTTGATTCCGGATCCGATTGTCTTGTCACCTGATGTCATTTCCGTTCGCGGCTGCCGCGTCCATAACCTGCAAAACGTCGATATCGATATTCCCCGCGGTAAGTTGGTCGCAATTTGCGGTGTTTCGGGTAGCGGTAAAACTTCGCTCGCCTTGGACACTTTGTATGCCGAGGGCCAGCGATGCTACATCGAGAGCTTTTCGGCCTACACGCGACAGTTCCTGCAGCGACTCGACAAGCCAGATTGCGACGCGATCGATGGGATCCCGCCCGCGATCGCAGTGACTCGAGCCGGCGGATCCAAGACCAACCGCAGCACCGTCGGAACGTCGACCGAAATCGCAGATCACATGCGTCTGCTGTTCGCCAAAGCGGCGACCCTGTTTTGCCATTCTTGTGGCGAAATGGTTGAAAGCGAAGATCCGGCCGTCGTGGCAAAGCAGTTATCGGACCATCCGGACGGAACTCGCATGATGATTGGGTTCTCGATCTGGTTGCCCAATCCGAAATCGGCCAGCGAGATTCTGTTGGGATTGCAACAGGAAGGCTATCTGCGGCTCGTCGCTGGCGATGAAACGTTCCACCTGTCCGACGAAGACCGCGGACGATTGGCCAAGAAGATCGGCAAGAAAGGACTGGAGATCACGGTGATCGTGGACCGCGTGACCGGCGCCGATTCGGTCGAACGTTTGACGGAGTCGATGGAAACGGCCATGAACGAAGGTAACGGCCGCGCGGTTGTGTTCTTAAGCACGTCCGCCAGCGAGACCACCGACGTGCGTACGATCACGGCGGTCGATGGGCGTGATTGGATCCGCCGCGTGGTCAGTCGTGATCGTCGTTGTGATGCGTGCGACATCGACTTTCCCGATCCCGTGCCCCGATTGTTCAATTTCAACAATCCGCTGGGGGCCTGTCCGGTTTGCGAAGGGTTTGGTGATGTGGTCAGCATGGACATGGACTTGGTCGTACCGGACAAGTCTCTGTCGCTTGCCGAAGGTGCGATCGCCCCCTGGAACACACCGTCGTACGAACATGAAAAGTTCGAGCTTTTGGAATTGGCCGACGAATACGGCATCCCCGTCGATATTCCGTTCAGCAAGTTGAAGGCGAAGCATCGAAAGTTGATCGTTGGCGGAGTCCCCGAACGCAACTTTGGCGGGCTCGACGGGTTCTTTGCGTGGTTGGATCGCAAAAAATACAAGATGCACGTCCGCATCTTTGCGTCGCGTTTTCGATCCTACGCTCCGTGCGACGCATGCAAGGGGAAACGTCTAAAACCAGAAGCTCTCGCTTACCAAATCGATGGACGCAACTTTGCGGACCTGCTTGCAATGCAGGCTGACCAAGTCTCGTCATTTTTTGATGCGATGAAATTGGCGACGCGAGAAACTCAGATCGCCAAAGAACCGATCACGCAAATCACCGACCGAATCGGATACTTGCAAGACGTTGGGCTTGGCTACTTGCAACTCGATCGGACGCTGCGAACTCTATCGGGCGGCGAAACCCAGCGAGTGGCACTGACGTCGGCGCTGGGCAGCAGTCTAGTCAACATGCTGTACGTTCTGGACGAGCCCACCGCGGGGCTGCACCCTGCCGACGTCGAGCGATTGTCGCACGCCATTGTCGGTCTTCGCGATCGAGGGAACTCGGTGATCGTGGTCGAACACGATGAGACGATGATTCGATTGGCGGATCGGTTGATCGAGATTGGACCGACCGCAGGGGTTGGTGGCGGCCAAGTCATGTTCGATGGAACGATGGCGGAAATGCTGGCGGACGAAGACAGTTTGACGGGCCAGTTTTTGACGGGGCGACGTGGCAGAACGCTGCGAAATCACAAACCTCGAACTCCGCACAGTCACATCACATTAAAGGGTGCCAGGGGACACAATCTGCAAAACGTCGACGTTGATTTTCCCCTGAACGTTTTAACGCTGGTGACCGGAGTGTCGGGCAGCGGCAAAAGCTCGCTGGTCCAGGACACGCTCTTCGGTGCGATCCGTGCCGCCAAGATGGGCGAATCGACGAAGCCGTTGCCATTCGATTCGGTCCGCGGGCTCAGCCAGATCGACGACTGCGTGATGGTTGATCAGTCGCCAATCAGTCGGTCGGCTAGAAGCGCACCGGTAACCTATGTGAAGGCGTTCGATCCGATTCGAAAAGCGTTTGCTGCCTCGGTCGACGCGAAAGTGCGAAACTTCACGCCTGGTCATTTTAGTTTCAACAGTGCCAAGGGCCAGTGCGAGAATTGCGAAGGCGCCGGTGTGCTGGAAATCGACATGCAGTTTCTGGCGGACGTGTCGATGCGATGCCCGGTTTGCCGTGGATCGCGTTACCGCGAAGACATCTTGAAGGTTCGTTATCGCGACCGCACGATCGATGATGTGTTGCAAATGTCGGTTCGCGAAGCGCACTCGTTTTTCCGAGGCGACGACAAAGTCCAAGATCGACTGCAACGCATGCTGGACGTGGGGCTCGACTATATCAAACTGGGGCAACCTGCGACGACTCTATCGAGCGGCGAAGGCCAACGGTTGAAATTGGCTGCGTTCTTGGCGAGCGCTAAACGCCGGCGAACGTTGTTTATCATGGACGAACCGACCACCGGTTTGCACTTCGCGGACATCGTTCGGTTGGTCGACTGTTTTGACGCGTTGATCGACGATGGTCATAGTCTGTTAGTGGTCGAGCACAACGCGTTGCTGATGCAAGCGGCCGATCACATCATCGACCTAGGGCCCGGCGCCGCAGGCGAAGGTGGCCGCGTCGTGGCGACCGGAACACCCGCCGAAGTCGCAAAGGTCAAGCAAAGCGCGACCGGACGAGTGTTGGCGTCGGCGTAGCAGCACAAAATGCCGAATTCGCAGTTCAGACTGCCCGCCTGAGTCCGACGGTTCGTGAAACGCCGACTGGCAGCGCTCATTCCGCTTCGAAGTTACTTCGAATCATCGTCGCAACCAGCGCGGTCCAGCCCGTTTGATGACTTGCGCCCAACCCCTTGCCCGAATCGGCATGGAAGTACTCGTAGAACAGGATCAGGTCTTTCCATGCGGGATCTTTTTGATAGACGTCGTCGTTGCCGTGCGACGGACGGAACCCTTTCTCGTCGACTTCGAACAGCGAGATCAGTCGTCGTTCAAGTTCGTGCGAAACTTCCATCAGCGTCATCAGATTGCCGCTTCCCGTGGGGCACTCGACTTTCATCTCGTCGCCGTAATATCCGTGATAGCGTTTCATCGCTTGGATCAGCAAGAAGTTCATGGGGAACCAAATCGGTCCACGCCAGTTACTGTTTCCGCCAAACATGCCGCTGTCGCTTTCGCCCGGCACATAACGAACTTCGTGGTGCTGGCCACCAAAATCGAACACGAACGGTTCGTCACGGTGGATTGCCGACATGCTGCGGATTCCAAACGGCGACAAGAACTCGTTCTCGTCAAGCATCACTTCGATCAAACGGCGCAGGCGAGTTTCGGATGGAATCGCCAGCAAACGTTTGCCGCCGGTTTGGCCCTCTGGACATTCGAACTCCATGTACGTCATGTGCTGGCTAAGATCGTCGCGGTTTTCCAAGAACCACTTCATCCGGCGTCTGAAACCGGGCAGTTTGTTGATCAGTTCTTCTTCTAACACGACCGCGGTCGTCAGCGGGAACAGCCCCACCAACGATCGGACGCGGATCGGAATCGAGTTTCCGTCCACATACAAATGGTCATAGTAGAATCCGTCTTCCTCGTCCCACAGTCCGGTGCCGTCCATCGAGTTCATCGCTTCGGCGATCGCAACGTAGTGCTCAAAGAACTTGCTGGCCATGTCGCCGTAAGCTTGGTGGTCTTCGGCTAATTCCATCGCGATCCGCAGCATCGATCCGCAATAGAACGCCATCCACGATGTACCGTCGGCTTGTTCAAGGTGCCCCTGCGGCAGCGGCTTGCTGCGGTCGAACACACCGATGTTGTCGAGCCCCAAGAAACCGCCCGCAAAGATGTTCTTTCCGCGAGGGTCTTTCTGGTTCACCCACCAAGTGAAATTCAACAACAGTTTCTGAAACGCGCGTGCCAGAAAAACGTGGTCACGCTCGCCATTCTCGCCCGTTGCTTTGTAAATCTCCCAAACACCCCACGCGTGAACCGGCGGATTGACGTCGCCAAGTTGCCACTCATACGCGGGAATCTGGCCACTCGGGTGCATGTACCATTCACGCAAAAACAGGATCATCTGTTCTTTGGCAAAGTGCGAATCCAACTTTGCAAACGGAACCATGTGGAACGCCAAATCCCAGGCCGCGTACCAAGGGTATTCCCACTTGTCGGGCATCGAAATCACGTCGCGATTGAACAGATGGCGCCAGTCACTGTTGCGCCCCGACTCGCGAACCGGGCTGGTTTCGACTCCGTTGGGGTCGCCGTCCAGCCATGTTGCAACGCTGTAGTGATAGAACTGCTTTGTCCACAATAGCCCCGCGTACGCCTGCCGCATGATGGCTTTGCGTTGGGAGTCAAGTTTGTCGTCAATGACCGTACGATAGAACTCGTCCGTTTCAGCGATCCGCCTGTCGAAAGTTGTTTTGAATGAATCGTCGAATGCTAACTCGGCAAACTTCTTGGCGTCGCCACCTGCTGCCTCGGCGATCATAGGCTCATCGACGTGCGTCATCCGCAGTTGGATCGTGACGGTTTCGCCTGACTTGATATTCAGTCTTGCGTAGGCACCGCATTTTGTTCCGCGATGGTCTGGGTTTACCGCGCTAGCATCACCGTCGACGATGAAGTTGTTGAAACCGTCTTTGTAAAAATCGGATTCGCTGGGAAGCCCCGGATGTCGTTTGATGTTGGTTTCATTGTCGGTGAATAGCCATTGAAATTTGGCCGAGTCTTTCTTGTTGCCCGAGTCGAGCACCTGTTCGCACGCCATCCATACTTGGCCGAGCGTTTCGTGATTCGACTTGACCACGCCGTCTTGCAATCGCATCGACGGTCTCAGCGTGCAGCCTTCTTCGGTGCACTTCCAAGTCCACGTGTTGCGGAAAAAGAACTGCGGAACCACATCAATCGGCGCCGCCTCAGGACCACGGTTCGTGATCGACAGACGGATCAGCAGATCGTCGGCGCCGGCCTTGGCGTATTCCGCGACGACGTCAAAGTATCGTGAATCGTCGAACGCAGGCGTGTCCAGCATCTCGTATTCGTCGTCCGTACGACCACGAGTGCTGCTGACTGAAACCAATTCTTCGTAAGGATATCGTGACTGCGGATACTTGTAGAGCGCCTTCATGTAGCTGTGCGTCGGCGAGCTATCGAGATAGTAGTAGCACTCTTTGACGTCTTCGCCGTGGTTACCCTCGGGGCCGGTAACTCCGAACAATCGCTCTTTCAAGATCGTGTCGTTGCCGTTCCAAAGTCCGACGTTGAAACATAGCCGGCACTGTCGATCGCTGATGCCCAGCAACCCGTCTTCACCCCAACGATACGCGCGACTGCGGGCGTGATCATGCGGAAAATAGCTCCACGTCGCATCACCGCCTTCGCTGTAGTCCTCGCGGACGGTTCCCCACTGGCGTTCGGACAGATACGGTCCCCAGCGATGCCAATTGACTTGTCGACGATGGCTTTCCGAAAGTCGTAATTGTTCAGCAGGCATTGCAGTGACTAGGGTTCAGGTTTCCGGGTGGTAGACGATGATCGTACCGGGCCGGCGGACCTAGGCAAAGCCGCAGCTACAGATCCATGATCGCGTCAAGGTCTTCGCCGTTATTGGCGGTCCCAAGCGCCCCCCACAATCCATAGGGGCTGGCAGCCGGTTTGGACTGGCCAGCATCGGTTTCAATCGCAGTTTCGGTTGTCACCGATGCGACAGGTACCAACGCTGCGTCACCGGCTTCGATTGATTCCGTGATGAACTTCACCGCTCCATCACCCATCAAGACGTGGCAACCGCCTTGGTGCAAACTGCTGGCCGAGTAGACTCCGTCGACCTCGGCGCTGCCGCCAACCGCACAGCTCGGTTGGTTGGGTGGCAACAGGGTGTTGACCAGCGAGAACCCGGCCGCACCATCCGCCCAACGGCCACCGCGTCCGAGACTGCCGAGTTTGATTTCGTCCGTGAAATAGTTTGGTCGTTCAGGATCCACAAGATCGCGACAAAGCGAAGGATTTTCTAACAGCGACAGCGGTTGTGAGATGGCAAATTGGCCTTTCACTTGACGGTCGTCGATGACCGCCATTTCAGTCATTGCGATCGTGTTGGTCAGACCGTCCGTTACTTCTCGGAACGTTGTCGTGATTCGACAACCGAACATGCCTCGCATGGATTTCGGCTGATGAACGTTGATTGGCGAGTCGCCGATGCAAAACGTATAGCTGGTCACACCAAAATCGTCCGACAAGAACGGTGAACTGGGACAGTGCAGCGTCTGGATCTGTTCTCGCCACGGCGAGTATTCCGAAACCCAGGGGGCTGGCCCCATTGCCGGATAGGAAACGTCGTCAATGGTCGAAGGGTTTGAAATTTGTTCCCAAGTCGATTGACATTCGATGAACGGAATCAGACCAACCAGGCCGCTGATGCGATGCCCGTTCGCTTCGGTTCCTCCCATCGCCATCGGCAGCCTCTTGAATGCCGAATGGTAGTTGTGCATCGCCAATCCAATCTGCTTGAAATTGTTCGAACACGACATCCGCCTTGCCGCTTCGCTAGAAAACCGCATCGATGGCAGCAGCAAGCCAACCAGCACACCAATGATTGCGATCACGACCAGCAACTCAACCAACGTGAAACCGTACGGGCTTCCGGCGCGTCGCAGTTTTACTGAACTCTTCATGACATTACCCTTTTGGTGCAAAACTCGGAACTCGAAAAGGACGATCGGAATCAGCCAGCTAGCCCATGCATTGACGCGGTAGAACCATTCCGTTTCGGCCTCCACGACACTTGCCGCTCCCGACACGACACGCAAAATCAACGGCGACACTAGCAGCAAAAAACCGCGTGTTGCCCATCGCCGGTGATCATCCATTCGTCCGGATCTGGCTGTCTGCATTGCCATCACAGCAGCAACACCCGTGGCGATCGATAGTGCCGCAAATCCAGCACCGGCAATCGGCCCTGCGTGGGCGCGTATCGACATCGCTAAACCGGTCGGTGCAATCACCGCGACTACCATCAAGATGTGGACCTTCGCGATGCTCCGGTGCAAACGCATGTGTCGCGACCGCAGCCCGCAGGACATCAAGAATGTAGCTGACACGATCGCGATCGGTCCCGCGGTGATATGAGCGTAGAAAGCGGTCGAGTACCAACCGTAGAAGTTGCCACGCATTCCACCTAAGAACGCCGAATCAAAGTTTGGCGGCAAATAGTGACGGTATTCCCAAAGGATCATCAACCAGACCTTCGTCGCAAGCGTTGCGACCGAGATCATGGCCGCAGCGACTAATCGTGAACGACGTGCCGGAACACCAAAGGTATTCATTGTGCGAATCACCGGCGATGGTTTTCTGCGGGAAGCTGGTGGACGGACAAGTCCAAAGAAAAGCCTAGCGTGCTTCCGTCATCCCAATCCTATCGAACCAAGTTCGCGGTGTCCATTTTTTTAGCGAGATTATCGTCGCTCGCGTGATTCACGTTTGGCTTTCTGTTTGGCCACAAATTTCTGTTTTCGGCGTGCGTCGCGAGTTGACGCGTTTTCATTCTTGGCAGCAATGGCGGCCGCGGTTTTGGCCTTTTCTTTTTCCATGATTTCGGGCGATTCCAGGGTTAGCAATCCAAATACGCCCTGTCGCAATTCCGTCACCAGGATTCGCGACGCACGGTCAATGTCGACCACGTTGCTTTTGCCCAAGCAGCCGCGTTTTCGTCCGATTGCTTCGATCGCTTCCAGTTCCGATCTTGGTACTTCGTCGAGGTTGTATCGCTCGGTCAATTGTTTTGGGTAATAGTCCAGCATGAAGCGGGCGGCAAAGAATCCGATCTCGGCGTAGTCCATCGCCGTTTCCTTGATCGATCCCAACAATGCCAATCGATAGCCGCTGCTTGGGTTGTGCACGTTGGGCCACATCATGCCAGGCGTGTCGTACAGGGTGATTCGGTCCCCGATGTTGACGCGTTGTTGGCTCTTGGTGACGGCTGGCGTGTTGCCTGTCTTGGCGACTTTTTTTCCGGCTAGGAAGTTGATGATCGTCGATTTTCCAACGTTGGGAATGCCCATGATCATCGCGTTGATCTGCTTATTTTCGCGTTCCGGCAACATGCCGATTGCCAGACTCTTGATGCGCCGTATCGTGGGCACGTCTTCGGTCGTGACGGCATGCGCGCGCATGTTGGCGGATCGGCCAAAGTAGTCCAGCCAAATTTCGGTCATGCGGTCATCCGCCAAGTCGCTCTTCGACAGCAGCTTCAAGCAAGGTTTGTCGCCGCGGATTTCGGCCAGCAACGGATTCTCGCTCGAATACGGGATCCGCGCGTCCAGCACTTCGATGACCAAATGCACTTTCGGAAGCAACGCTTCCATTTCCAACCGGGCTTTGTGCATGTGCCCAGGAAACCACTGAACTGTCATTGAATCTGGTATCCGGGTTGAGCGGTAGGAATCGACCACAACGTACCGCCTGCGGTCACAAATAACGTCTTCCCATCCGAACCGCCAAAAGCACAGTTGGTCGTTTCATCTTTCGCAATGGGTGCAAACGCGACTTGTTTTCCATCGGGCGTAAACACATAGATGCCGGCGGTTGGCGGCGTAGCCGTTTGCGCAGGCAGACGAGGCTCGTTCAGACCAGCGGCAACATACAAACGTCCCGACTGATCCAGCTTCATACCGTCCGGCCCGCGTGTGGTTGTCCAGTCGTACAGCATTTTTTGTGACGCTAGGTCGGGTGTGCCGTCGGCTCGCATTTCGAATCGCCAAAGCTTGCGAGCGCCGCCAAGTTCATTGTTGTTGTCGGCGACGTACAAGTACTTGTCGTCCGGCGTGATGATCAGCCCATTGGGGCGATCGACTTCGTGAGCGATGATGCGGGTGACGGTTCCGTCCAGGTCGATCCGGTAGATGCCTTCGACATGCTTGCCGTCGTCATCGAGCATCTGCATGTTGGACCGGTCGCCGTACTGGGGATCAGTAAAGTAGATCCGGTTTTTCGAATCGATCGTCAAGTCGTTCGGCTGGTTGAACTTCATGCCGTCGTAGGAATCGGCCAAAACGGTCAGCGTGCCGTCGGCTTCGATCCGAGTCACTCGGCGGTTCACATTTTCACAGATCACCAATCGACCCTGGCGATCGAACAGCAGTCCGTTGGACCCGGCACCGTCGCGAAACACGTGACTGGTCTGGTCGAGCGCCCGTCGGTTGATGTTGCCATCGCCACTGGTCAGCAGCCCCAGTTTGGGGTGCCAAACAGGCCCCT
Organism: Rubripirellula sp.; assembly: GCA_049680385.1. GTDB lineage: Bacteria > Planctomycetota > Planctomycetia > Pirellulales > Pirellulaceae > Rubripirellula. The sequence goes on along the minus strand of JBAUHR010000044.1, from coordinate 3,573 downwards.
CGCCAGCTCCGGTGGATTGGATCATTTCCGGTTGGCCGACGAACACGGCATCCTCAGCAGTGGCGACCGAAACGCTTAGAAAACAGGACGCGACCGTGACTGAAGCGACTTTCAAGAACGACACGATTGGCTCTCGGAAAAGAGGGAATGCGGTGGCTTGCACGAATGAGGGCATAGTCTAACCGCGAGCCGGCCTTCTCATCAGGCCATGGGGGCCGATTGGGCGACTGGGCGATTGGGCGACTGTGAAACACGATCGGTGTGGCATCAAACGGCGATATTCGCTATTCCCCGGTGGTTCATTTGCGCGACGAGACGAATCGGTTGATTTCGCGCGTGGTTTCTATCCGTCACCTTTTCAGGCAGCGGTCGAAGATGACCCATCGAAGCATCTCTCCATTCGCGATTTCTGATCCCCGCACGCGATCGCTGGCCGGGTTGAGTTTGGCGATATTGCTGGCGTTCTCTGCGGCATTGGGGGCTCAGGTTGGGTACGCCCAGAACATCATCTACCACCAACCGATCACCAATTCGTACCCAGTTAGTTCGTATCCGACTAACTCGTACCCGACTAACTCGTATCCAACTAACTCGTATCCAACTAGCTCGTATCCGACGACGGTCTACCCGAGTACGTCGTATCCAACCAACTCGTATCCAACCAACTCGTATCCAACCAACTCGTATCCAACAAATTCTTATCCAACCAGCCAACCGGTCATCGTTCATTCTTCGACGACCACGACGATGCCGGTCAGGGATTTGCAGCCGGTTGCGACAACACACTCTCAGCCACAATCGTCTCGATCGATCGCGGATTCGTCACCGTCACCAGTGACCACATCCCAGGAATCGGTGACTCGGCTAGCCAGCACCCGTAGCGATTCGCAACGTTCTCGCTTTGCAGGGCGTCGCAGTGACGATGGATACCGCGAACCGTTTCCAACACCCGTCGAGCGAATGTTGCCGTTTGGATTGACGATGATTCAATCGGCTCGCAAGAGCGCCGAACAGTTCCGGCAGGTCGCACGAACCGCATCGCCGGTTGCCGCGGAAGTCGCCGAGCGGAATGCTGAACTGGCGGACCAATGGGTTGCACTTGCCGAAACGCATGACAGTCTGACCGATCGACTGAACGCGGCCGCCAACAAGCTAGACGAGACCACGCAAGACTTTGATGACGTCACCGCCAAGCTCGACCACTATGGATTGACTCCCACGGTTGGGCTGCTGCTTCGTCACAAGAAAGAACAACTTGATGTCTGGCAAGTCCAGGATTCGCAAACGTTCTTTGCCAGCGAAGAGCTAAAGCGAGCACGGACCGAGCAGTTAGAGCTCGACCTGATTCGCCACGACGGAAGCAACGTCGTCACCCAAGCGTCCGCGATCGTGACGTCCGGTGGCATGAACCCGAAAAGCGAACAGAACGCAGCGGTCGTCGCTCAGGTGCAACGCTTGCTTCGTCAGCGCGCCGAATGGCTGCAGTCGCTACGTAGCGGATACCAAGACTACCAACAAAAACTCGGCGAGCTCGATGCAACAACCACGGCATCGACACAGTTGACGAAAGATTATCGTCGCCTGATCGATCGTCAAATCACATGGATCCGTAGTGACGACTCACTTGGTTTCAGCGACGTCGCCAAAATCCCCAGCGGGCTTGGCGCGGTTTTGGATTCGCGTCGCAGCCATGACTTTGGGCAGGCGACCCAGCGTAAGTGGCGGGCGCATCCGGTAAGCGGCATCGGATTGGTCGCCACGATTGTCTTTCTATGTTTGTTTCGGTGGCGCGTGCGTTCATGGTTGATCAAAATCGGCTCTGGCAACCGAATGCGTGAATCGACGGCGGATGCTCGAAAAGCAGCCGCAAGTATCCTGACCACGCTAACCGCAGCCGTAATCCCAGCGATCTTCTATGCCATCGGGCGATGGCTGGGTGACGGAGTTGTTTCCGAATCGACGCTGCATGCGTCGAGCGGTTTTTATGCCGCAAGCCTTGTGTCGCTGTTCGTCGAAGTTCCCCGTCAATTGCTTCGCAATTTTGGATACTTGGATCGCCACGTCGACGTGGAACTGCCTGGTCGGGCAAGAGCGATGACGTATTTGACGTTGGTCGGCGCTGGATTGATTTTGGCAGCCTACGTTGTCACGCTAATCGGTGTGATCGATCACGGAATGTGGCGCGACTCAACAGCTCGTTTCGGTTTCATCGCAGCGATGATGCTGGTCGCGTGGACCGCGCACTTGGCACTCCGTCCGACTGGCGGATTCTTGGAACCCATGATCGCCAAGTTTGGCGGTAAAGTGATTCACCGCGTTCGTTTCTTGGTGTATTTAGTCGGCGTGGGTTTCCCGCTGGCAATGATCGGGTTGTCGGCGTTGGGTTACGGATTCACCGCCAACGAATTGATTCAGCGTGCGATCTGGATGATGGCCGGACTGGCGATCGCAGCGACTCTTTGGGGCGCGGTCAAGATTCTGTCGGCCGGTGCTTGGCAGATGCTGACCGGCACGACTCCGCCGCCAAGAAAGTACGACGAGTATGGAATCTTAGAACGCGAAACATCGGTCGGTGACGCAGGTGTACTCGGCGAGCATTTCTTGGAACTGAAGCATCATCTTGCGTTTCTGTTCCAGTTCGCACTCGTGGTTGCCGCGATCGGTTGCGTTGGTTGGATTTGGCTAGACGTGTTCCCCAATGCTCACCTAGGCAATCCGGTGGTTTGGAACGCGGACGGTGAACCGGTCACCGCGATGCATTTGGTGATGGCGTTGGGAACCCTGTTTGTTGCTTTCCAACTTGCCAAGCTGTTGCCCGCACTCTTCGACGCACTCGTATTGCAACGAGTTTCGTTCGATGAGGGCATGGAGCATTTCTCGTTAGTGTTGGGTCGGTGTCTGCTGTTTGGTGCTGGCTGCTTCATGGCTTGTTCGCTGATCGGTATCCGATGGCAAGCGATTCAGTGGTTGGCCGTCGGGCTAATGATCGGCCTTGGATTCGGATTGCAAGACATGGTGCGGAATCTGTTTGGCGGCTTGATCGTGTTGTTCGAAAAGCCGGCGCGACTGGGCGACTTGATCACGGTCGGAAAGGTCACCGGGCGTATCGCTGCCCAGAAGCTTCGCACGACGGTGGTAACCGACAATGATGGTCGCGAAGTGACGATTCCGAACAAGAGTTTTGTCAGCGAGGACGTGATCAATTGGATGGGAGCAGGCCGATTGCGTGCGATTCCATTCGAAGTCGCCGTGACTCGCGATCAGCGTCCTGCGGATTTGTGCCGGATGTTGTACGAGTTGGTGATCGATCAACCCGATGTGCTACTGTCGCCCGCACCACAAGCGACTCTTGTTTGTGTCGGAAAACGATCGCAGAGAATCGAAGTGCGTGCGTGGATCGAAGACGGACAGGACGCCACGCGTTTCCGTGATTCGTTGCTGCGAACGGCCACCACGTTCTTGTCCGAAAAACAATGGCTGGCATCAAACCAACCCGAACAACCGGCGATGCAAAGCACGATCGACCGAGACTTTGGCAGTGCATCCCGAGGCCGAAAACGCTCAGCCTAGTAC
>JBAUHR010000043.1:0-9861 GCA_049680385.1 Rubripirellula sp. | reverse complement strand
CATCAAACATTGGCCTTGCAACTTGATCGGTAATAAAGCGGCCGCGTGGCCGTTGGTTAGGGTCACGAAGGTCGCGGTGTCTGCCTTTGCATCGGTTAACTCCGTTGCCCAAGCCGGAGCCGCGTTTTCGGGATTGCGTAGACGCACGCCCGTACGTCCAATCTGCAGACCATGTTCTGAGCTCACTTCGCTGGCGATCGACGGAGCTTCTTTCTGGCACACCGAGATTGCAGCCACCGGACCTTGAGCCGCCATCGTCTCCATCAAGCGGCCCGACAATCGAGTAAACAACGCCTCCTTCGCTTTCATCATCCGGTCAATCTGATCCTGTGACGGGCCTTCACCATCAGCGATCGCGAGCTCGGGCGCAGAGACTTCGACCGATGAGGTTGGTTTGTCTGACGACGAACAACCACTGACGAACAAGCCGACAAAGAGCACGGCGACTAGCAAAGGTGGATCGAGTTGAGTTCGAGTCATGGTTCAATGTTCTCTTTGATTCTGAATGTTTGGCGATTTGTTGCAGTTCGTTTGGATGCATCAGGTGATGCGACAGACACTACTTTCCATCCGATCGGTTTCCATTCGGGAAATCGGGCAGTGTGTAAGGCGTGTGAATTTCCTCCATACCATTCTCTAAGAATCGGCTGACCAGTTTCGCATGCTCCTGGACCAACATCACCACGTAGGGGTCGTCTGACTGATAGACCACTTTCATTCCTTTGTCCGTTTCCTCATATGTAAGCGTGTATTCGTCGGCATGATCGATCAACGCAACGAAAATCGGATGAAACGTCATTGGCGGCAGCGGCTTGTTGCCGAGCACGCGGTCTTCCATCGCCGGAACGTGCTCTTTGATCATGTCCGCAATCGCTTCGTCATCCGATTCCGTGACTGCCTCGGCGCCGTCCTTCAAATGAGTGACCGTGCGTTTGATCTTGTCCTTGTCGGCAAACATTGCGTGCAGCGTCGTCATGTCACCTTGCATTCCCTGCATCGCTCCGGGACCACGTCCCATTCCCATCCCGCGTCCCATTCCCATGCCTGGCGAGTGTCCTGCCGAGTCATCGCTGTGTTCCTGATCACCGACCTCCGCTACATCGGCCAGCTTTGACGCAGGTTTGGTGGTCGGTTCGGTCAACACCGCGACACTTGAACTCGCGGCAGCAGTAGGTTGGGAAATGGGCAGGTAAACGAAGCCGTCAGCCTGAAGGTTCACGACCGCCGTCAATGCGGAAACTGCAGTTTTGACGCTTTCATCCACGTCACCGGGCGTTACCCCCGCAGAAATCAGAGACTGACCACAAACGTACAAATCGACGCCGGACTGATGGAGTTGTTGCAGCAGTTTCAAGTTTGGATTTCCGTCCGTTTTGAACTTCGCCGCGTAAGCGTTCGAATTAAGAACCGTCAACGTCGCACCGCCGTGAAAAACCACCGCGATTTTTACTTCGGCCGGTTCCGCGCCGCCGCCCGCGTAGATGTTCAGATACTTCGCAACTCGTTCGATCCCAGCATTCAATTGGCCTGCATCGCTGCTGCTGGTCAAGTCGATCAACAACTTCGACCACGCTCGCGGTTGCTGCGCAGCGTCCGGCAATTGAACCACACCGCCACGTCCCGCGATCGCAGGATACTGCAGCTCGCTCGACGAAGCCTTTCGATCGCTAGTCTCGGCATGCGATTCCGCCCCTCGGCCTTGTTCGAATCGAGGACCGCGGCCCCCGCCGAATCCAAATCCACGGCCTCCTCGAAATCCTTGACCACGACCTTGTCCGTTTTGAGCAAGCGCGGTCGCCGGGGCGACCGAAAGTGCGACGACAAGGACAGTGGCGAACCATGCAATTGAACGACTCATAAAAATGTTCCTTTTGACGGTGTTTGTAATACTTGGCCAGATCAAGCCGATTGACAGTGGCACAAATCGGTCAGGCGTTTGTTGACATGTGCTGTGCGATGTAGACCGGTTCGCCCATTCGCTGAAGCAGATCGAGTTGCAATTCAAGCCAACCCACGTGACCTTCTTCGTCAATCGCGATTCGTTCAAACAGTTGCCGGGTTCCGATGTCTCGTGCTTCGCCCGCTTGCATGGATGCCGTCGTGTAGAACTCGACCGCTTCCTTTTCGTCCGCCAGATCGGTTTCAAACATTTGCTTCAGCGTTGCGGCCCGGACGGGCGTCTTTTCGAGTGTCAGACTTGGTTCCGCTTTTAGGAATAGCAGTCGCACCAAAAACTCTTCGGAATGACCGAGTTCCTCCTGTAACTCTTCTCGCATCTTGGTCGCCAACTGCCCCATCCCCCACTCGTCCAACACGCAGGCGTGAAGTTGATATTGATGCATAGCGGTTAGCTCCATCGACAGAGCGCGCTGCAGATTTTGGATCGTATCGTTATCAGTCATTTCAATTCGTCAATTGGTAAGGAGCCAGCGTCAAATTTGGCAAAGTGGAAGCAGAGTTCAATGGAAAGGTCGCGTGTGTTGGGCGAGCAACGGTATCGTCTATTTTGCTAGTGGGAGGCGCTTAGACGTTGATCGCGGATTGAGATTTTACACTGGGAAGTCCAGCATCTTTCCAGGCCATGTATCCACCCGCCAAATCGACGACCTTCTTGAAACCAGCGGCTTGCAGGACGCTTGCCGCGATTGCCGATCGAGCCCCACTGCGGCACTGAACGACCACCTTGTCGTCGGGCGACAGTCCGTCAAAGCACTTGGTTAGACGTCCTAGAAAACAATGTTCAGCTTGCTCGACATGCCCTTCTTTCCATTCTTCGTCCGAACGTACGTCAAGCAGCTTCACTCCACCCGATTCAATGCTGTGCGACAGGTCTGCAGGTGTGCCTGATGCGTACACCTCGGTTGCCAAACCGTGCGACTGGACGTCGCGTGTGTCAAAACCGCCCACGATTTGCTCGACACCAATTTTGTGCAATACACGTGCCGTTTCTTCCAACTGATCGGGGTCGCAAATCAAATATGTTGGACGGTCGTAATCGACCAACCAACCGGCCCATGCCGCCAGCATCGGCAAAGGAATGTTGATCGTTCCCGGTACATGCCCGGAACCAAATTTGGATGATGGGGATAAGTCAACAACGGTTCCCGACTCGGCAGCGGATGCCAACTGAGTGACATCAAGCATCTTGTGATGATGCTGAGCTCCCAAAATTCGCGGACCTTCCTTGTTTACCTTCTTCATCACGGCAAAGTACTTGGGTGCCTCGGGTTGGTCCGCCAAGATGTAGCGAACAAATTCGTCTTCGTCGCTGAACCTCAGTGCTGGGTTGAACCGTTTTTCGTACCCGACGGTGGACGATGGAATCGCGCCGAGCCCTTTCCCGCAGGCGCTGCCGGCCCCGTGCGCCGGCCAGACTTGCAGGTAATCGGGCAAAGACTTGAATCGCTCGGCTGATTTGAAAAGGTCGCGTGCTCCCGGCTCTGCCGTTCCCATGAGTCCTGCGGCTTCTTCTAACAAGTCGGGCCGACCGATTGAGCCGACAAATACGAAGTCACCCGTGAAGATGCCCATCGGTTCGTCCGCGCCACCGCCTTGGTCCGTCAACACCAGCGAGATGCTTTCGGGTGTGTGCCCTGGCGTGTGCATGACGTCGAAACGAATGTTACCGATCATGAAGTGATCGCCATCATGAACAAGATCACTGTCGTAGCCATCCAAGTACAAATACTTCCAATCGTCTGGCCCTTCGTCAGAAACGTACAGTTTTGCACCGACTCGATCGGCAAGTTCACGTGCGCCCGAAACATAGTCAGCATGAATATGCGTTTCAGCGACCGCGACGATCTTGAGACCCTCTTTGTCGGCCATGTGCAAGTATGGGTCAATGTCGCGACCGGGATCGACAATCACAGCCTCTTTGGCTCGCTGACAGCCAACCATGTAGGACGCGTGGGCGAGTTTGTCGTCGTAGAAGTATTTCAGTAACATTTCAATTGTCCACTATTTTGAGGGCAGTGTCCGATGATGACCCAAGATGCGAAAGGCATGCCACCGGGAAGACTTATAGAACCACTGTTTTGAAAATTACAAAGATCGCGACAAACACAACCGCGATCGAAAACGTCTTTTGCAGTGTTGGTCCCTTCAGTCGCTTGGCGACGATGCCGCCCAGCAACATTCCGATGAAACCACCCGCCATGAATTGCAATGTCGTTCCCAATGCCAAATCACCACCGCCAACGACATGCGATGTCACGCCGCTGATGCTGACCAGAACGATCACAAACAGCGATGTGCCAACCGCTTGATGAATCGCCATCCCGCTGAAAATCACTAGTGCGGGAACGATCACAAAGCCACCACCGACGCCGAACATTCCCGACAACACGCCCATCATCAACCCGACGACGACAAGCAGTCGTGCACACTTGGACGTCAACCGCAGCTTGCCATCGGCGTCTCGTTGGCAAGCACTACGGTCCGGCCCTGGCTCGTTTTCTGTCGTGCAAACGCCACTAGGAATTTTGGGATTGCAAGCCTTGGACCACATCCGCTGGGCGACCACAAACATCAATCCCGCGAACAGCACCAACAACACGTTCTCGGGAACAAGCGTTGAAAGGTAGGATCCGACAGGTGCGCCCAACATGCCGGCAACCGCAAACAGTAATCCGGTTCTCAGTTCGACTTCGCCCCGCATCAGTCTTGGTACTGCGCCAAACAAGGCAGTGCCACCAACCGACGCTAGCGAGATCCCAACGGCTTCGCGAGGCGCAACAGCCAACCCGTAAACGAGCAACGGCACCGCGAAGATACCGCCACCACCGCCGGTCAATCCCAATGCGAATCCGACAACCGTTCCGAACACGATCGCTAGGCCGAGCATGAGGTGACAGAGCCTCCGTCACCGCACTGATTCCAAGGCATCCTTGCAAAAAACGATGCCATCGGACACAGCCCCGTCATTCCCGCGAACATCAACCCGCAACCGACGAAGGCCGACAGTCCAACAAAGCTGGGATGAACGAGATAGGAAAGCACAACACCTAGTACGGATAGGAATCCAGCAGCGATCTGGACTTGCTGCATCAACGGAAACGCCTTCTTGCCGCGAACGACCGGCAGATTCGCGTTGTCCCAAGCCGTCGTGCCGCCTTCGACGTTGACAACGTTTTCGAAGCCCGCATCGATGAACTTCTTGCATGCTTGCGCCGATCGATTACCGCTTCGGCAAATGACATACAACGGCAAAGATGCCGAACCGTTTCGGGCTGCCATGACCGCCTTGGGATCCAGTGAATCCAGAGGCACGCTGCGTGCGCAATCGGCGTGGACCTCGCGAAACTCGGTGGGCATCCGGACATCGATCAAATCGATATGCTCGTGCCCTTGTTTCGCGGCCAGTTGTTTGACATCAATCGTTTTCATTTAGATCTCCCCGCTTCTGAATCCCTAGAAACCAAACCCGTCACATCGCAAGGTGACGATATGTTTTGGTAAATGGTTGGACCGCTTTCGAGTCCGCCATCGGCGACGCCGTTTGTTGAATCCAACCGCCCGACACTGCCATCATATCGGTAGGTTGCGATATGTCAACGTATGTTTTCTTTGCGTTTTTGATCGTTCAATTGCGAATGATCCGACGCTGGGGTGGTGCAGCGCCGATCACGCCAACGCGTGACACATTTTGTCCACCGACTGGAAAGCGGTTGTCCAAGAACGATGTGTTTTTGCGATTGTTTGCGTCAGTAAAGCAGAAACGGTGGCGGCACAACTCTTGCTTTTCAAAGCTGGGTTGGGACCATCCGGTCGGGTGACGTTCCTTTCGGTGGATTCGGCCCATGGATATGGCGAGGCGCGAGATGTCTAACCCGTTGTTAAACTACGAACACAAGAATCAACCAATCGCTACCGACTTCACCCGTGAAACCGCTAACCGCTCAAACGCGGGCGTTCGCTTTGGACCACGGACGTCTAAACACTCCTCGCCGCGACCGCATCAGTACCTGCTCATGACGAACCGTATTTCAGCCCTCTCCACAATTCTGCGTTCACCGATGCGGATTCTTAGTTTGGTGCTGGTGCTGGTCTTCACGGCCGAGGTCGCCGTCATGCTTGCACTGCCTCACGTGACGCCAACGATGCTTAGCGAACCAGTCGAAGCAGTCGTTGACGCGATCCTGCTGACGCTCGTCTGCGCTCCAGTGCTTTGGCTGGTTATCATTGGCCCGCTTCGTCGCATCGCCATCCAGGAACACCAGCGCAGCGAGACCATCGTTGCGAATGCTGGCGAGAGCATTTTGACGTTTGGTCGCGACGGAACCGTGCTGTCTTGCAATCGGGCAGCGACTGAAATTTTCAGCATCGACGCCGAAACCCTGATCGGCCGTTCAATTCGGTCACTCGTTCCAGCGTTTCCCGACAATCCAGACCAATTGCCGTCCGAGTTCCGCTTGGACGGGGTGCGCGGCGACGGCGAACAGTTTCCTCTGCAGATTTCCGTCAGCGACTATCCATCGGAGGCGAGGCAAACGCGAATTGCAATCGTTCGCGACTTGACCGACGCGCAAAAGTCAGAAAACGAACGAATCACGATGGCTCGCAAAACAGAAGCCTTGCGAGCCCAACAGATGACCACACTCGCCCAGCTCGCGACGGGTGTGGCGCACGAGATTCGCAACCCGCTGACGTCAATCAAAATGCTGATTCAAGTCAATCGGGCAAAGTTTGCGGACGAAGGACTGCCCACCGATGACTTGGAACTGGTCGAACAAGAAATCCGTCGCATGGAGCGCAGCGTCAACAGCCTGCTAGACTTTGCCCGACCTGAAACTTCGGAATTTAAAAGATTCGCGATCCAGGAAGCCGTTCGCCGCACAGTTCAGTTGATCGAAGGACGGTGTCGAAATCAAAACGTCGAACTGAACGTCACAGCGCCCGACGGATCGGTTTTTGTTGAAGGCGACGCCGCGCAAATTCAACAACTGCTGCTGAACCTCGGCTTGAACGCTCTCGATGCGATGCCCACCGGCGGAACTCTTAATTTAACCATCACCCAAGCGGACGATCAGGTCGCCGTTGCCGTTTGTGACAGCGGCGCCGGCATTAGCGCTCATGTGCTGGACAAACTGTTCACTCCATTCGTGACCACCAAGACGAACGGTATCGGGCTAGGCTTAGGCATTTGTCACCGTATCGCTGACGCGCACCACGGCAAACTGACAGGCACAAACCAAACCGCCGGCGGTGCCAAGTTTCAGCTAAATTTGCCGATCGCGCCAGATAGTCAAGCGGCCCATCAGTCGGAATCAAGTGACCACTCGCTTGGCCAATCTCAGGAACCACCATGCAAAGCTTGTTAGTCATTGATGACGAACCGTCCATTCTGAAAGCGTTCGAGCGTGCCTTTTCTAGCAATACAACCACCGTCCTGACGGCCAAGAACGCAGCGCAGGGAGAAGCCGTTTTTGCGAAGTCGAATCCCGACGTCGTCGTAATCGACCTGAGTCTGCCGGACACATCGGGGCTGGAATGTTTTAAGAGGCTTCGCGAACTCGACGCCCGAGTTCCGGTGATCTTCATCACCGGCCACGGCACCGTTGAATCGGCGATCGAGGCGACCAAGCTTGGTGCGTACGACTACCTGTTCAAGCCACTTGAACTAGACGAGATGCGGACGCTGTTGGACAAGGCTCTGAATCTCAGCCGCATGGTCCGCGTTCAACCGATGTTGGCCGACGAAGAAGACACTGTCGCCGACGCAATCGTGGGTCGCTGCAAAGCGATGAAAGAAGTTTACAAAGCGATCGGCCGGGTTGCTTCGCAAAATCTAACGGTGCTGTTGCTGGGCGAAAGCGGCACTGGCAAGGAAGTCGTCGCTCAAGCAATTTATCACCACAGTGCCCGATCGACGGGTCCATTTCAAGCGATCAACTGCGCAGCCATTCCCGACGCATTGCTAGAGAGCGAGATTTTCGGTCACGAAAAGGGCGCGTTCACCGACGCGCATCGCCAGCGAATTGGGAAACTGGAACAGGCCGACAAAGGAACGCTGTTCTTGGATGAGGTCGGCGATATGTCACCGATGACACAGGCCAAACTGTTACGCGTACTGCAAGACCAAACTTTCGAACGTGTTGGCGGCAACACACCCATCAAGGTCGACGCTCGCATCATCGCGGCAACGAATCACAACTTGCAGCAACTTGTGTCGGAAGGCCTGTTTCGATCCGACTTGTACTTTCGCCTTAGCGTTGTGACGATCCAGTTACCACCGCTGCGGGAACGCGAAGATGATTTGCGTGTGCTGTCAGAATACTTCCTGCGAAAGCACAGCAATGAATTCGGAAAAGACATCCGATCGCTGGCGCCGGATACCCTGGAACTGCTGCACCAATACCATTGGCCCGGCAATGTTCGGGAACTTGAAAGCGTCATGAAGCAGTCCCTGTTGACGGCTCGCGGAAACATCCTGTTACCCGAATTTGTTCCGCCATTGTCGGATCAATCCAACAACCTTGCCAGCAGCAAAATTGGCAACGAATACCTTACTGAATCGTTCATCGCCGAACGTTTAGAATCAGGCAGCGAGAACTTGCACGCCGAAGCGATCGCCAAAGTCGAACACCAACTCTTTCGTCAAGTGCTCCAGAACACGGCGGGCAACCAATTGAAGGCCGCCAAGATCCTCGGCATCTCGCGTGTCACGCTGAGAAGCAAGCTGAAATCTCTCGGCATCGAAGCGAGCGATTTCAACTCAAACGTTTAACCCGTGCGGCCGAACTGTCCACCGACCATGAATTGTCAATCATCTAGTTTAAGGTTGGCTCAGTACTGTCTTGATGCGTTAACTTGACTCGTTGCAAACCGCGTGCGAACCATGGGTAGACGCACGGAACGAACAACGAAGTCAACAGGGTCGACGTGATCAGGCCGCCAATCACGACGGTTGCGAGAGGCCGCTGCATCTCGGCACCGTCGCTTGTCGATAACGCCATCGGCAGGAATCCAAGACTAGCAACAAGTGCCGTCATCAGAACCGGTCGCAAACGAACCAGCGCCGTCTCGTGAGCGACGAGACCGAGCGGCATGCCGGTTTCTCGAAGATGTTCCGCAGCACTGACCCACACCAATCCGTTTAGCACCGCAACACCGAACAAGGCGATGAAGCCGACGCCTGCAGAAATACTGAACGGCATTTCACGAACGTACAACGCGATGACTCCGCCAGACGCCGCCATCGGAACCGCCAGGAAAATCAAGAACGCTAGCCGCATCGACCCAAGACTAGTGTGAAGCAAAAGCATGATGACAACCAGCACGATCGGCGTGATGATCGCCAGTCGCCGGCTAGCGGATTGCAAATTTTCGAAGTCACCGCCCCAGCGAATTTCATAACCGGGCGGCAAATCGACTTTGGCCGGGATCACCCGCTGAGCCTCGGTGACGAACGTCGCCACATCGCGTCCCCGCACGTTCGCAGAAATGAACGTCCGACGGCGATTGCCTTCGTGTTCAATGGTGGGCGGCGTTTCTTCCAAACGAATGTCGGCCAATTCCTTCAGCGGAACCGCTTTACCATTCGAGTCGGCGACCGGAACCTGCTCAAGCAGCGATAGATTTTCACGCCATCGCTGGGGGACTCGCACCATAATTGGAAAGCGAGTTCGCCCCTCGTAAATTTGGCCCACTTGATGCCCGCCAAGCGACGAGACAACATCTAAAACAACTTGTGCGTCGATGCCGTACTGGGCAAGCGCCTTTGGTTTGGTTTGGATCGTCAACGTCGACAAGTTTGCTTGATAGTCAGCCTTGACATCGACCGCCCCCGGAATCGCTCGCAGAGCGGCTTCGATTTCTTTGCCTTTGGTACCAAGAATTTCCATGTCGTCACCGTACAAC
>JBAUHR010000042.1:0-19379 GCA_049680385.1 Rubripirellula sp. | reverse complement strand
CAAACAGAATGAAGCGGCGGTCCGTCGCGTCCCATCATTCGGGTAGGTCGCAATTGAGGCGGCGAGCAATCGTCGTGCACAGATAAATGATCGTCGGCGGAGGTGCAAACTTTCGTCACAGAACCCGGCTTACAAACCCACTCGCCGTTTTCAACCTTTTTACTTGCCGCTGTACCACACGCCGCGGTGCCATTGATGGCGGCGCAGTTGGACCAGCAAATCGTCGGGCAGATCTTTCAACTGGCTGGTCCGAGTGTTCTGGTCGACTTGCGCGACCGACCGCATTCCGGCGATCACCGTGCTGACCTCGGGCCGCGCCAGCACGAACTTCAGCGCCACGTCGGCCGGCGAATACTGGTCCTGTAACCCGAACGCTTTCAGGTCGGCTCGAATCTGTTCGACGCGGTCGACCGTCCGCTGCATGCGGTCGCCTTGGAAGTACTGTTGGCGAAAATCTTCGTCGGGGAACGTGTGATCGCCCGAGTACTTTCCGGCCAGCGCGCCTTCGTCCAGCGACACACGTACGATCACGCCAGTGCCAGTTTCGGCCGCGACGGGCAAAATCTGAGCCGCCGGTTCTTGTTCGAACAGGTTGAAGATCACCTGCACGACGTCGACCAATCCGTCACGCATCAGTTGGATCACGCACGACTGGTCCTGTTCGGGAGTACTGACGCCGATCAGCCCAATCTTGCCTTCTTCGCGCATCTGACGCAGCACCAACAGCGGCTGCGGATCGTCGTTCCACGCTCGCGTCCACGTGTGCAATTGCAGCAGATCGATTCGATCGGTGCCAAGATTGGTCAGCCGCTGGTGAACGTTGTCCCGCAGGTAGGCGGCCGAGTACCGATCTTGCCAACGACAGTACGGACTGGGCGGCCAGGGACCATCGGCGGGCGGCGTCTTGGTGGCGACAACGACGCTTTCGCTGCGATTTTTTAGAGCTTTTGCGATCAGCCGTTCGCTGTGGCCGTCACCGTAGCCTGCCGCGGTATCGATGAAGTTGACGCCCCGATCGATCGCTCGGTTGAGGGCACTGAGCGACGTTTCGTCATTCTGGTCGCCCCAGCCACCACCGATCGCCCACGCGCCAAAGCCGATTTCCGATACCGCTGGCCCGTGGCCGCCGAGGGAGCGAGTGTGCATGTCAGAAATTCTTTCGGTCGAGGGGGGGAGCGTGAAGCCGAGACGGGCGCGTGAAACTGTGCGTGCGTCAAATTGTGCCGGTTAGCGAACCGATTCAAAGGGGCCGAGCCAAAGTTCCCGCGATTCGCTTGTCTCGGCACCGAACGGCTCAATTCTGTGTGTCACGGAACCCGAAAACTACACCCAGACCGCGTTTTATTGAGATTCACTCGATCGAACGCCCAGATAGCCGATTTTGGCGGACTTACTTCAGCATCTCTTGTTGGACGGCATTGGTGACAAAATTCCCTCCTATTCCGCGTTTATCGATTGTGGTTCCTGTGGGTCGCGACTTGGCGACGTTCGAAAAAACCCTGATCAGCGTTTTAGAAAACCGGCCCGAAGCAGCCGAGATTCTCGTCTGTCACGATGGTCAGTACGACGATCCGTTTGAACTGGACGGCGAAGTGCGCTTCATCACGGGGGTGTCCAGCAGCGTCGTCGATCTGGTTTCGGCCGGAGCTCGGGCAGCCAATGGTCGATTCGTTCACGTCCTAGCCGGTGGCTTGTTAGCGACCGAAGGTTGGACCGATTCGGCAATCGAAAAGTTCGAGATCTACGACGCCGGCGTGGTCGCTCCGGTGATTCGAAGCGCACACGATCAAGAAATCCTCGCCGCTGGTTGGTCCGATTCCGCCGGCCGACTTTGCAAAGCCAATGCGCAAGCGACGGCCAAAAGTCGCAAGTTGATCGGCGCGTACTTGTCGGCATCGTTTTGGCGCCGCGAGGTGATTCGTTCGGTCACCGAAACCTGCGATCTGCGCAATGAATTGGATGCAACCTACGCCTACGAATTGATGATCCGTGCGGCCGGCTGGCGATGCGAGCTGGCCCAGCAATCGAGCATCCTTAGCGATGACGATTCGATTCCGTGCGATACTCCGTCGATGGGACGTGGCAAACGATTGCGAGCGATCCGGTCGTGCTTCCATCAAGGTGGTTGGTCGGCCGCATGCAAGGCGTCGGCTGTGGCAGCCGTCGCCAATCTGCTGAGTCCATCGATGTTGTCCGAAGCCATCGGGCAATCGCTGGCCCCGACACTGGAATCAAAGATCGCCAAGTCGATCCGAACCAGTGAAGTCGTGCCATGCAATGTCGACGAAGTCCGCATGATTCACCAGTTGCCAACGGTCGGCACGGCCGACGCCGTTCGGCGTGCTGCGTAGGCAACGGTCGACTTCATATCCGACTTGGACTTTTTCGCAGAACAATCGTCCCAATTCACGAGACGAATTGGCTAAGCGGCAATTGCCCGTTCCGTCCTAAAACTAGCTCGCCTGCGATTGCTAGATTCGATGGAACAAGGCCCAAAGGACATTGGCAGCAGACTGTTCAGATCTCGATTTAGCGGTATTGGCCGTGCGGCGTCGGGGGCTGCGCGTGAACGACTTACGCGATCACGTCGTCAATGACGTGGCCCTTCACGTCGGTCAAACGCATGTCGCGGCCGCTGAACCTTAGCGTCGATCGAGTATGATCGACGCCCATCAAGTGCAACATCGTGGCGTGCAGGTCATGGATCTCGGCACGATTCTCGACGGCTTTGTACCCAAATTCGTCCGTGGCACCGTAGATCGTTCCCGGCTTGACTCCGCCACCAGCCATCCAAATCGTGAACCCGAACGGATTGTGGTCGCGACCGTTCTTGCCTTGGGCAAACGGAGTACGTCCAAACTCGCCCGCCCAGACAACCAGCGTTTCGTCAAGTAATCCGCGGGCACGCAGATCCTTCAGCAGTGCCGCGATCGGTTGATCGACCGCACGCGCGTTGTTCTCGTGACCCTTCTTTAAGTTGCTGTGCTGATCCCATCGATCGCCACCAACTTTGGGGCACGTCAATTCGACAAACCGAACGCCTCGTTCGATCATGCGCCGCGCCAGCAGACACTGTGCCGCGTAGGTTCGCGTCGGTTCGAACTTTGATTCCATGCCATACTGTTTTTTCAGATAGGCAGGTTCATTCGCCAGCGACATGACCTCCGGTACAGCCATTTGCATCGCGTACGCCAGCTCGTAATTTCGGATCGCCGAATCGAGACTATCGTGTGATCCGAAATGGTCGACCGCAAAGCCGTCAAGCTTGGCGATCAAGTCGAGTTTCTGACGCTGGCGACCGGCGATCGTTTCGGTCGGGTCGATGTTGGCCACGCCGCTGCCCGATGGTTTGAAGATCGAACCTTGGTAGGTTGCTGGCAGGAAACCGCTGCCGAAACAGTCCACGCCGCCCGGCGGAATCAAGCCGCCGTTGATAACAACAAACCCAGGCAAGTCCTGGCACTCGCTGCCCAAACCGTAGTTGACCCATGCACCCATGCTGGGTCGGCCCTGCAGCCCACTGCCGCTGTGCAAGAAGTAGTTCGCAAACGTGTGTTCGGGGAATTCGGAAACCATCGAACGCATCACCGCCAACTCGTCCACGCACGTCGCCACATGCGGAAACAGATCGCTGACCGGGATGCCGGACTCGCCGTACTGGTTGAACTTCCACGGACTCGCCAACACGTTTCCGTTGTTGTTGAACTGGGTGGGTTCGACGTCGAACAGTGTGCTTGGATCCTTGCCGTCAAACTTGTCGAGCAATGGTTTGGGGTCAAACGTGTCGATCTGGGACGGACCACCATCCATGTACAGAAAGATCACGTTCTTGGCACGCACCGCATGGTGAGCACCATGCAGCGGTTGGCCGGAAACCGATGCAAAAGCGGCATCCGATTGCAGACCCGCCAACGCGACCGCGCCGAAACCGCTGGCGCAGTTCGCCAACATTTGGCGGCGAGTCGTCGGGGCGGATTGAAACCGACCGCACGGGAACGAGCCGTTGTTTTTGAATGGATTCTTCATCTTAGGAAAATGAACTCCTTTGTGTTGACGAGCGCATGCGCCAGATCGTTCCAACGCTGCGGCTGATCGTGTTCATCGCCAATGAACTGTGCCGCGATTTGCTGTTCCGCATCCGTTGGTTGCCGGGCGAAAGCAGACTGGTACAGTTCGGCGATGCGATCGCCCGTTGAATCGTGCCGAGCCATGACAGATTCAGCCCACTTCGTGGTCAGCTCAACCACCAACGGATCATTCATCAGGATCAATGCTTGGGCCGGAACGTTCGAGACCGTCCGGCGTCCCATCGTGCTAAACGGTGTCGGTGTGTCAAAGGCGAGCATGAATGGAGGCAAGAAATTTCGCCGCACTGCGATGTAGATCGAGCGTCGCCTGTCGCCGTCCATCGGACCGCTCTCGCCCGGACGGCCGCGGCCATCCATGAACGACGTCAAGTAGATCGGAACCGGACTGCCAAACGGTTTCGGATCCAGTTGTCCTGATATCGCCAGCAACGCGTCACGAATCGACTCGCCTTCGAGTCGGCGCGGTGGGCGGTGATGCCAATTCAAATTATTGGGATCCGCTTCGATCGCCTTTGGGTCCGCCTCGCTGGACATGGCGTAGGTCGATGACAACACGATTCGCCGGATGGCTCGCTTGATGCTTTTTCCGTCGTCGTCGAAGGTGGTTGCCAAATGGTCTAACAATTCTGGGTGCGTTGGAGGTTGCCCCAGCACACCAAAGTCGTCCGTCGTCGGCACGATACCGCGGCCCATCAAGTGGTGCCAGATTCGGTTCACGATGACTCGCGAAGTCAACGGATTGTCGGCTGCATTGATCGCATCGGCCAATTCTCGGCGACCACTGCCACTCGCGATTTCCATCGGCTGGTCGCCTGCGATCGCGGTCAAAAAGTGGCGAGGTTCGACGTCACCAGGCTTTGACGAATTGCCTCGGATCAGCACGTGATCGTCTTCGCCGGTACCGTCCATCATCGACATGGCGGTCTGCGATTTGACTTTCACGCGAGCCTGCAATTGGGCCCGCTGGTCGGCCCATGATCCGATCAGTTCCTGAGTATCTTGCTGCAACACTTCGTTGGCCGATTTGGCGAACTGAGCGACCGTGGCCGACACTTTCTCGGCGTGCTGTTCCCACTGTTTGCGCTGTTTCCGCATGTCGTCGGTGGCGCCCATCATGACCACTGAAACCTCGACGGCCGCGTCTTTCGCGGGCGTGAACTCAAGTTCAATGCGATGGCCGATGTAGCGGGCCAAGTTCAACTCGACCCACTGCGACCTGCCCTGGGTGGTCGTATCGAAATCAGCGATCGTTTCACCGTGCAGCGGCCCGGCGACCAAGCGATGCGAGTCGACACAGGCAAACACTTGCCCTTTGCCTCGAACACGGCAAGAGACGTTTCCGGCCGTCAACTCAAACGTCGGCGTTCGCAGCGTGCGTCCGCTGCGGTGCGTTTCGTTCAGTTTCGCACGGTTCATGACGCGTTTCTCAGAAACGGACTTCAACCCGTTCCAAAATGAATCGCTGGCGGCGGCATCGTTTTCGGCGAATTCTAGTTTCGGTTCACCGTCCACCGTTTCGACATAGGCGTCGCCCGCATGTCGTGGCCGATCGCCGAACGTGAAACCGTTTTGCATGAACTCTTGGTCACTGATCTTTCCAAAGTCCACCACAACCGATGCCGCGAGGTCGCTAGAAATCGGATCGGTCGCCGGCATGGCGACGCCCGATCGCGAAAGCGCGCGAGTGATTGCAAGTCGGTATTCGGCGTCGAGTTTGGCAAGCTCGGCGGCGATCTGTCGATTGTGATGATGTGATTCAAACCGAACGCTACGAAAATCACTGCTCTGCAAGAAACCGGACAGCGAGTAGTAGTCGGCTGTCGAAATCGCGTCGAACTTGTGGTCGTGACATCGAGCGCAAGCCACCGTGACGCCAAGAAACGTCTTCGACATCACGTCGATCATGTTGTCGAAACGGTCCGCCTCGTCCTTGCGAATATCCACCGGCGAATGCACCCACTCGCCCAAGTGCCAAAAACCAGTGCCCAGGACCGACTCGTCGAAACCTTGGTCGGGATTCAGACGCGGCGAGTCCAGCAGGTCGCCGGCGATGTGTTCGCGAACAAACTGGTCGTACGGCACGTCGGCGTTGAGCGCGCGGATGACATAGTCGCGGTACTGGAACGCGTCCATTGCGTCCTCGTCGAACTCGTGGCCTCGCGATTCCGCGTACCGGACCAGATCCAACCAGTGCCGCCCCCATCGCTCGCCAAAGTGTGGTGAATCGAGCAACTTGTCGACCAACCGCTCGGTCGCCCCTGGCAAACAGTCTGCGATAAACTTCGCCGCCTCATCGGGCGTCGGCGGCAATCCGATCAAGTCGAAGTAAAGACGCCGCATCAACTCGGATCGGTCGGTCGGTTCGGCGGGCGACAGTTTTGCAGCGTCCAGTTTCGCGAGGACAAAGTGGTCCAGATCGACGCTGGGCCAAGTCGGGTCCGAGACAACCGGAACGTCCGGCGACGCGATCGGACGCCACGCCCAGTGTTCGGTCGCCCGCTGCTGCAAATCAAAACTCGGACGACTGATTTCGGCTGTCGGTGCGGCTTCCTCGGGCCACGGTGCCCCGATCGCGACCCAGTGTTCGAGTGCCTCGATCTGATCATCCGCCAGCTTGCCTTTTGGCGGCATTTCATACGACTCGTATCGAATCGCTTCGATCAGGACACTGGAATCCGGGTCGCCTGGCACGATCGATTCGCCGGAATCACCGCCCACCAACATCGCCGCGCGACTGTCCACGGCCAGCCCGGCCTGCAGCTTTTCGGATCCCGCGCTGTGGCACGAATAGCAGTGTTCGGCCAGGACCGGACGGACTTTTCGTTCAAAAAACTCGATTTGGTCAGGCGTCGCCGCTTCACCAGCACGTGTGGTCTGGCAAAGTAACGCCGCAGCGGCAAACACGGAGACCACAAGCAGCAGAGAACGCTGAAAGAGCGCACCGCTGATGACGGAAATTAGGCGGGAGGGCATTCAGAATGCTCGCAAAACAAGTCTTTGGGCAGGGCAGTCCATTGTAGCCTAATGCGTGGGAGATGCGTGACCAACGCCGGATTCTACTACTTGTTTAGAAGTTGGTATTGCCGGGCGTTGCTTCGTTCCATATCGTCGGCCCAAGTGGATCACCCCCTGTGACAGGAAAGTGCACGGATGCACCCCCAAACCAACACGAACGACTCCTCGATCTCGCTGATTTTGCCCGCCTGGAATGAATCCGAAGTGATCGTGCACGCGATCGAGGAAGCCGACGCGGCACTGCGACTGGTTGCCGACGACTACGAGATCATCGTGGTCGACGACGGCAGCACCGATGGCACCGCCGATCTGGTTCGCACTTGCGTGGCCGATCATCCGGCTGTTCGGCTGATTTCGCACAACCCCAACCAGGGATACGGCGCCGCGCTTCGAACGGGTTTTGCGGCTGCCGAAAAAGAACTGGTGATGTTCACCGACGCCGACTGCCAGTTCGACCTGACGGAACTGGACCGGTTCGTGCTGTTGTCGAAACGTTTCGACGTCGTGTGCGGATACCGCATCGATCGCAAAGACACGGCTCTGCGATGTCTGTATTCGCGAGTCTACAACCAGATGGTTCGAGTCCTTTTGCAAACCGGTGTTCGCGACGTTGATTGTGCGATGAAGTTGTTCCATCGCGATGTGATTCGCAGCCTGAACATTTCCGGCGACGGTTTCTTGGTCAATTCGGAACTGTTGACTCAAGTAAATCAGCGCGGACTGAGCCTCGTCGAAGTCGGCGTGTCGCATCGTTTGCGAACCGAAGGCAACAGCAAAGTCTCGATCGCTCACATTCCCCGCGTCTTGGCCAGCTTGGCACGTTACTGGTGGAACTCGGTTCAGTTTCCGGGTTTGCCGACAAGTCACAGCGCCGACAAACCGCGGCTTGCCGACACAACAACCACCGCCAACGCGAGTATCGTCAATGATCGCCAAGCTGGTTGGCTGCAATTGACGCTGCTGGTGGTGGCGGCGTTGTTCCTGCTGACGAACCTTGGCTATCCGTTGATCGATCGTGACGAGACTCGGTACGCCGAGATTCCTCGCGAGATGATCGCGACCGGAAACTGGGTTGTGCCGCAACTGAATTTCCAAACTTACTACGACAAGCCACCGCTGCTGTATTGGTTATGCGCGGCCAGTTTCAAGTTGTTTGGCATGTCGGAATCAGCGGCGCGTTTAGTGCCTGCCTTGGCGGCGTTTGCGACACTCGCTAGCACGATGTTCTTTGGCACGCGTTGGTTCGGCCGACAGATTGGTTTGTTCGCTGGTGGTGTCTTGATGCTGTCGGTTGGGTTCGCGTTCACCAGTCGCTATCTGTTGCTCGATGGCGTGCTTAGCCTGATGGTCTGCACGTCGTTGTTTGCCGCCTACGAATCGATTCGCGGCGGCAAGGTCAAAATGAATTGGTGGCTCGTGTCGGCGATTGCTTGCGGGCTGGGATTCATGACGAAGGGGCCTGTTGCATTGGTGCTTTGGCTGCCCCCCGTCTTTGCGATGGCATGGCTGTCCGACGGACACGCCAAGCCACGATGGTGGCACTATGGGATCGTTGGCGGCGTGGTTGCCATGATTGCGATGCCTTGGTTGATCGCCGTATCGCGGCAAGATCCGGATTTCTTAGTTCAGTTCTTTTGGGTT
Source organism: Rubripirellula sp. (assembly GCA_049680385.1). GTDB lineage: Bacteria > Planctomycetota > Planctomycetia > Pirellulales > Pirellulaceae > Rubripirellula. The sequence goes on along the minus strand of JBAUHR010000042.1, from coordinate 10,635 downwards.
CACAACCTCGGTCGTTTCGCCGGTGAATTTCACTCTCAACCGATTTGGTACTTCGTGCCAGTGTTGTTGGTGGCGGGACACCCGTGGTCGTTCCTGACGATACCTTATGCCCGATTCTTGTTTGCCAAGAAATCTGCTGCTCAGAGTCAACGTCCACTCGCGATCGGATTCTTGTTGTTGTGGACGGCTTGGTGCTTTGCGTTCTTTTCATGTTCCAGTTGCAAGCTGCCAACTTACGTGCTGCCTGCGGCGCCAGCGCTAGCACTGATGATCGGACACTACCTGGACCAAATGATGCGGCAGACTCGGTCGCAAACCGAACACTGGTTCGCCATTTTCTGGTCCGCTCGCGGAGCCACCGTTGCGACCTGTTTGAGCGGTGTTGGCTTTGTCGTTTTTGTGATCGCGATGGGCATCGAAGTGCCATCGACCATTTACCTTTGGGCGATGATGTGGGCCGGCATGTTGGTGATGGCGGTCTTGTTGATCAACGACCGGCACCAGTCGAAATTGGCTTGGGCGTCATCGTCGGCCGCCGCGTTTCTGTTCGCGATCATGGTGATGCACCAAATGGTGCCCGCCTACAGTCGTGACCAGACCCTCTTTGGTGCTGACTCGCCGCTTGAACGTCAGATTGCCTTTTCGATGGGCGGTCTAGCAACGCAACCCATCACGACACGCCCAATCGCCACGGTGTCACACGAGTTTTCGGAAGTGCCGTTTTACCTCGGCCGCAGCGATATCCCGAACTTCGACAATGTTCGCGACGTGAAACTCGCGGAATACGTCGGCTCGCATCCTGGCACTTTGTTGGTGATCCAGAATCGCGTCGACCCGACGTTGCTGCGACAAAGCCTGCCAGCCGGCACCAAAATTACTCCGCTGGGCAAGCGTGGCCCGGGCTATGTCGTCGAAGTCACGTCGCCAAACGAAGTCGCAAAGCCGATTCCGCACATTGCCGGTCGCCATACCGCGAAGGTGATGCGATGACCCAATTCACCTATTCAGACACGCCGATCGATCTTTTGCGCGGTTGCTTCCCGCTTGAAGGGCATGCGGTTTTGAAGTCATTGTTTTGCAAGCGTTTCCATTGCTCTCCCTTTGGGAGAGTCGAGCGTCAGCGAGGAGAGGGTTCAGTGCTTGAATCCTCCCCTCGCTTAGGCTCGACCCTCCCTGGAAAGGAGAGTGAAGTTAAACCGCACGACCCGCTAGGGTGGGGTGGCCCTGGCGCCAACGACTTTGCTACCAAACCTGTTGATTCGAGTTCCGAAGTACAGGTGACGCAAAAGTGACCACGATCCAAATACGTATCGGGATGGATATCCTGAAGATGTTCTCTGTCGCGCTGGTTGCGTTGACCGTCTTGGTCATGTTCATTGGCGTGGCACGCGAAGCACTCGACCAGGGCCTCGGCGTCGCGGGAGTATTGCAGTTGATTCCCTACGCCGCACCGAACGCGCTTGCGATCGCGGTGCCTGGAACGGCTCTGTTCAGCGTGTGCTGTGTTTATGGTCGGATGTCAGCCGACAACGAATTTACCGCCATGCAATCGGTCGGCATTTCTCCGCTGCCGGCGATGATGCCCGCACTCGCGATCACGACCGTGTTGAGCCTGGCAACGGTCGGGTTGATCAACACAGCGTTCACGTGGGGGTTTCACGGAATCCAGAAGGTCGTGATGTCGTCGGTTGAACGAGTCGCCTATGGTGTTCTTGAACGTGATCGCAGCTTCCTGCACGGATCGATGTCGCTAAACGTTCGTGACGTTCAGGGCAAGACGTTGGTTGATCCCGTGATCAATCTGCGCCGCGCCAACAACGAATCTGTCTCGATCAACGCGCGCAGCGCCACATTGTCGTACGACGAAGACGCCGAAGCGTTGACGCTTAGCGTGACCGATGGTTCAGCGAGTGTCGGTGGCAAGGCTTCGTTCCATTTTCCCGACACGCTTGTCCACACGATTCCGCTTTCCAATCGGCCCGCTTACGACGTGCTGACGGCGAACCCGTCGCACATGCCGATGTCGGACTTTGCATCAGCAACCGTCAAACAGAAACTGGACATTCACCAACGCGAAAGCGAAGTTGCCGTGCGGGTCGGTTTCAGCATCCTGGGTTCGCGAAGCGACACGATCTGTGACGCGGCCGCGCAGGCACGCCTGGATGCGGTCAAGCGAAGCCATAAACGTTTGCGACGAATCGACACTGAAATTCATCGCCGTTGGTCCAGCGGATTCACATGTCTGGCGATGGCGTTGTTGGGGATTCCGCTTGCGATTCGAATGAAAACGGCCGACACGATGACCACCTTTGGCATCGTGTTTCTTCCCACGCTATTGATTTACTACCCCATCTTTGCCCTTTGTTTGGATATGGCAAAGGAAGGAAAGATTCTTTCAATCGGTGTCTGGATCGCAAACGGATTGTCAGTCCTAATCGGCGTCCTGTTGATTCGAAGAACGGTTTACTTCCCGGCCTAGTCGTAAATGCTGACGTATTTCAAAACAAGAATTCGACGCTGGTGGAACGAGACTCAGTTTCCCATCGCCACCGAATCCGAAATTCAATCCAAGCCTTGGACAAATCGTCAGGAAACGATCGCAATATGGGTGCTGGTCGCGGCAAGCGTGGCGATTCTGTTGCCTTCGTTGTCGTACCCGTTGATTGAACCGGACGAAACTCGGTATGCGCAAATTGCGATCGAGATGAACGATTCGCACGACTGGATCACACCGACGCTGTCCGGCCAACCCTATCTGGACAAACCTCCGCTGATGTATTGGTTGACAGCACTTAGTTTCAAGTGCTTTGGCAATACCGATACGGCAGCACGTTTGCCGGCTGTGCTGGCATCGCTGGCGACGGTAACGGTCTGCTTTTTTCTTGGGAAACGAATCCTGGGATCGCGTCCAGCCTTCTTGGGGTCGGCCGCCTTGCTGCTGTGCGGCGGCTTCGTTTTCGCCGGTCGATTCCTGATCCTCGATTCACTGCTTTCGTTCTTTGTCGTAACAACCTTGTTGTCGGCATACATCGCCGTTCGCCAGGAATCCCATCACTGGGGATGGTGGATGTTTGCGGGTACCGCGTGCGCGCTCGGTGTGCTGACGAAGGGACCGGTCGCGCTGCTTTTGTGCGGACCGCCCATCGTGGCATTCGCTTGGCTACGCCAAGATCCGGCGCGCCCAAAATTCAAACACTGGGCTGCGTTTGCCGTCCCCGTCGCAATCGTTTGCATCCCCTGGTACATCGCCGTTTGGAAGTCAAACCCTGCCTTTGGCGACTACTTTTTTCTGGAACACAACTTAAAGCGATTCACGCAGGGGTCGAACCACCAAGAACCGTTCTGGTTCTATGCACCAACGCTATTTGCCGCGATGTTTCCGACATCGCTGGTATTGCCTTCGCTTGGGTTTTTCCTGGTCGGTCGCTCCGATGCGAAGCGTGATTTGCGGTCGAAGGACATGGGTTTTTTGTTCTTAGCGGCGGGCTGGATCCTGCTGTTCTTTTCGCTTGCGAGCTGCAAACTTCCCACCTACATCCTGCCGTCGCTGCCGATACTTTGCTTGATGATTGGTGGCATGCTTGACCAAACCGTACTTCGGCCCGAACGTGAAAACGGAATCACGGCCTACTTGAGACCGTTTCCTCAGCGTGCATCATTGATCCTACTGTTCGCGCTAATCGTCGTCATGTCGCTGGACGTTTGGTACGGCGGAACGATTTCGACAATCACCGTTGCCGCAGCAATCGTCGGCGCCGTGGTGATGGTGATCGTGCTGCGAAACTGGAATACCGATAAAGCGTTCTCGGTACCTGCCTGGGCGTTCACTGCATCATTTGCGGCCATCGTGATCAGTTTCACGGCGTCCCATGTCGTTCCGGCAGTCGCAGTCCAACGATCGGTTTTGAGAAAAGTCGCCACGCTGACATCGGATAACCCGAACGCGTTGGTTGTTTTCTTCGACGAAAAATCTCATGGTGCTAAAGCGGAATTGCCGATCCAGACGCATGTACATGTTCAAACTGCTCGGACAGGCGGATTGGATCGCGAGATTCTGAATCATCAAGAGCTTGTCGTCGTGGTCGGCCAAGCAGACCGCCAGTTCGCTCGCGATGTTCTTTCATCTAATTACAACTTGGTTGCCGCCAGCGACAACGACGAAGTCTACGTTGCGCGGCGGATCAAACCACGCGGCTGAGCGCAGGCTGTCGCCAACAAACGAGAGCTTCACGAGGGTAGATTCGGTGCTGAGATTCGCTTCTGTTGCTGGCAAACGATTGATGTGCGGCGTTTTGGCCGCTGCACTATCGTTCGCTGCTGGAACAGCAGCTGTCGGCGACGAATTGTTGGGTGACGTTGCCAATGCGTCGCTGCAAGTTGCTATCGATGATCCGCTCTTGTTTCACGAAGCGGAAACCGTGCTAGATCAAGTTTCGGCACAGTGCGAACACGCTTGTCAGTGTGCGACAGGCGCCGCGTATTCGCGCAATCCCGACGCACGGGACTGGCGTTATCTACCCGATGGATTGCTCTGGAAGTCGTACCTGGCGGGCCCCCAAGAGCCGCGGATTTCGACAGTCATCCAGTATGACAACGACGACAATATCTACTGGGACGCGACAGTCGGCGGGCGCGTCGGGCTGGTGCGTTACGGTACCGTTGGGCAACGCGATGCCCGCGGATGGCAATTGGATTTGGAAGGCGGCGTGATCACGCGGCTGAACGTCCGCGAATCGGAAGACGTCGAGTCCATGGACTATCGGTTCGGAACCGAGATCACGGCTGCCGAAGGTGCTTGGCGGATGAAGTTCGGGTACTTTCACATCAGTTCGCACGTGGGCGACGAATTCATCGAACGCAACCCGACTTTCAAACGTGTCAACTTTGTTACCGAGTCCTTGGTTTGGGGCGTTGGATACTTGCCGACCAAGACGACGCGATTGTACGGCGAGACCGCCTGGGCGTTCAGCTATGACGGCGGTGCGAAACCGTGGCAGTTTCAAATGGGTGCTGAATACACGCCGGCGGCAAAGACCAAACGATCGGGTGCTCCGTTCGCTGCGATCAACTTGAACATTCGCGAAAGCGTCGACTTTGACATTGCACCAACGCTGCAAGGGGGCTGGGGATTCGAAGGCCCGGAATCGGGAAGACGCTGGCGATTCGGTCTACAATATGGCAGCGGACCAACCAGCCAATCTCAGTTCTTTGAAAACCGCGAAGACTACATTGGCATCGGTACTTGGTTCGATTACTAAGTTAACGTCGCCGAATGAACTCACTGTCCGGTCATTTTTTGTGCCTCGCCTCGACGATCGTTTGAAAGCAGTTGCGTCTCAGATCCGTTGTCGCGTGCATGCCGACATCGGTTCCGATCATGGGCATCTGCTCAAAGCGCTGCTGGCATCGGGACGCATTCAACGCGGAATCGCGATCGAGAACAAGCCACAGCCGCTGCAAAACTCGAAGACAACGCTTGCCGGCTACGATGCGGACGTTCGGTTTGCCGATGGTTTTGCCGGCCTGGCTGTTGGTGAAGCCGACAGCGTCAGCATCTGCGGGATGGGCGGCGAGTTGATGACGGCGATCCTGGATGCGTTTCCGGATCGTGTGCCAGAGACTCTCTTGCTGCAACCCAACCGCCGCCCAGAATTGCTGCGCCGTTGGGGACTGCGATGCCGGTACGACTTGGTTGATGAACAAGTCGCGATCGGGCATTGGGCTTATCCGATCCTGCGGTATCGGCGACGTTTATCCGAAGCCACCGAACCGAACGCCGAAGCCTACGACGAAGCCTACAACGGCCTGGATTTCGAGGCTGCGATTTTGTTTGGGCCTCATTTGATCCGCAGGTGGCAACCTGACTTTGTCGATCGATTGAGTGACGAAGCGAAGTACCTGCGAAAGCTCGATCGACTTGGCAAGGAACCGGCTCTGCGTTTGGCTGCGATCGAGCGTCTATTGCGAGCGAACGCCTAGCCGTAATCGCTCGACACCGATTCTCCGGTGGATCGTGTGGTTACTACTTGACGCGGTAACCCAGGTCCGCGAGCGATTTGCGGATCTTAGCTGCATGGTCGCCCTGCAATTCGATCAGATCCTCTTTTGCTTTGACCGTGCCACCGGCGCCGCAGCCCGCTTGCAATTTACCAAGCAGTTCGGGCAAATCGTTCGCCTTCGCGGTCAAGCCCTCGATCACTGTCGCTTGCCGACCGCCTTTGCGTTTCTGTACCGTGACAACGGCCGTCTGCGACTCGGGGCTTTGCCGATCGGCAGCTTGTTGGCGAGACCGCTCGGCTTCGGCTTTTTCCGCCGCCGTGCAAACGCAATCGGATTCCTGTTTGCCACACAGGTCGCAAGTCGGCGGGATATCAAACGCCGTTCCGGCGAAAAGTCGAGTCATGATTTGCGATCAATCGATTGCGAGACGTATGTTGGAATACACCGATCCCGTCGGCAGAGTATCTGCATGGGGCAACTCAGGCCGAGTCGCTGGGACGCCGTGAATGACCATCAAAATAGCCTTTCTGCCAGGTTCTTTCAAAGACCCTGACTTTCCCGCATCGATCCAACTGCACTAGCGAATCGAACGATCATGGGCAACCTTGTCCATCGACTGAGCGAGCCCGGATGCAAGGTCGGCGAGTTCAGCGATGCTGGCTTGCATTTCCGATTCTGAGTCGCTGGTCGAATGGGTTACAGCCGATGGCAGAATGACTTTACAGACTTCTTTCTTGCCTTGTGAGTTGAGCATGCGGTAACGGTCTTCGGGAAGTTTTTCGCAAGCGTTGTCAGAACTGCATGCGAGCTGGGCAATGCGAATTGCGCCGATGGCCGCTGGCATGACCACGTGAGTAGCGCCGCCGCGAATCAATTTACGTTCCGTTGTCGGGCATTCGGCTCGCGCGATGATGCAGATGGTTTCGCACAAGTCGCGAGCGGTCAACGTGATGAAAACGTTTGCGGCGTCGTCCGGCAGAACCGTCGCCAACGTCGACGCGCGAAAGATGCCCGCTTCGTGCAGCGTTTCATCTTCAACAGCGTTGCCTTCCATTGCCAAGAAGCCATCGGCGATCGCCTTGTCGACTCGGTCCGGATCACAGTCCAAGATCACCAACGACTGGCCCTGGTTGCGAAGTTCTGCGGCCAACATTTGACCGACGCGGCCGTAACCACAAACGATGGTGTGGTCACAGAGAGAGTCGATTTCGCGTGATCGTTGTCGAATGCCCATGATTTCTTCGATTTCGCCTTCAGTTAACATTTGTACGATGCCGCCAATTACATAAATCAGCGAAGAACACCCCGCGCAGATCACGCCCATCGTGAACCACTTCAACCACACGGTGTTGATCGAATGAACTTCGCCATATCCGACGCCGAAGAACGTGATCGTTACCATGTAGATCGCATCAACCCATGACCACCCTGCAATCACATACCCGGCGGTCGAAAGCAGAAAAGTCCCACCAAAGAACGTGAGACCGTTTCGCAACGTTCGCCGAGATCGGTGGACGAACGTGCGAGGCGCTTTGCCGGCGTGCGGATTGTCCAGTCCGTGTTTGCGCGTCATGGCGAATTTCCCCGCCATGTAACTGGCCAAAGAGTGAATGAAATACGAAAAACTCTACCCGCCGCCAGCGGTAGGGGCGGCTAGATTCACAAAAACTGTGGGGCCTAAGGTTTTGCCAACCGACACGACCGGGACGAACTGCACAATCGTTTCGCCAATGCGCGTGCGAACCGCTAGAATGAGACCATGGGTGCTGAGCCACGCTTCGTGGCGATCCAATTCGCGGGTCAAACGCGACCGAGCACCTGCCACGACGGAGGATTGCTGGTGGTTTACGAATCCGAAAATGAGTTCGATCTTCGAGCCTCGAAAGGCCGGTGGTTCGTACGCGGCTTAGCCGTTGGCATGTTGCTGACAGCAGCCGTGAATGCACTGTCTTATTTTTTTCGATCTTCGGATTGGTCCGGATTGGTCGGGCGGCCCACAACGATGAACTCTGCCATCGGATTCCCGTGGAAAGTTTGGGAGGCCGGCAATTCATATGGTGGCATGTTTGCCGACTATCGCGCGATGGCTTTGAACATCGCCTGCGCTGCAATCGTCGGATGCATCATCGGGGCGACGGCCGCTTGGCAACGTTCGTTCCTCAATGGTGCCGTCGATGGACCAACGGTTGGCGATCCCCCAAACACCGAACTTAATTCGAACACCGAACTCAATTCAAACACGGCATCCCGTTCGGACAAGTCGCCGAAGCCCGCGCCTGTGCAATTCAGTCTGCGCGGTCTGATGATCGTGACGACGATGGCGGCGATCGCATCCGCGGTGATTAGCCAGCTAGCCGTTCACCCGGTAACACTGGTGACGATCTATGCGCTCGGCCCCGCCATGTTGGTCGGGTTGGCGATGGTTCCACGCCGTTGGTCTTGGCAGCGACGTGTCGTGCTGCTGATCCCCATCACGTTCTCGTTGATCGCGGTTGCGATGATCGTGGGCCACGCGCTGCAAATGGAATTCGACCAGGTACTGATGGGCATCTTCCTAAGCTGGACTCCGCAAAGCGCCGTCGCCGCAACCGTGCTGACCGGATTCTTGCTGGCGGGACACTACCGCGAATCACTCGCGCCATCGAATTGACGCCCCGAGTTTGACGTGAATACCGATTTTGACGCCAGGGCCGTTGCTATGGACAGAACGAGAAAGCTGAATTCGCGAGTTTAACGCCGCAAATTGCGGTAGATGGTGACTTTCCGTAAACCGCGGCGGTTCTTTGCAGTAGGTCGCGCGTCTATACTGAAAGCCGCCATCAAAGATGGCAGACGGATTGCCGCAGGAAGCTTTCCTGGCGGGCGAAACTCGAACGCAGTTGATCACAGGAGTGGGCTGAATGAGCGGATATGGCGAACTGAGCGACGATTTTTACCTCAACATGAACCTTTCAACCGAAATGGAATTGCCTCAGGGTCGCGAGTCCGTCCTGCACTACTTTGAACAAGTGCGTCGCCGTTATCCCAAGATGCAGAACTTTTATTCGCGAGAGAAAGGTGAATACGTTCTGGAGGAAGAGAAGGAAGCCGGCCACTATCGATGGACTTCGGTAGAAGCCAAGCGAGTCAACAGCGGTGTCGTGAACCCCGAGTCCTACGAGTCCGCCGTTGACCAACACCGCATGGTGCTGGAAATGATTCCGTACGATCTATCGATCAGTCCGCTGGATTGTGAATCGTTGTCGGTGATGGCTGGGTTCGATTTTGCGTACCGCGGCAACCACAACGAGATCCTGGCCGAGGCGGTCGGTGTGGCACCGGGACTCGAACGTTTTTTGCAGGTTCCGTTTGGCAAGTTGTTGTCGCACGAACCGGCTATCCAGTTTTCGCTCGACGAAGATTGCAAGACACAGTGCCGGGTCAGTTTCGAATCGCGAACCAATGCGTTTCAAGTTCGCACCGGTGAGTTTGGTGAAGACCAAATCAGTGTTTACTTGACGGTTCGGCGTTACGACAGTCTTGGTGCCGATGAAACGTTTGCGAAAGAGTTTGAACGGTTGTCGGGGCTTTGCCGCGACCTTGTCGACGAATATTTGATCAGCAGTGTGCTGCAACCGCTGCAAGAAGCGATCTCGCTTCGATAGTTGCACAGCCATCACCTCGGAACTCACTTTCGATGCCGGACCAAGGAAACTCGCCGGAGCAATCTGGCGGTGCTCACCCGTTTTTAACGGCCAAGGGTCTGCGACTGCAGCAACTTGGCCGCAAAGACGAATTCAGCATGCCGATGGCGATGCCCAGCTATCCGTTGGAAGTGTCGCCCTATTCAGGCGGCGTCTATCCCTCGGCACCGATCGATCCGTTCGATTTTGCCGCCGACCGTGATAAGACGATTCACAATGTACGACCGTCGATTGCGTTTCCGCGAGTCGAAAGTCTCCTCGAACAGCCTCTGAATCCGTACTTTCAAACTCGCCTGGTCGCTCGTCCGCAATCCAATCAACTGCGAGCGATTGGCAAACTGTTCATTCAGATCTCGGGCGATACACGATTGCCGTTGGCGATGGGTTCGGCCTGGATCACGGGCCCTAGCACAATCGCAACGGCGGCTCACAATCTGTACGACTCGACGACCCGAACGTGGTCGCGTGCCTTGGAATTCCACGCCGGCTATGACTACTACAACACGAACGACCGGCCGACCTGCCGGGTCACGGGTGCCTACATCCCACGTTCGTATTTGAACAATCCAGCGACCAACTTGGACATCGCGATTTGTTACGTCGACCGAAACATTGGCGACATCGTCGGGACTCAGATTCGCACGAAGGTTGTGACGGAACCTGACTACTTCGACAACGAACGGGTCGCGATTGTCGGGTATCCGGCCGGCAGCGGGTTCGACTTTGGCAAACAGCTTTGGCAAAGCGAGGGTGACTACTTATTCGGCCAAGGAAACGGACCCGACAGCGATTTTGCGCCCGTGATGGCAACCAACTTTGGTGGTGGGGCAAGTGGTTGCCCGTGGTTGGTCGAAGACAAAGCTGCAGGCCCCGGCAAGTATGTTGCCGTGGGGGTAACGTCGGGGCACGCGAAGCTGCGTTATGCCCGCGGCGAGTTGAATTTGAACTCGCT
>JBAUHR010000041.1:0-4732 GCA_049680385.1 Rubripirellula sp. | reverse complement strand
GGGGGCCACCGAGTGCAAATTGCACAAATTTGATTCGCATCCCTTTTGAGCGAACCGGTGTGGAGTTGCCATACCCAACGACGGATGTCGACTTTGGTGCGAGAAAGAACATGACCACCTTGGGGTTGGGCGGTATCGAAACAATCTACACTCCGACCAACATCCTGAATGATTCGGGGTTTGCAAAAGTGGGGATCGTTGACAACGGTTGCCCGGAACTCGGCTACGCTCAAGCCCTTGTCGTGGGTCGGCCCGATCAGTCGCATACATTTGGCGGACACTTCTGTCAGCACCCGCTGGTTCTGGAAAACCTTCCCGATTGGAAGAGTGTTCGGAGTTGGAAAAGCGCCAATGCAGCGTTGTTGGTTAAACTCGGTCAGTCCGACTCAATGATTGGTGAAGTCAGCCGACGGGTCGCTGGCTACAGCGCCGAGGAAATTCCTCGAACCGCGTCAGCCACCACAATCGCGTTCTATTTGCGATCAGACATGGAGGCCAGCCACCTGATCAAGACAATCGTGTATCCAGAGATTGTCAGGCGGAGTGCCACAGGAGCCATTCTTAGCTTGTCTGAGCTGCAGAGCGATCGTGCAATCATCGAGATGATTCACGCTGGGATTTCACAATCTGCCCTGGTCAAAGAAAAATGGTACGGATAACACAGAAATCAGAACCCAATGCCTGATCGTACCTAGTCGTTTTGTTCGTTGTTGCCAGTTTGGTTGTCTCGGGCCGTTTGCGGCAAGTAGCCCAGGAGCCGACGTCTACAAAGTCGACTTTTCAAGCGTCATCCGCACATCGGTGTTTGGTTGCCTAAACAACGGAGAGAGGTCTCTTTATTCATCCTCGTAAGAATCGAAGAGGCCTGCCGTTTTGATGGTGGTGTCCGCCGGCCAAGTTTTTCCCACTTCAGGCTCCCGCGAAGAAGTGATTGGTTAGCTCGGTTAGAGACGTTTCGTTGGGCGTTACCGTGCGCCACGCAGTGCCGCGACGCCTACCCATGCTGTTGCGATTGCCAACGCATAGCCCGCCCATCCGTGCAGCGAAATCAGCGTTTTCATTGTGTCCGTTGACGCGATCGGCAACATGCACAGGAACATGGTTGCGATGGTCAGCAACCCGGACAACAGCAAACATCGCAGCGCCGCTCGTTGGACCGGCGAGTCAAGCAAGCCTCGTGACGACGGCATCAGTCGAGCGATTGCGTACACCGGCAGCAGCGTGACCACGACACCGCTGGCCATCATGTGTGTGAGCAACCGTGTGTCCGCCAAGTGGCCGCCCACTAGCGTCGGCAGCGCCGTAACGACCAACACGATCGTTGCCACGACGATGGCGATCAATGACCCGTTTCGAATCAACGAAATCAGCTTCGATGAGAGTTTCATAGCGACTCCTTCGACGCCGGACGGTTCGATGCGATCAAGGTCCCCAGTAGAGCGACGACTATCAACGCTAGTGATAACGCCGTCATCAACTTGAATATCGCACGACCGGCGAACAGTTGGTTCCATTGCGAACGTTCCTCGTCGGAGATCTGCTGGATCGATGACATCGAGATCGCCGCGGCGACGACCGGTGCCGGGCCAGTTGGCGTCACCGTGGACGCAAAGATCAGTCCGTCGTCGACGTGGCATTCCAAACATCCTGTTGCCCCCAAAGCCCAACCGGCGGGCCGAACATTATGCGCCATCGGCCACTGAACCATCTCGATTGCCTCGGCGTTTTTGACGTCCACGTCGCTCAGCGAGTTCTGCTGGTCGCCTTTCGCGTATGCTTTCCCGGTCGAGACATAAACGGCACGATCAACGGAAAGCTCTTTCTCGATTGCTGCGAGGGCGGCGAATACCTTTTCATCAAACACTTCGCGTCCTTTTTCGGACACCTCGGTGACGAAGTCTTTTCGTACACGCAAGGCTTTGCGAGTCGCCGTGTAGACGGCTTCGGGTGACAGTGGCGATACGGTTCCGTCTTTAACGGATCCCCAATACGCCGGCCACATCGCGCGGGCGGTTGTGATCGGGGATTCATCAGCATGGGCGGATTCGTCGTCCGTATGTGGTGACGAAGCTTGAGATCGTGCGAACAAGGGGCCACGAATCGATGGTAACTCCCGGCCGGTGCGGTGCAGTTTTTGCCCCAGGGAGTGCGACAGTGAAGTCAGGATACCGTCGGCTTGTTGGTCTGGGGTGGGCCCGCCGTGACACGCCGTGCAGGTCAGTTTTTCGAAGTGAATTGGAGGCAATCCTTCGTGTTTGGGCAGCGGTGCCCCGAGTCGGCCGGGTCTCGACGTTATGGAGGCTACGGCATCGTCTTCACCCTCGATCCCTAAGTGACATCCCGCACAACTAAGTGTCGTCGCCATGCTGCCCGACGTATGTTGCTCGCCGGGGAAGCCGCGGACCGTTTGGTGGTCGATACCGTTTCGGTGGCAATCCGAACATTTCATTCCCGCACGCAGGTGGACGTCTTCATCATGGATCCAACGGGGCTCGATTCCGTCTTCGGAAACGGTTCGTTGGCTGTGACATTGGTAGCAGGAGTTGTTTTCGGGTTTGCGAACCAAGTCAAAGAACACCGTGCCATCGGGCGCGAAAGTTTGGTCGCGGTATTTGACTTTGGGAAGTTTCGCTTGCACGGCTTCGTCGCTGGGGTCCGATCCGGTTTTGATTCTTGAAACGGATCCGGAGACATCACCCAATCGCAAAGCGGCCGTGGGCGCCCATGCAAAGTTTTCGGCTTCGATGGTTTCGCGGCGCAGCTCAAAATCGTAGGCACCCGACGTAGCGTGACATGCCATGCAATCGATTTCGAGGGAACCGGTCAGTGCCCATCGCGATGAATCATCGTCAGCGTCAACCTGATTATCTGCTTCAACGTCTTGGGAAGCTTCCTTGTCAGGCGTCGCCATGTTGCCACCGGGTAGGCGTGCGCCGAATTGGCGAGTCATTTCAAAGGTCGACAAACCGATCTCCGTCGGGTTGAAACGGCCCACCCAATCTCGATAGGAAAGCGGTAACTGTGTCCCCGTTCGGGCGTCTGTCCAGATCCACGGTTCGCCGGGACGGCCGTCAAAAGCTGGCGGTTCGGATTCCTCGATGTCTACTTCGTCGTTCTCGGCCCGCCGCCGCGTGTCACTGGCAAACGCATTGAAGTGCCACCCGTGCGAGATGGTTGCGTAGTCATGGCAGCGACCACACGTCTTCAGCGTCGAATAGGGCTGGTCCGAATCGGCGGTGATCTTTCGATTGTTGGCATCGTAAAGATCGATGTGATGTAAATACCGTTTATCGCTATCACTGTGCGCGTGCGACTGACCCTCTGCCGCAAACGTTTGGGTGCTCACCAATTGGATGACTGCCAACTGGATTCCTGACAGTGTGCAGCAGGCCAGTACGAGCGGCCCGAATGAGCGATGAATTTTTGCGAAACCAACCATACCGCACACGGAGACTGCAAAAGTGGAGGACAGAAAACCTTGCGGGGAGTCTACACCATTTTTGCTCGCGTTGGCGGGCACGGGTCCAAGTCGGGCAAGCGCCGGGGACGGCGTGCATCGTCAACGACAAAATCAGAAGACGGCAATGGATTGGAATCCGGTGCACGCCCGCTAGCTCACGTTGAATCACGCTGCAACTTCACGAACCCTGTTTTCAAAGCTGTGCTTTAGACTGAGTCTTGTTTAGAAGGGGGCGGGCGAGGCTGGGGAAGACGTTGAGTGTGGTGGCGGCGATGCGGCAAGCGACGGGCGACCGCAGCATGGCGGTCATGACTCGGCAGATCGCTTTCCGCCGCTTTACCGAAACGTCAACGTGTTTGACCCAGGCTTCACCGACGTGCGTTAGGTCATGATGGTTGCGGGCAATCAGGTCGGCTGCGGCGATGCCGCCTTGCATCGCCCAAGTCATGCCTTCACCGGTGAACGGTTCCACATAGCCGGCGGCGTCGCCGATGGCGATCACTCGGCCGCAGCCGGCCAGACGTGTCCGCCGCAGCGGTGGTGTTGCCATCAGCGGTGTTGGGTCGCTCAGTCGCAACGACGCAAAAATGCTTCTTCGCAAAATTTGCTCAACACGATGCATCGGATCACCGAGCGATGCACCCGTTGATCCAGAAACAAGCGCCGCGGCAACGTCGACCTGGCCGCCATCGAGCTGTACCAAACCAACGTAGCCATCGTTGTCGCACGCCATGTAGATGGTCCCAGGTTCCACGTCCGGGGACGAAGCCATGAACGAAACGCCAAAGGGGCCGTGAGGCTGTTCGACCCAAGGCAACATGCCTTTCAGGTTACCCGCCCGAAGCCCTGATGCGACAACCACACAGTCGTACGACGCAGTACTACGTTCGCCATGTTGATCCAAGCGAACTTTGACCGCGTTGGCATCGGCGCTCTCAATCACGGCCGAACATTCCATCCTGATTCGCGCGCCGGCGTTCTGTGCGGCCTCGACCATCATCGGATCGAGAATTTCGCGAGAAACGGCAATTCCGGTGGGAATCTTCAAGTCGACAAGCCGCCCACCAAGCGATGCCCGCCAATGATTCGTCGTGACGGCTCGCTGTGCAACGGATTCAAGCAAGCCAAGTTCTCGCAGTTGTGCGGTTCCGGTTGGTCCGAGGCAACATCCACAGACTTTCGATCGCGGAAACGCATCTTTCTCGGCGAGGTCGACGTCGATGCCGTGCTGACGAAGCCGAATCGCGAACGAGCAACCGGCCACGCCACCGC
>JBAUHR010000040.1:0-2783 GCA_049680385.1 Rubripirellula sp. | reverse complement strand
GTATCCTCCTTCCATTTAGATCTTTGGTTAGGAGGGATGCAGGCTTGAGTATGGACTTGCCGAAGTCAAAAAGCACCCATGGGGAAGGCACCCTATCAAGATCATCAACAATGAGCCCGTTCCAATCGAGCGATATTGTATCTTGAAAATACGATCTGGGCCCAATGGATTGGGGCTTACCAATAGCGATATCCTCGGCGGTATCCTTCGCGAATTTAACAAGCTTCTGCCGAAGACTGTTTACCTTCACACGTTGCTCAACGAGATTTTCCCCTTCGAGTAAAGCGAGTTTTAGCAACCCGCGTTGCCAGTACGTGACGTGTAGTCTGAAACGAAACCTCTTGTAGAAGTTTTTTCTCTCTTGGTCAGAAGCGAGTTCCGCTGCTCTATTCAGATACCGGAGAGCCTCCTCATAGGTCCCGTTCTCCGTTTTCTGAGCCAAAATATCGAGGCAATATCGCCAAGACATGAATTCGGCAAAAACCTGGTGGAACTTCGCATTCTGAATCGCATCATCGACTGCGCTGCGTACTAGCGGGGTTTGCTCACTGTTCTGCTGTAGCAACACCTGACTGAATGTTTTGGTTCGCTTTTGTAGACGAGTTAAATTCTCTACGTCCGCAATCTCCCCAAGAAGCTTCTCTATTTCCTCCACCAAGCCGGGACTCAACCCCAATGAGGGATTCGACACAATCATCGCGTTCGGTGAATTGAGATCACTGTTGCGAGAAGAGAGCTGTCGCAACACCTCATCATTCAGCTCTCCGAGCTCGAGGAAAAGCAAATTAGTCCGCGTCTGTTCAGTGATCTTGAGTGGCTTGTTCCTGACAGGTGACAAATTGTCAGCCTTGTCCAAACTCCTGAGCCATTGAGCAATAACTGGTGCAGGCACAAACAGGGAACCAGATCCTTTGTCTGTTTTAGTTTCTGTAATTAATCCAATTACCGTTCGCTCGTCCCGCCACACGACAGGGCTGCCACTATGCCCCTGCGACACTCCCTCGCTAAGTTCTACTTCAGAGTCTTCTTCAGCGATCGCACTTTCTAGCCAAGCTCTCACAGACTTTAGACGCCCGCTTACCGACTCATTTGGAAAACCTGGCACAACGACAGTCGATGGCTCGAATCTTTTGTCGCTTGCGATCTGGAAGAATGGAAATACCTCATTCGTGTTGCCCTTCGGTTTAAGTAGCATCAAATCTGCATGTTGATGTACAGCGAAGATAACTAATTGAAGGATCTCACCCGTTCCGTCGCCCAAGCGAGCCTCGTAAGTAAACGAGCTCCACTGTTTTCGATCTTTGACCTGAGCCTCTTGACCCGCTGAAACATGCTTTGCGGTCAGTATGTAGCCGTCATCATTGATGAAGAACCCAGTGCCAATTGAGTCACCGATTCTCCCGGCGGCATCGGCGTAATTACATGTTATGGAGACGACACGGCTTCGAGCGAAACGATCGGCACTAAACAATGAATCGGCTGCAGCACCGGAACAAATAAGACCTGCAAATACGACGCCAAAGATTCTAAAGGCAGACGTCCGATAGCTATTCGACATCATCAAATCCCCATACTGCAACGGCAGCGGTTTTCGTAAATTTGTTCTTGAACTTACCACCATCGATCTTTAGCGTCCATTCACCCATCTCATCCTCGTCTGCGGGAATATCGATCCGTTCTACGTTGTCAACGGAATTGACGCCCCGAGTGGCTGGAGCCAGAGGCTTTTCTGGATCGAGCCTCCACGGCAGGATCTCCTTTCCCGATGGCGAAACCAACTTCACATCGAGATCGATGACCAAACGAGGATCTCGCAGATCTAGCTTGTTTGTTTTTGAACCTGGTTGGTCGATCCAGACGACGGTTACGCGAGGTGGTCTGAAATCAACGCGATTGAGTTTACGCGTGAAGGTCTTTTCGGAATGGACCTCCGCGAGAAATATTTTCTCATCATCGTTTTGCCCCGTGAGCACCATGCCAGCTAGTTCGGCATTGATAGCACCCCAGCCCACTTGATAGCCTGGAGCGCCATCTGGATTGCTGCTAGTAGCTGTTTGAATTAGCAGCGCCTTGGATTCGTCCGAACGAAGCCTTTCCCCCCGATGTCGAATGCTCAGCTCGTTGAGAAGTGCAACGGTACCGGAGACAACTGGAGCGGCCATCGAAGTGCCTGATAAGGTCGCGTAGCTCGCGTTGTCTTTTGCTGCACCAGCTGGCTTGCACGAAGACGAGATGCATTTTTGAGGAATCGCAGGCGCGAGTACAGCCTGACCACATGCAATCACGTCAGGCTTGATACGACCATCGTCCACCGGCCCCCAATTGCTGAAGTTAGTTGTTACTACGTGCTTCATTTGCAGTGGCTTCCACTTTCCCGTCGTGAAGTCAAAAGCATCCGCAAGTGGTGGATCTGC
This sequence comes from Rubripirellula sp., assembly GCA_049680385.1. Taxonomy (GTDB): domain Bacteria; phylum Planctomycetota; class Planctomycetia; order Pirellulales; family Pirellulaceae; genus Rubripirellula. The sequence continues at coordinate 369 of JBAUHR010000040.1, read as the reverse complement.
CATTGCTCCGACGGTGATGACATTTTTTGCCGTGGCGAGACCTCCTTGGATTGTATCGTACCCACCTTCGTCGAAGAGTGTTGACTTGTGAGGTGAGGTACTGTACGGCCAGGTGCATTTCTTCATCCCCGGTTTCCAAACTTGGTGCTTGCCATTGAATCCAAGGTCGTATTTCTGGGCTAGATCACCGAACAGCTCTAGTGTTGGAAGGATTTGGCTAGCGGTAGTTGGGTTCAATAGCGGGCTGCGAGAGTTTCCCGCAGCCACAACCTGCGTCCACAACGGATTACTCGCCGCAATTTCATCTGCTTCTTGAGATGATGTTAGGTATTGACCGAAGCGTTTCTCTTCAAATTCGGAATCGTCACC
>JBAUHR010000039.1:0-3987 GCA_049680385.1 Rubripirellula sp. | reverse complement strand
GCTGCGCACTCAGCGGCACAAACGGGTCGCCAAATTCTCTTTCGCGGTAACAAAGAATCCACCACGGCTCATGGCAGCAAATCCAGCGTTATACGAATCAGAGCAACCGCCGTGCCGAACACTATTGCCGCTGTCCTGTCTACCTTTAGTTTTGATGGCGGGTCACTCGCAGTGACAAGTGAGCTCTTCGGCGGAAGCACGAGTGATATCACACTCGGTTCTTCTTGGAATATCCCCGCGGTGACGGACAACAGGCTAGCACAGCCTGCGTCCGCAACCGGCACCTCGGTCATCTCCCCTGCCCATAGAGTCGGCTTTACCTACACAGTGACCGGTCTTGCTGCAAATGAAACACTTGACATCACTACTGCATCAATTGATCACACTGGTGCGTCAAGTACTTACCGCTTTAACTACTTGGTTAATGGCAGTACGCTTGGTACAAACTTCGACCCACCGAATTCGGGTACCTATACAGGAAATATTGGCTCATCGGCCATTGGCATGTCGGCCGCAGCTGGGCTCGTAAACGGTGATTCATTCACAATTGCATTTACTACCAGGGACAATACCGCAGGGGGCACCCTTACGTTGGATAATTTTGTTCTTAGTGGTGAGGTCAACGCCACTGCCGTTCCAGAGCCATCTTCGCTTGCTGTGCTGGGCGTTGGTTTTGCTGGCCTAGTATTGCGTCGCCGAAAAAGGCAACTTCGCTAACACGCTTTCGTCGAAACTCGCGAACGGCTCGCATCAGTCTCCGGGGCGCGTTTTGACTCAACTCAGCCCTCACACCGGCAACGCCCGTCGTGCCACATTGGTGTTTGAAATCATCGCCTAGTGACTGAAATCGCAGGGCTTCGATACGGCAGCTTGGAAGCTGTGCCACATCTATGAACTCGAGCGAGTCCGGCTACCTCAGTCTCTTGGGAAGCGATCCGCATCGCGGCTGTAGTGATTCACTAACACACAGATTCCTGTCCAGGCCGCTACCGCACTGTCTTTGCCGTCGCCTCAGAGGAATGCTGATCCCCGGGTGCCGATCATGCTTTTGCCTGGTACCACCAATACGCCCTTGGCCAAAACGTGATTAAGGGCGCAAGATATCTTCGCATGAACTGCCCTGTTTTGGAGGCGTCTTTCGCTTGGGCTTCGCGTTTCGGAGAGGCGGGCGACAGTCGCCGACTTTTCCAAAGTCGGATGCTGCAACAGCAGACCGTGCGAACGATCAGCATTGGTTTAATTGCCAAGGGCAACCCGCAAAGAGCGGTCGTCTCCAAAGAGAGCAAAACGACTGTCGGCATTTGTATTGGGATTTGCTAGGATACAGCACCACGACAATTACCGAATTTCCATCGTGGCTAACACTTCCCGATGGAAGAACTGGCCTTGCTCGCGTGCCTCACTACACTCGCTTTCAAATGCAATCGAATCCATCGGTGAGTCCAGAAAAGCACCGCGTGAGGCAACATAGAGCCATCACTGTCGAGTGTTGGTGACCAAAGCAATTCGACGCGATTGAGAATATGATTAAGACACTGACAGTGACTCTGGCAATCACCACTGCGATTGCCACCAGCGCTAACGCGTTTGCAGCCACCTACTACGTCTCGCCATCGGGCAATGATTCCAGCCCAGGTACGTCTGTCCAACGGCCGTTTCAAATGGTGCAGCATGCCATCAATCGAATGAGGCCGGGCGACACGCTGGTGGTTTTGGATGGCGTTTACACCGGTACGCTCAGTTTGAAATCCGGAATTTCCATCCAAGCCGAAAACCCGCGTAAGGTGATCTTCAGTGGTGCTGAACCTTTGACGGGCGAGTTTGAAAAACACTCGGGCAACGTCTACAAGATCAAGATCAGCGGTGATCCCAAGCAGGTGTTCTACAAGAGCAAACCGATGACTTGGGCGCGTTGGCCCAACATGCAGTGGTCGGAGAATTGGAATCGTAATAAGAAGTGGGCAAGTGGAAACGCTCGTTTTGGCACCTTGAACCACGAAGCCTTGGCTGGGATGAAGGAACTCGATTTGGCCGGCGGTTACTGCTTCCTTCGCTACGCCAAAGGCAACAGTTGTTACAGCCGTGAGATCAAGGGCTTCGATGGCAACACGTTGCTATGGGATGACACGAATTTTTACAATCGCTTGTTCACCGGCGAAGACGGCAAGCGTGGTCGGATGGCAATTGCCGACGGAGCGAAAGGCGTGCGAGGAACCTTCTTCCTCGCCGGGGCACTCGACTTGCTCGACACCGAAGGCGAGTGGTATGCCAAGGACGGGACGTTGTACTTCCATGCACCCGGCGGCCGCCAACCTGATGCGTCGGATATCCTGATCAAAACGAATGACTATTCGATCTACCAAGCCGATGCTCTCTCGAAGGTGGCTATTCAAGGTGTCGACTTCCTTGCCACTTCGGTCAAACTAGCGAATCCGGGAAACCAAGATATACTCTTCCGCGATTCCCACTTTAGCTATATCGGTGCCGAACCTCTTTTTGAGGACACTCCTAAGGGCAAGCGAGACTCAAAACCCATTCACGTCTCCGGCTCACGAGTTGGATTTGACCAGTGCCTGTTCATCGGAGCCCAAAACACGGCGTTGAACCTCGTCGGATCGATGGTGTACGTCCGCAATTGTGTCTTTGCGGAGAACAATCGCCACGGAAACTTCCAAAGCGTGCCGCTATTCATCAGTGCGAGCGGAACCTACTTGGTGTCTCACAACACCTTTTTCAACAATTGTTCCGATGCGATCCGGATCGGCTTTCAAGACGACTATCGCGGTAGCCGCAATCCCGATGTGTCGTACAACATGATTTGCAACGCCGGAACCTACAACTCCGATGTATCGGGTGCCTATTTTCCAAAGATGACTCAGCACTACACGGAGTTTCATCATAACTGGGTACACAACATTAAGGGCAATGGCGTGCGTCTGGATCAGGCCGGCGAGGAGTTCACGGTGCATCACAACGTGTTCTGGTCGTGCAAACGCGGCATGAGCATTGAGGGATTTGGCAAGTTCAACGTCTACAACAACACTTCCTATCGCAACAAGGAAGCCTGCGATCTGATCAGAAACGTGGTTGCGAAACCAAAGGGATCGAACCCCAAAATGGTCAGCAATGACACAAGCTTCCCGCCGATTGACGATTGGAATGTCTTGAACAACTTAGTGCAGAAATTTGCGGACAGTGTCGGGCCCAGCGAGAAGGGGCCGTTTGATCAATCCAAGGCAAAGGGAACCTTGCACCCAGAAAGAACGAAAGGCAAATTCATCCACGTCAGAGATCGCGGCGACATTCAGGGCAACCTAACGGGGTTCAATCCAACGATTTTCGCCAATGGCAATCTGGGCGGGTTGAATTTGATCCCAGTGCAGAAGATCGTCGAAGGTGGTGCTGAATCAACCCCGCAATTGATCGCCGAACACGTCACCGACTTGGGAACCTATCGAGGCGCTTACGACTACCGGGAAAAGGGGTGGTCGGCGGGAAGCGATTGGATGCCTTATGGTCTCAGCGTACCGCGAACGATGGCCCAGGCTGAGCAATTCGCCAAAAAGGTTCGCCCCATCTCGGTCGTACCAGAAATTAATGTGTCGGGTCTTCCAAACGGGTTGCTCAGTCGGACGACGTACCAGCCAGCCCCCAAGGCTGAAGCTCAAACTTCAAAGCCTAAGAAGAAGAGAAAAGGTCCCAAGAAATAGCCGTCATGGCATTCGCCAGAATTCTTGGTAACGAAATCAGCGACTTCTGGCGAAGTCCACTACGACAACATGGCCCAAATTGGAGAGTAGCTGGCCCTGTAGTCCGGTCAGCTTTCACGGTCGGCGTGGTACAATGAGGTTCCCCTGCCTCGCCACTGCGCCCTCCCCCAGCGACAATGCTCCTACCTCGATTCACCACTACACATTTTGCCAGTCTCTGGGCACGATTCCGGCGTCTTTGTGGCATTGTTCTCTTGACGCTGGGCTTTGCTGCGCC
>JBAUHR010000038.1:0-1660 GCA_049680385.1 Rubripirellula sp. | reverse complement strand
AACTAAAATACAAAGTGGTCTCGCTCGACCCGCTTTCCCTGCCACTGAGTCTTTCTCGCAGCCAGCACAATGACTCAAATCGAAAAGACGCAACGAACGCAATCCATTCGCGCCGCCGAAGGTTATTTGGAATTGGCCATGGCGCTCGATGATCTTTGGCCGCTGGACGGACGCTTAAAGTCATTGTTGGCCGATCGGGCCATCGCCAGCTTGGATCGGATCAAGCGGCCACTGGGTCACAAGCCACATGTCTTGTTTTTAAAAGGGCAGGCTTGTCGCTCAGCGGAAAAGCACCTGGATGCGATCACTTATTTCAAACAGTCGATCAGGATCGATCCCGAGAATCTGCACGTCTATCTCGCGATGGCGTGGAGTTTTAAACGGACGCATCAACTAGAAGCGGCCATCAAAGCGATGCAGGCAGCAGTCGAATTGGATTGCGAGAGTGCGATCGCACACTATAACCTGGCTTGTTACTGTGCGCTCAACTCACAGGTCGATTTGGCGCTGATGCATCTCACCTTTGCACTGGATCTTAAGCCCGAATACCGGGACCAAATCGCAACGGAAACTGACTTCGACCTCGTGCGAGAAAACCCTAGATTCGTTTCGCTGGTTGCGGCAGCCGTCTAGCAGGGCGGTAGCTGTCGACCACGCCCGTTGGGATCGAGCGGAAGCCCGATCCCGACATTCTCTACGCGGACAACTCTCGCGAAGCGCGCCACCAGCGTCACATTAGCGGTCTCGGTTTCCGCCTAGCAATCCGGCACGGTGCAAGAAGTAGAGCAAAGTGAGCAGCGACGTCACAAATGCGGCGACGTAGGTCATCGCTGCTGCATTGAGCACTTTGTCGATGCCCTCGCGTTCCTGTGGTCCAACGATACCGGCCTCGACGACCAATTGTTTGGCGCGATTGCTGGCATTGAATTCGACTGGCAGTGTTACCAACTGAAACAGCAAAAACAGTCCGAAGGCGACCGCGCCAACGCCGAAAATTACAGCCCCAAACTTACTTCCACCGACGTCGCCTGCACCTGAAATCATGACACCAATCATCATTCCCCACGTGCCAAACTGAGTACCCAAGTTCGCCGCAGGCACAATCGCGCTTCGCCATTTCAGCGGATAGTAACCGGTGGCGTGCTGGATCGCATGACCGGCCTCGTGAGTCGCGACACCGATTGCGGCGATGGAAGTTCGATCGAAGACCTGTGACGAGAGCGCCAGCTGTTTCGTGATGGGGTTGTAGTGGTCCGTCAACATGCCGTCGACGCGGACGATCGACACATCGTGAATCCCCGCTGCGTCGAGCAGTTTCTGAGCCGCCATTTGACCGGTATAGCCACGACTGGACGGAATTTTGGAGTACTTCGCAAACCGAGTCTTCACAAGCCATGCGGCGCCACCGGAAAGCACGGCACCTGGGATCACGACCCACAGAATGTAGCCCAAACTGGGAACGCCGAGAAAACCGAGCAGCGAGGGAATGCCGAATTCAACCATGGTCGCAACGAACCTATTGGGGTAGTAGTCATCAGAAAAAGTTGGTCATCAAAATCAAGCTGTCGTCGCTCAGCGGTTGCACCACCTCGGATGACTGCAAACCAAGTCGTGAGCCATCGAGCGATTGACGTTATCTTTGCGGGTTGCCCCTCTCGGG
>JBAUHR010000037.1:0-1764 GCA_049680385.1 Rubripirellula sp. | reverse complement strand
CAAAAAGATCTTGTATCTCGCCGAGCACGCAAATTTCTCGCGTGAGTACGCGTCCTCGGAAATCGAAGCCACGCTACGGCGCTTCATCAATCGATTCTTCATCAATCAATTCAAACGCAACTGCGTCCCCGACGGCCCCAAAGTCGGCTCCGTGAGCCTATCCCCACGAGGCGACTGGCGCATGCCCAGCGACGCCGACGTCGACGCCTTCAAACCACCGAAGTCGTGATTCTCGGTTGTCGCTGGTCTTGATTAGCGTTGGGGCAATGCGAGTAGGTCGACGTGGCCGACGGTGAGGTTGAGTTCGCCGGATTCGACTTGGTGTTTTCGAGTCGCGAGCCAATCGTCGATGGGGATGTCTGTGTTCATGGTACAGATGCGTTTTGCGATGCTTTCGACCATGAAGGTGATCGTGCCTGCGTCCATTGGCTCGAGCCGCCAATCACTTGGTGATAGCGTGACTTGGTGTCCGGTGTGTTGTAGTTGCTCCGCAAGATATCTCGCAGCATAGGGGCCGAGTGCCGGGCCGAATCCTTTGTCGCTGCATTGGAACGAGACTAGTTGTTGGCGAATGGCTTCGTCATGAGAATCGACCGGATCCCATTCAAACCGGCCATCGCTACTCAATGTCGCGAGCAGTGGTTTGTCACGACAGAGTTTAGTAAGTTGGCCGAGCCAGCCAGCCGATGTCATGTCCAAGAAGGCGGAAACGGTGATCGCGGCGGAACAATCAGGCGTTAGCGATGACATTTGATTTGCGAGATCAAGTTGCATGAACTCGATGTTCGATCCAGGCAAGATGGACTTGGCTTTCGCAAGAGCGGCCGAATCATTGTCAATACATAGCCATCGACAATCCTTGCTCAACATTGGCCTCAGGAAACGGACGTTGGATCCGGTGCCGCAAGCCAAGTCCACGACCGTTGAGTTTGGAGTTACTCGGCGCGCAAACTGTTTCGCGAGTTCAGCTGATCGCGACTTATGGTCTTGTCGTTCGCGCAGAGCAAGCCAGTCGACTTCTTTTGTGCTCATGCGTGTCTTCGACAGCCTCCGTGAATCGCATTCAGAAAAAACACACTACAGCCCAACATACTTGACGCCCAGTGCTTTGCTCCACTCGCGGTCAAAGCTGCAAAGACACTGCGAGGGATCGGGATGGAGGGAGCGGCACAGCCCATTGAATCTGGCTACCATGGGCGTCAATACATCGCTCACCCAATCGTTCAGCCTTGAACGAGCGGACTCTCCCGAGATGACAATTCCGTTTGCGTGGTAACCAAAGCTCGCTGCCATTGCTTCGCTCGGATTGGCGAGTTCTTCGACGAACTCATCGCACCAGCTGTCCACGGCAACGCCGCTGGCACCGAGCGCAATCAATCGAGCGGCGTCATCAGGTGTTGCGTTTTCCGGTGCAATCCACAGGGGCAATCCCTTCTCGCCGATCTCGTCGACGAGCTTGCGAAGTCGAAGTGTTTGCTGTGCTATTTTCAGCGGCGTCAGCGTTGCTTGGTCGAGTCGCACGATCACGCCATCGGGCATTCGTTGCCCGTCAGATTGCCGAGCCAGGAAACGCTTTAGTTCTTCGACGAGTCGAAACGGACCGAGGGAAATGAAGATCGCGGCACCGGGCGCGAGGGTGCGTAGTTGGGATAACTTCGGTCCGAGGTGGTCAGGCGACTCGACGTCGGGTGGAAATGTGGTGGCCGGAACCCAGCTGCCACCGGCCACGGGTGAGGCGTCAGTTGTCGCTTCCCAACGTTGAAT
>JBAUHR010000036.1:0-13000 GCA_049680385.1 Rubripirellula sp. | reverse complement strand
GATGGATATGCCCGATCGAGGGCTGAACGCCCGGCAACGTTGGATCAAAGGTCGGGTCGATTCCGCTGCTGTCGCCGCCACCAAGGCGCGACTGAGCTTCTTCGAACGCGGTTTGCACGTTTGCCTTGAACGCGTTCAATCGCATGCCGGCGTCTTTTCGATCACCGGGATCGATGCCGCCCATTTGCTTTTGAACGTCTTTCAAGGCACCTTTCTTGGCGCCCAGATAACGTACGCGAGCCTCTTCAAGAGCCTCGGCGTCCGTGGCCGAATCAAAAGCCGCTGCAGCCTCGCCTTCAAGTTGGTCGAGGGTGGCAAGAAAATCCTTCAGCGACATGTTGGCCTAGCGTCTTATCAGAGAGTAGCACAGGCTGCCAGCCTGTGATGCAGGCTAGCAGCCTGCACTACGTGCGTTTTTTCGATCCACCGCTCTAGGCGGTCGCTTCAGCGTGCTTTGGCTGAGGAGCGGTTTCAAGCGCCTTCTTGACGGCGTCAACGACGTCCTTGAAGCCGGCTTCGTCGTGAATCGCCATTTCCGACAATGTCTTACGATCCAGCTCGATGCCGGCACACTTTAGGCCGAACATGAATTCGCTGTATCGCAGCCCGTGTTGGCGGCTGGCAGCGTTGAGACGGATGATCCAAAGTTTACGGAATTCACGTTTCTTGACGCGGCGGTCACGAAACGCATACACACCACTACGAAGCAATGTTTCTTTGACGGTCCGGGTCAGCTTGCTACGGCCGCCGCGAAAACCTTTGGCTCGCTTAAATAGACGCTTCTTGCTCTTGTTTCTGGCTGAGCCGGTCGTGGTACGCATCGATCGAAATCCTTAACTCTGAAAGTTCATCTAAAGTGTTCCAATTCAGGCCCCGAGGATCAGCCGTCGCAAAGATTGCCACGGTTGCCGCGAAGTTTTGCCCAATCGGATGGGAAACGTATCCCGAGAGAAAAAAGCAGGCCGGGTGTTAAGCCCGGCAATCGTCGTGATCGGAGAATGCCGGAAAGCGCCCGGCAATCAGCCTAGTAGCTGTTGCCAGCCAGTGCAGCCTGGATCGTTCGTTCCATGCACTCGTGGACAGCAGTGGTTCCACGCAGGTTACGGCGACGCTTGCTGCTGAGGGCTTGAGCCAAGTGGCTCGTGCCGCTGCTGCGGTGCATTGCTTTGCCCTTGGCGCTCAAACGGAAACGCTTCTTGGTGCCCTTGTGGGTCTTAACTTTGGTTTTCGCTTTAGCCTTGGTCATGGCTTATCCGGTCCGTCAAATGCGGTAAATGTGTCTGGATCGTAGATTGGGCGAATTTTCCGCCGCTGGGAAGCTCCGCAAGATAGCGGAGTCGTCCCGGTATGGGAAGTGCTCTTGGCTGGTATCGGCACATTTAACCTGGCCGCACAAACCGATCGCCACGCACCGCCCGTCTCTGCACAGCCTACCTGGTTTATTGAGCCAGCCGGTGGCAGTGAATGCACAGTTCGGCAACGCTGGCGGCACCGCGATCCGATGATCGCGGCACCGTCGTTCCCATCGGATCTGTTTAGATCAGATCCAAAATCGCCAGGTCAAAGACCGAGTCGTCGTCGCTGTCATCGTCGGTGTCTTCGGCCAACAAGTCGACCAGATCGGCATCGACCGCCACATTGCTGTCAAATCCATTCGAACCGGCAAAGCTGGCGAACTTCGGTGCTGGCACCGAAACCGCAGGCGAATCGTAATCATCCCAACTGTCGAAGGCATCGCCTTGAACGTCGGTCGATTCCACGGTCGCCACAAGATTGCCACCGCGAGTCGACGCCAGGTCGGCGACGATCGGTTGGCCAAATGCTTCGCCGCTTACCAGTTCGCCACTGACGACCGGTGCTTGCGAACCGATGTGGTTGATGACCAGCAATGCGTCCAGAGCAGAGATCGTCATGTTGCCGCTGACGTCGTAGAAGTTTGGTCCACGTTCGTCGGCACCGATCGCGATGCTGGAAACTCCGCCACCTCGACCAAGTCGGTTGATGACCAACAAGGCGTCCAGTGCAGTGACTTGGCCGTTGGCGTTGACGTCACCGAACAACAGCGGATTCTCGCGACCGCTTTCGACAATGTTGACGGACACCGATTGCGGCGCACTGATGTTCCCTTCGGTATCGGTCACCGTGTACTCGAACGTGTCTCTTCCGAAGAACCCATCGTTTGGCACATAAGTGATCGTGCCATCGGATTCGACCGTGGCGACACCGTTTTCGGCCTGCGTTGAAATGACCAGCGACGATCGGTCCAAGTCACCAACGACTGGCAAGTCATTGGCAAGCACGTCCGACGAGATCACGTCGCCCGGAACACCACCCATCACGTCCGGCCCGGTCTGCGGCAGACGTGTCGGGTTGATCGTGACGGTGGCCTGAGCACTTTGTTGGCCCAGGTTATCGCTGATCGTGTAACGGAACGAGTCGCTGCCGGTGAAGGTGCTGAACGGCGAGTAAGCCAGTTCGACTTCGCCCGCACTGTTGATCTGTTTCGCCAGCGATCCAAACACCGGATCCAGCGTGATGATCAAGCTGTCCAGATCCAGCGTACCGTCGACATCAAAGTCATTGATCAATGGCTTGATGATGATCGGCTCGGTGAGGCTGATGTTTTCCGGTGCGGGGACAATGTCATCGACCACGGTCGGTGCATCGTTGATGCCCGTGACGTTCAAGAACACGGTTCCAACGGGTGCCGGATCTTCGCCGTCGGCGTCAACGATTGAATACGTGAACGAGTCACCAATCGTCGCACCTGGTGCAAGAGCCTGAATCGCAGTCGACGTCAGCGGGTTGTACCCGAATTCGCCGGTCGATGCGTTGTAGGTCACTGTTGCACCGAGCGATGACATGAACGATGCCGGTGATACGACCGACAAGCTCTCGCCCGTCGTCGCTCCGCCATCGGTTCCGAAGTCCGGATCCGTGTCGTTGGCCAGCAAGGCTGCCCCTGGGATTCGGATCTGAGTGTTTTCGTCGGTGTCGAGTGTGTCGTCGATTGCAACCGGCGAGTCATCGACGTTCGCGATGCTGACGATGAACGAACGAGTCGTCGTGGCGTTGTCGGCCGTTGTCGACAAGTCACCGTCAAGTCCACCGTCTTCGGTCGTGACCGTGATGGTTACATTGCCGAACGCATCGGCGACCGGCGTGAAGTCGATGCTGCCGGTCGAATCAGGCGACGTGTACGTCACGGTCGGGTTGGCGACCAACAACGGGTTGTCGCTTGACGCCGTGATTCGGATCGGGCCAGTTTCGCCGCCACCGCCAGTGATACCACTTAGCGCGACCGATTGTGCGCCCGAGTCTTCGTCAATCGATTGATCACTGATCACGTCCATCGTCGGATCGTCGTTGACCGGCGTGATAGTGATGTCAAACGAGCGAGTCGATACGCCGTTGTCGGCAGTCGTTGCCAGGTCGCCATCGATGCCACCGTCTTCGACTGTAACGGTTACCGTCGTGGTGCCAAACTGGTCAGCACCTGGGACGTAGGTCAGGACCCCGTCGATGCCTGGCGATGTGTAGTCAACCGAGACGCTGGAAATCAGCGTCGTGTTGCTGGCTTCCGCTGTCACTCGCAGTGGTCCAGATTCGCCAGGTCCGTTGCTGATTCCAGTGACCAGCAATTCAGTCGGTCCGGCGTCTTCGATCGCCGTTTGGTTTTCGATCACGCCGATCGTCGGTGCGTCGTTCGTTGGCGTGACGTTGACCACGAACGTTTCCGTCGTGACACCGTTGTCGCCTGCGGTTGCCAAGTCTAGGTCCAAGCCGCCGTCTTCGATCGTGACGACGATCGTTGCCGAACCGAAACCGTCCGCAACCGGTGCGTAGTCAATCGAGCCCGTTGTTTCGCCGTCGACATGGTTGATCGTTGGTGTAGGGACCAACGCGATATTGTCGCTAGTGACCGACAATCGCAGCGGTTGAGTTTCGCCACCACCGGCGGATATGCCAGCCAGCGAGACCGTTTGTGCAGGCGAGTCTTCTGGCAACGTCACATCACTGATCGCAAGGATCGTTGGATTGTCGTTGACCGGATTGACGGTAACGACAAACGTTTGCTCGGTCGTCAAGTTGTCGGCCAGAGTCACCAAGTCGTTGTCGGCACCGCCGTCCTCGACCGTGACCGTGATGGTCGCGGATCCGAATTGATCGACGCCAAGAGCGTAGTTCAGCGTTCCGGTTGGATCGTCCGAGGTGTAATCGACTGTCGGGTTGGCTACCAATGTCGGGTTGTCGCTGGTCGCACGAACTCGCAAGTTCTGAGTTTCGTTCGGGCCGGCAGAGATGCCGCCGAGCGAGACCGATTGTTGCGGCGCGTCTTCATCAAGCGTCACGTCGGCGATCACGCCTAGCGTGGGTTCGTCGTTGGTCGGATTGATGGTCAGCGTGAACGTGCGCGTGGTCGTTCGGTTATCTGCGGCAGTCGCAAAGTCGCCGTCAAGACCAGCGTCTTCGACCGTCACGGTGATGTCCGTCGAACCAAAGCGGTCTTGAACAGGCGCGAACGTCAGGGTGCCAGTATTCGCCGGCGAGTTGTAAGTCACCGTCGGGTTAGCAACCAACGTCGTGTCGGCGCTGGTGGCAAGCACGCGAAGCGTTTGGTCTTCGTCACCACCGGCAACGATGCCTGTTAGCGAGACCGTTTCGCCAACGGAATCTTCGTCGATATCCTGATTCGCGATCGGGTCGATAAGCGGCACGTCGTTAACCGCGTTGACTCGCACGATGAATGTTCGGGTCACCTGCAAGTTGTCGGCGGCCGTGGCAAGGTCGTTGTCCAAGCCAGCGTCTTCGACCACAACAGTAATGACTGCGACGCCAAAGGCATTCGCGTTCGGCACCAAGTCGAACGACGCGTTGACGTCGGGCGAGTTGTAGCTGATGACCGGATCGGGCAACAACGCCAGGTTACTGCTGGTCGCCGTGACTCGCAAATTCTGGCTCTCACCACCACCGGCGGCAATTCCTGTTAGCACCACCGGACGCACGGTGTCTTCCAACATCGTAACAGCGTTCGGTTGGTTCAACGTCGGCGCGTCATTGACGGGCGAGATGTTGATCGTAACGGTTGCCGAATCGCTAAGCGGCGTCACCGTTCCGTTCAAGTTCTCGTCCTGTTGCACGCCTTCGTCGAACACCGTGTAGACGAACGTGTCCACACCCGATGCATCAAGCGGTGGCGTGTACTGCAAGTTGCCGCCCGGCAAGAACGTCACGCTGCCGCCCAATGCGGTCGTGATTTCCTGTTGCTGGATCGTCAAGTCACCATCGTTCAGACCTGACAATTCGTCGGTCGCATTGGCAGGGCCGTTGAAGTCGTTGGCGATCAACGATGCGATCGATATCACAAGCGGTGTGTCTTCGACGGCCGTAACCGTGTCGTCGTTGGCAACCGGTGCATCGTTCAGCGAAGTCACCGTGACCGTAAACACGGTGGTCGTGGTCACGTTGTCGGCTAGTGTCGACAAGTCACCGTCAAGTCCACCGTCTTCGACCAACACCGTGATGTCGGTCGTGCCGGTTTGGTTCGGGTTCGGAACCAAATCCAACGAGCCGAACACGTTGTCCGACGTGTAGGTGACGACCGGATTATTCATCAGCGTTTGATTGCTGCTGAGTGTCGTGACGCGAATCGGCTGAGTCTCGTCGCCACCGGCATCAATGCCTGTGAAGTCGACAATGCGGCTCGGGGTGTCCTCAGGGATCACAACGTCTGCAATCGGATCGATCAGCGGTGGGTCGTTGACCGTCAACAAGTCGATCGTCACAGTCGATGTCGACATCATCGGAACCAACGTCCGCGTGCCATCAATTTCCTCGTCGATGCCTTGGTCAACGATCGTGTATTCGAACGAATCGATACCCGACAAGTTGGCTGGCGGCAGGTAACGCAAGTCACCGTTGGGCAAGAAAATCACATCGCCGCCAAGTGCCGTACGAATCGGCACTTGCAGGATCGTCAGTTGACCGTCGTTGGTGCCGTCCAATTCGTCAAGCGCGGTCAAAGGTCCGTTGGTGTCGTTGTTCGGGTTCAGGTTAGCACCGAACAAGAAGTCACGTGGGATGTCCAATGGAATGTCTTCGGTCGGTACCGCTGCGGCACCGCCAAAGAAGTCGTTCCAACGCTGTGAGCTTCCGCTGATCAGATCGTCCGCCGATAGCGGTCCGTCGTTCCGAGCGAGCAAACGAACGTCGAACGTTTGTGTGAACGACAGGTTGTCCGCCACGGTATTGAAATCGCCGTCCAAGCCAGCGTCTTCAACTGTCACGCTGATCGTGATCGTTCCAGCGGCATCCAGGTTTGGAACCAACGTCAACGTGCCCGCCACATCGTCCGATGTGTACGTGACTTGTGGATCGTTCATCAGCGCCGTGTTGCTGCTGGTCGCGATCACTCGCAAATCTTGCACTTCGGTTGGGCCACCACCCGCATCGATGCCGGACAAGACAACCGTGATCGACGGAGTGTCTTCGATGGCAACTTCGTCGGCGATTGGATCCAACAGCGGCGTGTCGTTGACGGCCGCCAAGTTGACGGTGATCGTGGCAACGTGCGAAAGCGGAGCAGCGTTTTGGTTGCCTGCACCATCTTCGTCGATACCAGCGTCCGTGATCGTGTACTCGAACGTGTCCAAGCCGTAAACGTTCGCGGCCGGCGTGTACTGCAAGTCGCCGTTGGCCAAGAACGTCACGGTGCTGCCAAGAGCAGTCGTGATGGTCGTTTGAGTGATCGTCAAGTCAGTGCTGTCGTTGGTGCCGTCACGTTCGTCGTTGACGCCATCAATCAAGTCAGCACCGGCAAGACGCGAATTGCGATCGTTCGCCAACACAAAGTCGCGTGGGATCACAAACGGAATGTCTTCGGTCGGTACCGGTGCCGTCACTGGTGTTGCCAATCCGGCAAAGTACGCCAACCAATCCGCACTGGTGCCGCTGACCAAATCGTCAGTCGCAACCGGAGCGTCGTTGATCGGACGGACCAGGATCCGGGCCGTTGCGGTTGCCGATTCTGGTGCGTTCATCACATCGGCACCGCCCTGCGGCAATGGCGAAATTCCATCGTCGGTCACCTTGAACCCGAACGAATCGAGTCGCCGTGCACCGCCGTCTAGCGGGTTGTCAGCATTGAAGTCGGTACCTGGTGTGTAGACCAAGTCGATCAAGAATCCGTCGACACCGAAGTTCGGAACGATCGATCCGCTGGTCGTTGCGTAAGCTTGTCCGACCACCACGTTCGCAGCCGTGACGATGACGCCATCAATGTCCAGTTCCGTGATCTCAAGAACTTGGTTGGTTTCGTCAAGCGGCGAAGTGGTTTGTGCGGTCGACGCGTCAGCCGCAGCCGAACCGATCAACTGAGTCTTCGTGATCGTCAACGCGGTGTCTTCGAACGTTTCGCCCGAGTAGTCGATCGCGCTCGGCACGTCGTTAACCGGATCAACGGTCAAGTTCACCGTCGCGGTGTGGTACTTCGGATGGCTCGTGCGAGTTCCATCGATCGCAACATCGAATCCTTCGTCGACGATCGTGTACTCGAACGAGTCCACGCCGTAGAAGTCTTCGTCGCGAGTGTAGATCAGCGTGTTGGTCGCCGCGTCGTATGAGACCGTGCCGCCGGCTGCGGTCGTCAACGGGAACGCTTGGAAGCCAGCCGGGAATTCGGCGGGTAGCGTTCCTGCGGGGACTTCGGTGACCAAAGTCACAACACCGTCGTTGCCATTGACCGGTCCGTTTTCGTCGGTCGCGCCGGTACCGTTGGCACCTGTCGGGCCAGCCGTATCGTTGGACAACAAGAACGTGACAGGGATGACAAAGTCGACGCCTTCGACAGGTCCAGGTGTCAGGCCGACCGATGGAATCGTGTCGGTGTTAGCAACGGGCGAATCGTTCTGCGGACGCACTTGGATCGTAACGTCGGCAGTGGTGATTTCAGGCGAAAGCGCTGGCGAGGCCGGGTTGCCGTTCGGCAATGTGGTCTTGCCATCGTCGGCCACCGTGAAGGTGAACCCATCAAGCGAAGGTGTGCCGCCTGTTTGCGGGCTGTCTTCGTTGTACTGGGCGGCTGGTACGTAGACGACTTGAACGACTTCGTTGCCAGTCACGGTAACAGTGTAAGTGCCCGATTCGACAAATCCGCCAAGCCCGTCACTGACGTAGGCCGTGCCGACGTGATCGCCGTCCTTCGGTACAAACGTGCTGACCATCGGAACGATTTCGACGCTGGTTCCGGTCGCGTCCAAGATGTTGATCTGGATGACCGTCAGCGTCTGTTCCATTTCGTCCCACGGTGCCGTTCGCAACAGGGCGTCGTCTTGCGGCAACGCACCAGCGAGCAACTGAGCCTTGGTGATCGTGACCGTGCTGGCCGTGTTGGTGTCACTGAATTCCGTCGTGACAAACGCATTGTCGATCGCCAGGGGAACGTCATTGACCGGCGTGACCGTCAACGACACCGTCGCCAATTCGCTGCGAACCGGATACATCGCAGTGCCAGCGGTTTGCAGGGCTTCGATTCGGTAAGTGAACGAGTCATCGCCAAAGAAATCTGCATCCGGCAGATAGGTGAACTGTCCAGTGACCGGGTCAAGCGTCAGCGTGCCGAAGACCGGCCCCTCAACGACTTGGTAAACGATGTTGGTCGCACCCGCGTCGTTGTCATTGATCGCAACACCCTGTCCGCCTGCGGACTGGTCCAACAAGACGTCTTCGTCGAACGTGTAAGCATCGTCGCCCGCGACTGGCAAAGCAGCCTGGGCAACCACAACCTCGTAATCTTCGACTTCACCGTCGACGGCCAATCCGCCGGGTGCCAAGTTACCATCGGTGCTCAAACGAAACCGAGCCCGGGTGTAACCCGAAAGGGCTGCGTTGTTGGCGACTTGGGCGTTGGCTGGCGTGAACAGCGTCACGGAATTGAATCCGCCGACCACTGCTTCGTTGGTCAGAACTTGTTCGCCGGCGTCGTTGAAGTCACCGTCGCCGTTGAAGTCGACCCATGCGTCCAGAAGACCCGCAGAGCTGGCTTCGACAAACAGTTCGGATCCGCCTGGGGCGAGCGGGTTCAGGAAGCTGGTCACTTCGCCAGTGATCGGATCCAAGAAGACGCCCGTAATCGTCCCGCTGCCGGGCACGTCGAACGAACCGATGAACACGCCGTCTTCGTCTTCTTGCGCGACCAAGGTGATCGCGGTTGTTCCTGCGACATGGTCGGGCACGGCCTGCACGTTTCGTGCGAGCAACTCGACCGCCATCTTGTCGCTTAGCAAATCAGTGATTTCAGCAAGCGTAGCGCCGGCTGGGTATTCGACGGGAATCCGTCCGGCGGCGACCGTGCCACCGGTGACGACCAATTCGAATGTCGCGGTGAAGCCGTTGGCGGCGACCGAGATGTTGTCACCAACTGCTGGTGGGTTCGCCAACGTAATCGTGACATCAGCACCGGTCGGGACAATCGTGAAAGGTCCACTGCCCGCTTCGCGAACGTTTCCGTCAATCGTCAAGATTGCGGCGGCATCATCCGAATCGACACCAGTCGGATCGGTTTCGGCATCAACGTACTTGCCCAACCGTGGTGCTTCTTCGTTGACAAGCGCGTGACGAGCACCGTTGTTGTCGAACAACGATCGGTAAGTGTCAGTCGCGGTAGTCGAGTCGCCAAAGTCCAGTTCGACTTCTGGCATCACGATCGTAAATCGAGTCTGTCCGTCGGCGCGGTTGGGTTGCAAACGGTTGCCGGCCAAGTCAGCGATCGGGTTGATCGTGCTGCTATCGGGCAGAGTTAGCAATTCGTTCAGCATCACGATCTCATAGACCGCATCCGGACGCCAAATGCCGGCCGCAGGTGTCAATCGCATGGTGCGGTTGGCCACGTTGTAAGCGAACGTGTATTCGGTTCCCGCAACAAGTTCACGACCGTTTTCGATCAATACAACTTGGTCAGGCGTGATCGTGCCGGAGTTGGGGCCCATGCCCGATCCGTCGTTGATCAAGACTTCAAAGAAGTTGAAAACGCCTTCGCTTAACTGCAAGAACGTGTCGGTTCGATCGATGTCGATGAAGTCCGTGTCGTTATCACCAGGCACAATGATCACAGCGGTTGGGCCGATCGAATCGGATCGGTCCAGTGCACCGCGGTCGATGTCGACATTGCTGCCTTGTCCGGATGTGGTTGCACCGTCGCCACGAATCTGGCCGGCCAGGTCACGCTGGGTGACAACGATCGGGCTGCGTGGGATGCCAAGCGAATCCTTGACGTCGATGATCGACGTGCGATCCAGTTGGCTGCCGATGCTGCTGTCGATCAGGACGCTGCCTGCGGCTGGATAGAAGTTCGGGTTGCCCGCTGACAAACCAAAATTCGCGTCCGTTGGATTGACGAACAATGGCCCGACTGGGTTCACGATGGCTTCGGTTCCCGTGCCACCCAAACCCGTTGAGTTCTGACCGTTGCCGCTGTACACCGTCGCACGAATGACCGTTGGGCCTTCGTTGGTTCCGCGAAGTCCGATGCCGTTGTCGATCAACACATTGTTCAGCAAAGTCGGTGCAGCTCGCTGACCGATTTCGATGCCGACATCCGAGTTGTAGATCGTGTTGTTGAGGATCCGTGAGTAAACGTTCGGTCCGCCCTCAGCAGCATTGCCGGTCAAGTTGATGCCGGTGCCGTTGCTGATCAACAAGTTGTTCTGCACGACCGCGCCATGCACCAAGTCTTCAGTCGAAAGGGTCGGCAAGTTGGCGACCGCACCGGGTTTCGGACGGTTACCTTCGTCGGGAACCTTGACGCCCGGTGTGACTTCACCAGCCGAGATGTCGATGGCCGTGTCCGACGAGAAACTGATCACATTCGAATCGACAATGAAGACACCTTGATCGCGAGCCCGATTGCTGTCGCCATTGTCGATGCCGCGGACGATGTTGCCGCCAGTGACCACACCGGTCAGGTGAGTCTGGCCGCTTTGTGGCGATCCCAGATTGATTCCGCCCAGTGCTGTCGCGGCGAGGTAACCGTGGATCAGGATCGTTGGATCCGTCGGGTCATTTCGTTCACCGCTTGCCGAGGTCGCGACGACCCCCAGTACTGATTGAACCGACGAACTGTTGATCAAGTTGCGGATGCGATCGGCAATGTCACCAGCGCTGTCAGAGACCAAGTAGTCGATCGAGACGTTCGTTGGCGAAGGCGTTGATGTCAACGCAGCCATGGTCACGTCGTTGAATTCAAACGTTAACGTTTCGGAACCGTTGGACAGCGTGAAGGTGTCGCCATCGACGATTTCGGCACCGGTGTGCTCGACGACGATGTTGAAACCTTCGGCCAATCGTTCGTTGATCGCAACGCGAGCGTCTTTGCCTGTGTTGTCATCGCCAAGGTATTCGCGACCAAGCCGGACTTCGACTTGGTAAGCACCTTCGGTGATTTCAACGCTGACCGGTCGCGTGGTGTCACTAAGAGCGTCATAGAACAGTGGTTCGAAGAACGGATCGTCGACCATCGTGGTGCCGGCCGTGCTGTTGGTGAAGCTTTCACCACGGTCCGCCAAGCCGATCACGATGTCGTCAATGTAGACGCCCATGTCACCGCCGAGACCTCGGGACCGTTCACCCGCACGAAGCAAAGCATTCAGCCCCGTGCCGCCGCTGTAAACGCCAAACTCGGCGCCTGGCAGATTCGAACCGCCGGCGTTCTCGCCGTTGATCAACGTAAACGCACGGCCAGAAACATTGGTCACCGGTGCATTGTCAAGCGACACATGCAACCGATAGAACCCACCGTTTGGCACAGTGGCGCCCGTAATCCCACCGGGTGACGTCTGCGAACTGAACGCCGCGACACCGATGATGTAAACGCCCGGTACGGCGAAAGTGTGCGTGATGTACGAGTCCAGGTTACTGGTCGAACCGACGTCGCCACCGGCGTCATCGTTTCCGTCGACCGGGTTACCCGCCGCATCGTACAAGTGCAGTTCGGTGTCAAAAGCACCAGCGTCGATGTCGAACGTGGCGGTGTCGCCGGCATTCTGCACCGTGAACGAGAAGTAATCGTAGGTGCCGTCACCGATCCCGTTGACCGTTTGGTGAGGCCGCGTGGTGCTGTTCGCGATTTCGACATTGGTCTGCAACGTCCATGCGTTTCCATCCAGATTTTGAGCCGTCGCAAGCGTGTCGTTGCCTGGCGTCGAAGTCGGGTTGGTGGTCGACGTTTGCGTGATCGCAAGATCGTAGATCCGAACGGCGTTGGTGTTCCCAACGACGGGGAACGCCGACAAATTGGGTGCTGCGTCGGCATAGTGAATCGTATCGGCAAACGCTTGCTGAATCGCATCGCGAACTTCGATCTCGGTCATCCCGATGTTGATCGGGATGATCGCGTCGGCGGCACCCGAAACATTAGGCGTGCCGACGATCAGCCCATTAGCAGCACCAAAGTTGTAGGCACCTAGAGTCGCTTCGGCCGTGAATCCGACCCACGATGGGTGCGTCGCGCTGCGAACGGCTGTACCGCCGATCATGTTGGCGACAAGCGTCGCCACTTGCTCGGGTGAATCCGTTGCCTGGACAATCACACCGTTGGCTTGCGCAGTTTGCGACAACATCACGATGCGAGTGCCATTTGGACGCGTCAACTCGATGCCGCCCGCAGCGATGACTTGTGCCCCTGATGGCATTTGAGCAACCAAGCCTTGGTTGAATTCAAACAACCGAGTCTGGTTGGTCAACACGTCGCCTTGGTTGGTTACCGCTGCATCGGGCATCAACCCCGTCAGCGTCAACGAGTGACCATCAAGGATTTGGTCGCCTGGCAACGCTTGGATTTCGCTTTGGTCCGGGCGAGCTTCGCCGGCCGTCGAGAAATCGAATCGGATCTGAACGTTCTCTTGGCCCGCCCATGGTCCCAGGTCAATTCTTGCTTGACGGAAAACGTCACCGTCGAATAGCTCTTGGACGAAACGTTGGTCGGCAACGTCGGTGTATCCATTGC
>JBAUHR010000035.1:0-2937 GCA_049680385.1 Rubripirellula sp. | reverse complement strand
CGCCTAAATTGTGCCCCATCGGGCCAAGATCCGTGGAAAAACCGCCAAGCCGACGCACGAGATCCACTCTCATGATCTGATTGCCCCCGCCAGGGATTGGCCCATCCACACCAAGTTCCCGGCTCAGCTCGCCAAAGTCCTGACGCGGGATCGGCAAGGGATAGATGCGATAAGGCCCCTTATCGTGCACCCACGTCGGCTCCGAACCATCCCAATCCGGCAGGATGCGGCCGCATAGCATGGTGGCCTCGGGATGAGTTTGTATCGCCTGTTCGATCTTAATCAGAAAATCGCTGGCCACTCGTTGATCGTCGTCCACGATGGCGACCCACTCCCCAGTCAGTTCCGCCGTGCCTCGATTCAGGGCATGGGACTTCCCTGCTTGATGTTCGTCAAGCCATCGCAATGGCAAGAATCCCTCATCGGCTGATCGTCGGACATAATCTTCCAAGATCCGCTGGGTCGAGTCCTGACAAGCATTTGCAATGACGAGAATGTTGACCGTTAGAGTCACCGGGCGACGCGCTTGATTGAGAGCGATGAGGGCCTTGTTCAGCAGCTCGGCTCGGTTATTCGTGCAGATCAGCACACTGATGAGGTTGACCATTGTTAGCGCGAACGAAACAGGCCATGGATGAGGCCAAGAAAGTGAAAGACGACGATTTCTCGGTTGAACGCCTCATCGCTGGGCTGTGTCAAATGTGCCCACGCCATACGTCCGATCGCGCGGATTGCCTGAGGAAAAACGTATAGAGGGATGTTGAATAGCCGCCTGTCTCCTGCAAGACCTCGACTTTGGGCGATGTTGCGACTGGTCTGAAATCGCCAGCGTCGAAAATACCGCTTCGTTAGCCGGAAACTCTCGACCTTGTGGTGCACTCGAGAACCGCCAAGAAATACCACCTTGAGCCCCGCCGCGAGAATGCGGTCGAACATTTCGCCATCCTCCCCGCTTGCCAGCACCTTACCTTTACGGCCTCGGCTCGTGTCAAACAGACCAACTCGTTCAAACACTTCCCGGCGCAGTGCCATGTTGGCACCAAAGGGCGTCTGGTTCGCGTTTGTCATGATGAAATCGTCGGTGCGGTCTGTGCGTACGGCAAGAAAGCCATAAAAACGCTCGGTGAGCCAAGGCGGCGGAGGCACCTCCCAGATGGGTGCGATATAACCACCACAGGCATCGGCCTGATATTTCTCAAGGCCCGTCAAGGTGGTTTCTAGCCAATCGCACTCGGGTAGAACATCATCGTCAGTGAACAGAATGGTTTCGCCAAGGGCGTGCTGGATACCGTGATTTCTTGCCGAGGAGAGTCCCTGCGTCTTTTCGAATGTGTAGCGAAGCTGAGGCCAATCGCGCTGAGATTCCTCTACCACGTAGCGCGTGTGATCGCTTGAGTTGTTGTCAACCACGATCACTTCCCACCCTCGACTTGGATCGACCTGTAGTTTGCGCAATGCAACAAGTGTATCGCGCAGTGATTCTGCACGGTTGTAAGTACAAATAATGATGCTGGCGTCTAGGTGTGCAGCTTGTTCGAGGCCCTCGGCACAGGCAATTGGTTGGGCCTGCGGCACGTTATTCGCTGTCGATTCATGGCCTTTCGAGTTCATGGCAGTCATCTCGCGAAGGCTCGTAGACAAACATCCAGGCCGTGTGGCGGAAGGATCATTTGGAATGTGTCTATCGACATTCGACAATATAATGAATCTTGGTTTTTGGGGTAATTTAATCGGTCGTCAGCAGCGATTATGAAATCCATCGCGTTTAGATATTTTCGGAGTGTAAAGATTCAATGGGGCGAGGGCGGAAGTGCATGAAGATCCGTCCACAGTGCGGCTCATCAGAAATCAGGAAAAATCGCTTGTACAATCGATATACACGATTACGAATGCCCCAGTGTGCGAGGATGAAATACTGATTTTCTAACAGTTTTAATATCCAGCGTACGGCCCAATTGCGCTTGTCCAGAAAAACGGTTTCTTCCAGCACGAAATGTGGCTCGAAGTAGCTGCGTAGACTGTCAGCGGAAAAGTGTTGGAAGTGCTTGCGCGAAACCGGCATGTTTTCGTGTGGAACGGTGACAAACAAATGACCTTGATCCATCATTAAAGGATGTATGGCCGCGGCAAAGCTCTCGGTCAACTCGGGCGGAATGTGTTCGAATACCTCGATCAACGTGACAACTTCAAAGGTTTCGCCGACGGTGTCTCGAATAACGTCCATGCAGCGAAAGTCGAGGTTGGGATTCAACGCCTTGGCGAGTTGGATTGCACGGTCAGAATAATCAATGCCAACTATTTTTGCGTCGGGTAACGTGCGCGTGAGTTCACGCACTAGTCGCCCATCGCCAGTACCGACATCGGCAACTGCTGAAGGGCATAGCACTCGTAATTTCTCCAGTACATACTCCATCGCGCTAACATAGTACAGACCCCACGGCCAAGAATACGTTTGTGAATATCCTGGACTGAACTGAGGAATATAATGGTAAGGGAATGAGTAATCGTCATCTTGAATTTTTTGTTTAGTATCGTAGATTGCCACCATTGCCTCCAATTCTATTTCTTGGACTGAGTCTAGTGAACCTTCCAACACAGGTTTCGTGGAAGCCACATTCTTACTGCCAAACGCAAATGTCTTAGCTTGATTCGTGTCGCCATGGCATCTTTCAGGAGCGGCCAAGCCTGCTCAATATCGCCTGACTGATGATACTGGTATGCCGCGTTAAAATAAGATTGCGCAAGGGCTTCCGAAATTTGTGATTTCCACTTTGCAAGTTCAGGTATATGCTCTGCGCCTTGGGCAAAGTGTCTGATGTTCTCCAGTCCTTGAAGCATATGGCTATGTCGATTGGCTGGCTGGGATGAATAACCCTGGCCTGCACAACGCTGCAGGTACAGCGGTCGATTGATGAAGGCGGTCCGTTGGCAGGATAG
>JBAUHR010000034.1:0-6236 GCA_049680385.1 Rubripirellula sp. | reverse complement strand
ACGGTGCACGCGGCGGCACCAGCGACGCGAAGGATTCGCCAAAGCGCTGAGCGAGAGGGCGAGGAACGTTGCCACGTTCCAATTGGATGAAACGACAGACGCACCGATACGCCCATCATCGAAGCGAGAACCCAAGCCCCGATGCGAATGCCGCCGCTGCCGAGCGCTGAGCGCGATAAGAACAGATGAATCTTGGATGATTCATTCCTCTTTAAGACGGCGGCGCGCAGCAAATCCCCGGCCGCAAGGTGGCGGCGAAGCGTTGGCGTTCCGAAAGCGCTTCGCGGGGGTCAGGCTAGGTTTTCGGTTTTCAACCGAACGACGAAACGCGGGCGAGTTGAGTGTCCGGTGGGCCGGTCGTTGCTGCCCGCGAAACATCATCGGCACTTTGCCGATAAACCGACGGGCGGTTGTGGTCTGCCGAAGTGATATGCTTTCCACGCCCAGTCGGAACTGATTGGACCGTTCCAACTTGGCGGCCACGATGGCCGCCGCATCTTCGGCGGGATGCCGACCATGCGCATCGACCGCGCAACGTCGAGCATGAGCAAAGAGCGCAAGCGCCGAGCGGTCATGGATGCCGCGAGATTGACAGGCCGTGGTGCCTGGATGGCATCCGCAGTCGATGGGCACGACGCCCATCGACATTGAACAATGATTTCCAACGGTTTCGCCACTGCATAATTGGATCTGGCCGCCCAACGAGATCGGTCTACGAAGAATTCCAAAGCATCAACCCAATATTCGCAAATACGTTTCTGGATTACATGACGTTAGAACTAAACAAAGCAGAAAAGGAACTTCAGTCCGTTGATCAAGACATCGGCACGCTATAGCGGAATATCAAAATGTATTGCCGAGGTGTCGCAGAACAAAAAGTTAATAGGCCGTTAGCATGTTTCGACCAGCCACTTTTCTCCTTGTTGGATTTGCATTGAATTCGATCATAGACCACAGCATTGTCACTGGCGGAGACAACGAACAAAATATTGTTGACCGTGCGACGGTTGAGTCAGCGATTTCAAGCAACACTGCAGCGCGGAGAGCCGTCAAAAACGCTAGCTCTCGTGCTAAGGTGTTCGTAAACAAATGGAAGAATCGCGGTAGACATGAGAATTGGTTTGTTGGTGTCGTTGGAATGCGTGTAGGTAACGCTATCGAACCCAAAGGAATTCTTGTCGACAACATGTCGGATGAGTGCATTTCGGGGAAACTGCTCGACAACTCATTGAAAGAATCCGATGCCACAATCGACATCACTGTTAGCCTTGACAAGTTAATTGACTGGTACTACCTGGATGCATTTGAATTTTGCGGAGGCGAATTGTATTGGGCGCTGTTAAGTAGCCAATCAAAGAAATTCAAACGATCGCTTATCGAGAAGGCACCCTTTTTTTTACGACGCAAGGACACGATGTCGCTGAAGGTTCGACAAACGTTTTCGATGGTCGCAAATCATAAAGGTGAGTTAACAGAGGTAGAGCTTACGCAGTGTCTTGATTGCGGGGCGTCCGAGCATGAGATGGCAGTTTATCGAGATGAATCGATCCATATTATGAAATCGAATATTGTCGAGTATGCTTGCGTATTTGGAAGTTTCCATACTATCGCAGCCTTCCACGATGCTGGTTTGTTTCTTGGCCGCTTCGATGATTCCACGCCACTCGCATTTAGCTCCGAATCAGGAAATTGCGAATCAACTTTGGCTTTAATAGAGCTTGGATTCAAAGTAAATAGCGTTGATTCGGAAACTGGCTACGCTCCGATTTTTCTCGCCTCAAAACGCGGCCATGTTGAGATTGTGAAAGCGTTATTGGCCAATGGTGCGGACGTGAACATTCGCGACTACGGAGAAGAGACTCCACTGCATGTCGCAAGCAATGCGCAAATAGCCTCTGTGCTAATTAGTGGCGGCGCCGACCCGAATGCCATGGATGTCAATGGTCGAACTCCGCTCGACATTCACCTTCAGGCCAAGCATGGCGATGTTGTAAAAATGCTGGTTGCTAGTGGGGCAATCATGTCCGATGTCGAGGATGTTGAGGATGAAGCTATGTCGAACAGCGACATAGCTAAGGTTTTGAACCAACACGCCAAGAGTCAAGATGGCACAACATCCGCAAGCGATCTATTTACCGCGAAGGGTATTGACTGCGGACAGGTTCTTCCTGTGAAAAGTCTGGGTGTTATCAAAAAAGTGTCTGATCGATAACGCAAGAAGCGAATGGCGTTACCTCGGCGATCGCGAGCATCCTTGCACCGTTTGCGACTTCGCACAAACTCGCAAGGGGGATGCTTCGCGGGGGTCAGCGACGGTCTTTAGTTTTGTCAACAGCAGATTCAAAAATCGTTTTTGAATTCCGCAGTTTATCGGCAACGCAGGGCCGCCGGAATTTTTTGAGGCATGGACTCCGATGTTCGTTTGACAACGTGTGACGGTCTTACTCGGCCAAGCGGACGGCGGCTCTAATGGGGATCAACGTCCAAGGAATAATCGAGTGGATTGTGCGTCCGCGCCATTGAAACCCGGCTGTGGCACGGTGCGCGAAGAAAAATGAAACGAACCATCCAAAACTGCATTGGGTTCATCGTCCGACGCTATTACGGGATTGACCGCAGCCCCTCTCATCATGGACAAACCAAAGCAATTTCGGCCTAGTGATAACCTGCGTGGGTGACGCACACCCAAGCAGTTTGAGCCAATAGCTCGTAACTTCGGCAGCATCGACGTCGGCGCCAAAGTATTTTTGCAACTAGCGTCGGTCTTTTTCTATTCATCCAACGCAGGGCCGTTGGTTTTGATGACAATCTCCGTGACGATAGTACGCAAAAAATGCTACTGTGAGTTGCCGTTTGATTTGTCTGATGACTCATCATCCAACGCACTGCTCCTACGCGTGCTGCTCCTTCCTCCGCAACTCAATCAGCGATCCTGGGCGAATGCAGGTTGCGTCTCTTCGCTCCGCACCGCTGGACCAGTGTCGAACACACTTGGATCGAGAAGGGAATGGGTATCGGAAATTCTTGATGGTTAGCTCACATCGATCGGCCTCGTCTCGGCTTGGCCGACTTTCATGGCCTCGCCGAGCGAGTAAACCAATCTTAAATTCCCATGCTGCATCAGTTTACGTTTCCCACCGGCAACCAAATCGGGCCGGAGGCAATGGCTGGAGTTTTACGGAGTGTCCATGCCGCCAACCGTGAACGTCATTCGGTCGAGCTAATCCTCGCAGACCGCGAAGGCAGTATCCAATTCTTTATCGAATGTCCGCTGGGATTGAGGGCACTGCTCCTTGTGCATCTGCTTGACGCATTTCCTGGAGCTAAGTTGGAACGATGTGCCGATTTGACCTTTCAGGCCGATGAACGAAGCAAGTCTCAATTCGTTCTATTGCGTCCACAACTTGAATTCGAGTTTCTGCGCCGTCAGTTTGATCGGCATGATCCAATGACCGCAGTGCTGAGTTTGCTAAAAAGTTCTGGTGCGACTTCGAGTCATGCACGGATCATGGTTCGGTTGTGCCCGGCTCGTGAATCACGCTGCCGTGCTGCCAAGCGTTCGTTTCGTCTACACCACGGGCGATGCCACAGCAAAATCATTCAACAGTGGCTTGTTCGCGGGGTCGTTCACGAGAGCCGAATCGTGCGATTAACGTCACGTCTTTTGGCCCGAGCCTTTGTGCGGAACGCGATGCGATTGCCGGTACCAGGCGATAAGTTGGCTGATTGCTTGTTTGAAACCCAGGTGTGCGTTGAAGTTCAATCGGACGAAACAAATGTTGCGGTCGCCAGTGAGAAGCTGACCGACATTGCTGGGGCTTTCGCCCTTTTCGCCTCAAATGAAAATCGATTTACAGTAGCTGTTGCAAGTTCGGAGCGGCCCGTTGGCCATTCTGGCTTGCTAACACCCGACGAAATCGCGTTGATGTGGCACCCAGTTAAGTCTGAGGTACAAGTTTCAAAGCTTCAACGTATTGAAAGTGTTGAGGTTGAACCGCCGATTGAATTGCCACTTCAAAGCCGACACGCTCGCCTGACTCCACTTGGTCGGACGGCGTATCGCAAAGACAATCGTCTTGTTGGTTTGCCGATCGAATCACTTCGCAGACATGTTTATGTGACTGGAAAAACGGGAGTGGGGAAGTCATCGCTGATGCTTTCGATGATGACCGCCAACATGCGTGACAATCTCGGCATTGCGTTGATCGATCCACACGGGGATCTTTACTTGGATGTCTTGTGCCAGACGCCCAAGAGACGCACGAATGAACTCATTCTTTTCGATCCAGGCAGTGACCAAGAGCTTGTGCCGTTCAACCCGTTAGACGCATCAAGCGGGATTGATCGTGGCCGAGTCGCTGATGGCGTACTGTCGGCGTTCGTGAAGGTTTTTGGCCTCGACGCGGCATCTGCACCACGATTGCTCCACATCTTCAGAAATTCACTGTACACGTTGGTGGAACAACCAGACGCGACGTTGATCGGAATCAATCGGCTGCTGACTGATGCAGCTTATCGTAAGACGGCGGTTGCTCGCGTGAGCAACCCAGCGGTTCGAGAGTTTTGGCATGGTGAATTTGGACGATGGCACGAACGCGACCGGGCTCAGTTCTTGGCGTCCTTGCAAAATAAACTCGGTGCGTTTCTTTCCAATCGGCAACTGCAATTGATTCTTGGCCAGCCCAAGAGTGGGTTCAATCTTCGCCGTGTGATGGATGAGGGCGGCATTCTCCTTTGCAACTTGTCGAAAGGACGGCTCGGAGAAGACTCGGCCAATTTGCTTGGTGCGTTGTTGCTCAGTTCGTTGCAATTAGCAGGGGAGTCGAGGGCTGATATTCCAGAGAGCGAGCGTCGAGACTTCGTGTGCTACGTTGATGAACTGCAAAACTACTCAACGACGGCTTTGGCGACAAGCTTGTCGGAAGCCCGTAAGTATCGAGCCCCTTTGTTCGTTTTGGCGAACCAGTATCGTGAACAGTTAGCCCCGGAACTTCGTTCTGCCATCGTCGGCAACTGCGGATCGGTGGTGACGTTTCAAGTTGGCTCCGAAGACGCCCCGTTCTGGTCACGACACTTTGGTGGAACGGTGACGCCGGAAAGTCTGATGGCAATGCCCAAGTATCATGCCGTCGCGAACATTCTGATTGACGGGATGCCCTCTGGTCCGATGACGATCAAGACGATGCCACCACCAATCGGTTTTGGGGCCAAGGTGGAAAAGTTGAAGCGGCAGTCGCTTCGACAATTTGCAAGGCCACGAGCTGAATTGGAGCAAACGGCGAACGGACTTTTTCGATAAAAGGCGATCTCGATTCACAGGGGCAATGCCAACCGAGATCTGGGCAAACGTCAATGACGTTTGCTTGGGCGAATCTTATCCCACGATTTGCTTCATTGCATAGCCATGCCACGTTTCATGGGTCAAAACCAATGAAAGTCATTTGTTTTCTTGGTTCATCCGATCATTTCTGGCAATCTGTTTGCCAGCATGCAACGACAACTTGAATTCTGGGATGATGGCGATGAGATCCAAACCGAAGACCAAACTATTCTCACACCGATAGTTGACGCATCGTTTGAGCAAGTTGAGGTAACCAGGAACGATTTGCGGGAACTGTTTGTCAATCCCGATCGGCAGCACCATTACGATGGTCTTCCGCACGAACAGTGGCCGGCACCCGAAGTGAATCGTGACTCGATCACAGTCGATCGAATTCGCAACGATATTGACGGCCCTGCACACCGCTTCGAAATCCGCCGTCACGACCATGTCGAAGTGTACATCGACGCCGTGACTCTTAAATACGGCTATGTCGTAGGCATCTCGAACAAGCGACAGCAAGTACGCGTGGCGATCGAGGGGGACGAATCAGAAACTTGGTTCGACACCGCTTGTGTGTTCCCTGCAATTGAACGAGAAGAACCAAAGAACGAAACGATAAGCATTGCTCTTGAGCAGGTCGGTGAAACGCTCGAGTCACCAAGCGTGCAACTGCAAGTTGCACGACGCATCCAGAAGCAGACACAGTACACGTCGATCAAGATCGTTTCACTCGTCCGCGTCGGTTCTATGAAAGGGCGACATAAGTTGACAAGCACGAGGGAAGCGTGCAATTTCTTCCGTCAGTATTGGCAAGAAAATCCATCTCCGGACCAAGAACGCTTCGTTGTCGCGTACCTCGATACCAAGCACACCATTCAATGCGTTGTGGTTATCACCCAGGGGACGTTGGACG
>JBAUHR010000033.1:0-3246 GCA_049680385.1 Rubripirellula sp. | reverse complement strand
CCGTCGTGGCGATCGGCACTTCGCTTCCCGAGATGGTCACGTCGGTCGTGGCAAGTTATCGGGGGCAACGTGACATCGCCGTCGGGAACGTCGTTGGCAGCAATTTGTTCAACATCCTTTGCGTGCTGGGACTGACCGCGGTTGTCTCGCCCAGTCCGATTCCGGTTGCACCCGCGGCAATTGATTTTGACATTCCCTGCATGGTCGCAGTGGCGCTGATTTGTTTCCCGGTGTTTGCCACCGGCAATCTGGTTCGGCGTTGGGAAGGCGCGTTGTTCGTGATCTTCTACATCGCCTACACGGTCGTCACTGTCTTGGCCGCGAAAGGCTCGCCATTGATTGGATCGCTGGGAACCCTAACCACCTACGGCGTGTTGCCGCTGACGCTGTTGGCCTTTGCCGCAACATTGCTGATCGGCCGAACGAAAAAGTAGTCGGTCGTTCAACGTGTTGCTGCGGATGTCGCACGAGCGTTGTTACGGTTGTCGAATCCAGTGGCGATCATCGGCCGGCGCAGTCGGCTTTGGTAACCGGTCGGGCGGCGAGGCTAACCATGGCGCACTGGCGAGTGATCCGTGTGCCGTTCGAGTTGTCGGCTTGGGCGCGATGTCTTGAAACTTTTCAGGAGTCGCAAAATCAAGTCTTCGTTGCAGCTCTTCCTGCATCGCTGGCGCGATCGCGTTGAGCGGTGGCATTTCAAGTGAAGTGATCCGCTCTTGATCTCGTTTTTCACGATGGTTTTCCGATGTTGCCGCAAACCGTTGTCGTATCGGTTTGGGCTGGTCGATCGGAACCATCAAGTCGTCAAACGATAGTGGCACGTCGACTTGTCGTGGCGGCAATTTGGGTAGGCCGCCGCGATGCCAAATCGGTAGCGAGCCCGGCAGCGGCAGATCGCTATCTAACGTGCTGGCTATCGAATCGGGCGGCGGGAAATCCAGCGCCGATATTGACGGACCGGTGGCCGTACCAGGTGGAAGAGTATCGTCGGACATTGAATTGTGTCGACGAAACGGAATTGCGGCTAGAGCGCCGCCGGTGACGATCAATACGCCAAGTGTGAGATTACGCAAGCGAAGGACTCGGAGCTGGATGGAAAGAAACCAGCTTCGTCCATGAAACCAAAACAAAAATGCATCTTGCAATAGTCTCTCATCGGCAAGTCGCTTCGCCTGACTTGAGCAAAGAAAAGAGTTTTTCGAAATTTTCTTCGCGTGGGCGTTTTGCCAGTTGGATCTAGCTTTGCAGCCAAACCTGCGTCGCCTCGCGGCGTATTTCAGCCGTTGTCGTTTGATTGGCGGTTGCGAGCGAACGTGCGTCGTCGTCTTCGATTGTCAAACGCGGTTGGCCGGTTGGCAGCGTCATCACTTTGCCGCGAACCGGGCCGTACTTGGTTTCGATCGTTTCACTTCGGCGGATCAACTTGTGTCGGTCAACACTGTGCCGCCGGATTCCGATCGATGACGTGTGCTGGAAAATGATTTGCTCGATCAAGCCAACGCGTGACGGTGGTGAGATGACGGAAAACACCGTTCCGGCTCGACCTTTCTTCATCGTGCAAGGCGTTTGAAATACGTCCAGCGCGCCCGCCGCAAGCAATCGTTCGGCGCAATCGGCAAGCTGTTCAGCGGTCGAGTCGTCGATGTTGGTTTCAAGCACGACCGCCCGGTCGGCTTCCACGCCAGAGATGCCGCTGTGGTTTTCCGTCAATTCACCTAGCAGCACGCGCAGCACATTTGCTTGGCCCGGCAAGTCGCGTGTCCCCGCGCCGTAACCGATCGACTGGATCGTCATTCCCGGCATCGCGCCGAACGATTCCGAGGTGGCTTTCAGGATCGCAGCACCCGTCGGCGTGGTCAGTTCGGCTTCGATATCCGACGGCGCGATCGGGACTCCTCGCAAAATGTCCGCCGTGGCCGGTGCCGGTACCGACACCCGGCCGTGAGCGATCGTGATGTGGCCGGTGCCGGTTGGGACCGGTGACGCAGCCACCCGCTCGATGCCTAAAAGCCCAAAGGCGACTGCCGTTCCGACGATGTCAGCGATCGAATCGACCGCGCCGACCTCGTGAAAGTGAACTTTTTCGAGCGTCGAGTTGTGGACTTTTGCCTCGGCGACGGCGACTTCTTGGAAAATCTTTTTCGCCAGATCTTTGGCCGTCTCGTCCACCTCGGTGGCTCGGTCAATCATCTCGTGGATGTGGTGCAGGTGCCGGTGAGCGTGCTCGTCCGGGTGCCCCACTTTGACATGAACGGCACGAAAACCGCACTTTTTGACGATTTCGGCCGTGATCGACAGCTCCGGCAACCCCATCGACCGGACAGCGGCCTCGATCGCCGTGACGTCGGCCCCCAGGTCCACCAGAGCCCCCAGAGTCATGTCGCCGCTGATACCGGAGAGACAATCAAAGTAGGCGATTCGAGGCATTTTCTCGCTTTCGAGCAATTTCGTGGGGTGGGATCGTAAGATGTTTGACGAATGACAGCTTTGGCGTTGAAGGTTTTTGTGGTATTGGTATACTCCCGCTCCGCCACCAGCGGCCAAACCAAATCATTCAATACAAAACGTAAACCATAAGTTCCCGAAGAGCGATCCGATGAAAGTTGTCAGCAGCATTGGTGCCCTGAAGTACCGCCATCCTGATTGCCAGGTGGTCAAGCGCCGTGGGCGGATCTATGTGATCTGCAAAAGCAATCCAAAGTTCAAAGTCCGCCAAGGCGGCGCGAAGGTCAAGAAGGCTCGTCGCTAGACGGTTTTTGGCCGAAATCTGATTCATGAAGCGACTGGTTTTTTCGAAGGCCAGTCGTTTTTTGTTTGGTTTTGCAGTCCAGGTAGATTCAGCCGTTAGCGAGGCATTCGATGCGACCTGTATCCCCGGTATTTCTCGTCCTAGCCTTCGTGTTGGTGGTCAGTGGCTGTCAACAGCAGCCTGCCCCGATCGCGGTTGATGCCGCGACGGGAACCGTCACGATCGAAATCGTCTCGGCCGACGAAACCAAGACCTACACGGTTGATGACGTGTCCGAAGGTTCGACGCTCGAACAAGTGATGCGGTCCGCGAAAGATTTTCCCGCCGAAATCACAGGCAGTGGAACGACGGCGTTTGTCACCAGCATTGATGGCCAGTCGACATCGGCCAGCGAAGGTTGGACTTACAAGATCGACGACGAATTCATTCACGAAGGCGTCGGCGTGTCAACGTTGTCGCCGCCCACGACCGTGACATGGAAGTTCACTGGTTGGGAT
>JBAUHR010000032.1:0-5139 GCA_049680385.1 Rubripirellula sp. | reverse complement strand
GCATCACATTGTTATGCGACGTTGTGAATTATTCTTTTAGGCTGGCAGTTCGAGCGGCTTTCCATTCCGACTTGGTTTGCAAGTGAACGGTTCGATTTTGTGAATTTGCAAGGTGTAAGGTTGATATGAAGTTGGAAATGCGTTGCTGATCAGCATCATAACTCAATCCACAAAATGAGTCGGGCGGATACCGAGTTTTTGAAAGCTGAGCAGTTTCTATTGCATTTGGCAATTGTCCCAACTGAACATACGCATGCGACAAGTCTATTGCAATATAGTGCTTAGAATTTGATTCGACAGCAACAGCCAATGCTCGTTTGTAGTGGTTAATTGCATTCGACAAATCGCCTGAATGGTGGTGAGTTTGACCGATGTTCCAGAGTGCTGCGATTTCCAATTCAGAATCTTTAGTCGTTGTTGCAGTCAATTGCCAAGCAGAAATTGCACCTGACAGATTTCCCGCTCGGAATAGTTCAATGCCGGATTGCAGATCGGACCACTGTTTCGATTCCTCTTCGCTGAATGGGTAAAGCTCTTGAATTAGCTCCATGGAATAGGAGTCATCGCGACTCAACCTTTCGCGAGGGTCCTCTTGAAGTACAAGGTTTCCATTGTCAAGTCTTTGTACGAAAAGCGCAGGGTGAAGTTTCTGCCAAGCAATCACCGCCACAGCAGCAATCGCTGTCGCGAGCAAAACAGTGAAGATTGAAAATTGGAAACGGCGGCTCTTCATTTTTAAGTCGCATAACGGTACCGATCACCCGGTCGCCGCGAGAGATCTTCCATTGTCAAAACGCCCGACTCGGCGACTCGGGTGCATCGGATGGGTATCCGCCGTCATCATCGTCCCTTGGTCGTCCATCCGGATGACGCCCCGGATACACAGTGAACGACAACGAGCAGCCTGCGTCGGCGATCCTACGCACAAGGGCAGCGGATACTCCGTGATTGTAAGCCCATGTATCCCAGCATTCAACGCCGATATTGAAGTCGCGAAAATAGCACGCGTCGAATTGTCGTCTGGCAGCCGATGTGAGACCGGAGATGGAATCGAGCATCAGCGGAATGTCGATCGAGGCATTCGAGTCGCAAGTATTGACATCGTTGTCCGATTCAATTGTCATGTGCCAGTTGTCGTCGTCGCCCTTAGCACAGTGGAGCACGCAACAGGACGATTGCAGTTCAGATGCAAGCAGTTCGAGTGATGACTTGGATTTCAGGTCGAGATCGGTATTCGAGTATTGAGTTGGGCGGTCAGTCATAGGCGGTAAGCACAAGTCTGCAATACATCAGGATCGGGCGTGCCCAGTCGGATAACGGCAGCCGTCACCGGGCACGGAGAGACGACTTTCCATTTGTGAAACCTTGCAAGCCGTGCTCCGTGTGCACGGCATTGTTCTCTTCTGATTCTATCCGCCAGCAAAGATTCGAGGCGGTCGATTCACGTCAAAAAGTTGCTGACCATATTCTACGGTCTGCTCGTTGCGAACGAGCACGTTGGCTATTACACACGACATTCCGGCTGGAATCTCAGTGAAAACCTTCATCGCCTCAACGATCCCGATGATTGTGTCGGGTCTGCAAAAGTCTCCAGGTTGCACAAACGGCGGAGCATCAGGGTTCGGACCAACATAGAACGTACCCACCATTGGTGAGCGGATTCGTAATGGCATGACGCTGTCCAACCATTCGGGGGCTACGCCCTCAAACAATCGGAATCCATTGAGTTTGCTCTCAAGCTCAAGTAGTCGCTTCTCGCTAGCAACGCGTTCGAGCTCAAGCCGTAAATATTCGCCGCGGCTATCGTTCCGAGAAGTAAGCCACACTGCATACGAATGCAGCAAAGATTCGTCGCCAGGCGTGTCGCGGATCGCGCGTAGAAACGAGGAATCGTCATCCATTTGTACACGCTTCGCTAATGAAGAGAACGTTGGTCGTAACCGGGCGACCGCGAACAACCATCCATTTGCAAACGCGCTGCCGGTCGCTCCGGTTCACGACTTGGTTACGTGACGCTGTTCTTGCCAAACGTTTAGCTTGCGATACAGCATAAAATTGAACACAAAAGCAGGCGTTGTTGCGATCAAGAATAACGTAAGTACGGCAACAAACTCAACTGGTCCCATCGGGTCGTCATTCCAGATTTCCCACGCCGTTGCCGAGTACACAAGTACGGGGAGCGCATACGCGACGTAACGCCATGTGCGTGCAACTAACTTTGAACGAAGCTGAGGAATTGCGAGCGCAAAGATGCCGTAGCACATCACTACACTAAGAATAAGCCAAAACGCGGTTTCGACGATTGGTTCGTTCTCGCGAAAATCGCCGATCGTTCCCCAAACACGAAAAGACGTGAATAAAAGACCGTAGAGCACGATGGTCATGCGACCGAAAACACGCAGTAGGGGCAAAAAGCTTGGCTCCGCCTCTGCAAGTCTGGGAGGCTCGTACGGGTTCGAATTCAAGGAATGCCTCAGTCACGTAACGTCCGCCATCACCGAGTACGGCGGTTGGATTTTCCATTTGTAAAAACTCGATGCCGTACTTCGGTGCATGGCATTGTTCTGCCTTCAGTCGGCACTACCAACGGAAGCCAGCACACGCGAACATACATCCTCTTCGAGCCAGAAGCAATCTCGACGGGCACGATCGTGTTTCCATCCCGAATCAATTGCAGCGTCGATGAAAGCGATCGCGAGTTGTTCCGTGCAATCCTCGCGTTGCAGCGTGCAGTTTGTGGCAAGCAACTGCCCCTTTGCGTGCGCGATGTTTCGGATTTTGAAATGTAGTCCGCCCTTCGTATCCGGATACCACGAAAACTGGTAGCCCTTGTGGCTCAGCAGACGCGGAAAATCGTGGAAGCAATCGTAGATGCGATCTTCTGTGAGCCCGTCATCTTGAATGCCATCACCATTCGGATTCCATCCGGTGTCGATCGCCGCGTCCAAAAGACGTCGCACGATTGCGGAAGTCACATCACCGTCATAATCGCAACGAGCAAATAGCGACGGACCATTCTGATTGCCTTCGGCAACGATTGACACGGTCTTTTGCCAAGGGGCATCTTCGTCGTAGTGAAAACGCCATCGGAACACCCGGTCGCCGACAGTAATTCGGTTTGAGTTGCGTTTTGGGGCAGCCATAAATTCAGTGGCAGAACGGCCGGCATCACCGAGCACGGCCTAGGTGGTCACCATTTGTAAAGATCCTATGCCGTGCTTCGTGTGAATGCCATGGTTACGTCTCTTCTTCAAATGCGTCATCCGGCTCAAGTCCACGAATGAACGTTTCAAAATCATTCGCGACGAAGGTGATCTTGTATCCGGATTCCTGATCGACGTGAACCACATTCGGTTCCCCTTCGGGACCGCACTTGCGGTAGTCCAAGCAAATCATGTCATGACCGGCGGAAGGACAATCGCCGAAGTAGACGCCAATCGCCGGATATCCCCAGTCTTCCATCCAGAATTTGCTGCCAGTTTCACCGCAGAGAGAACAATCCATTTTGCTCCCGATTCCGTGAAGTCCCTCGATTGCAATGTGGTCTTTTGCCCACGAGGTGCGTTCGGACATGCGATAGCAAGAGTTTCGCGAAATCCCGCCGTTCTGAGTCCGCATCAATGCAAGGTATGATGCGGGTAACTTGTATCCGAGTTCGAGTTGAACGTCGCGTACATCCGAATCCGTGAACGGTTTGCCAACGTATTCCTCGTCAGCGTATTCACTTGGTTCCCAGAAATCGGAAAGATCGAAGTTGTGAAAAGGTTCCATGCAAGAATCAGTTTTGAATTTGCTCGTAGACGTAACGGTCGAGATCACCGAGTACCGCCAATGTGATCTCCATTTGAAAACGCCCGATGCGGTACTTCGGTGAATCTCTTGGTTCTGTTGCTTCAAGTGCAGCACCGGATACGCTAGCGCCGGAGTCACTCGCGTCTGTACCGGGTATGAACAGCCGAGCAACAGCGACCAGAATTATAGTGACTACAAGCGGCGGAATCCAACCCATCATCAACAACGCTGCGTTAAGGCCAACACCATCATACATGTGATCGTCGCGTTGATACGCGATCTCTCGCAGCGCGGGTAAGTTGAATTGCATACGGAATTGCATCGTGGCAAACCAAGACGTCAGCACTGCAAGAAGAATGCGAACACTCCAGCGTCGCCCTGACGGTGATCGGGATGGGGCGAAAACAAAAAGCGCAGGAATCACAAACAGCGACGCGGTCATCCCGTAGTCACCGATGTCAGCGCAAAGTTGTAACGGAAGCAAACCGACGGGGTGAATCATCGCGAGCAGCGCTTCAACGCCGATGGCGCAAGCAATAAGTGCGGCGATGATGAAAGGAGTACGCATCACTCGTCAACAGAACGACCGCCATCACCGAGGACGGCCAATGTGGATTCCATTTGTAAATGCGCCACGCCGTCCTTCGGTGGATGGCATGGTTCTGTCGATTCATCCATTGGATTTTTAGCACTATTTAGAACGGAGGAATCGGCCAAAACCTTTTTCTCGTATCACGATCAAATACTTGGCACTTCGGTAAGGCTTGCCTTAGTTCGAGGACGAAAGCAACATCGGAAAACGTTTCGTTCGACAGATATATACCAACGTGAGATTTTTTGTCGTCAGGAAGTAGAGCGGCTAAATGCGGTATCTCTCTCCGCACGTCCGCGTTGGTGTATTTGGAGTCGCTAAAATCGACTGATGGACCGCACGAGTTCGGATGAACGTTGCCAAGGTCATCGTAAAATGGCGTGATCGGTGGTGGTGTAGCATAAGCTATGTATTTACGCCGGATCTGAATGTTCGCTGTCATCAACGAAACTTCGGCGTCATTGCTCAGCTTGATTACGCGTTGAGCTTGCCAGCGAGAGTATGCGGCGAAACCGATCGCGAAAACAGCGACGAGAAACAGGAGGAAGAAGATGGAAAATCGGAATCGCGGACTGACGTTGGATTTGGGTGCGTTCGACATGTGTTCCGAATGAAAGGTGTCGTCACCGACAGAACGTTTGAGATCACCGAGGTCGGCCCGATTGGTCTCCATTTGTAAAAGCCGCATGCCGACCTTCGCGTGAATCTCTTGGTTATTCGCTTCCGAGGCACGGCAGATGGTTTGATTGCGTGAG
>JBAUHR010000031.1:0-1606 GCA_049680385.1 Rubripirellula sp. | reverse complement strand
GTCTGAAGCAAGCCAGGTCTACCACGCGAGCAGCGAGAAAGAAGCCGGCCAGCTATCGGAGTTACGGCACGACCTGGTCGACCAAATGCACGAGGTCGTCACGCGACTAGATGTAGACAATTTCATCGTGCGACCGAAGCGTCGTTTCGTCGAGAAGTACTCCGATCGAGAACAACTGGCGAGACTGACGCCGGAAGACGTTCTCGACATCGACCAGAATCTCGCAGGCTTACCGTACAGCGACGACGACGAGGAAATGGCGAGGCGTTTCGATTTGCTGATGCTGAACTTGCAGCTCTCGATCTTGGAAACCTCGCCGAAACAGGCTCGCCACCAGCGGCAGGTCATCTCGCTGATGAGCAACTTGGAAGAGAAGCAAGCGATCCCGGCTGTTGCCAAGGAACTGGAGCTGATCCTGGATCTTCAACGCGACGAAACGTGGCAGAACATCACACTGCCGATGATCGAACAGGCCCGTAAGAAGCTTCGCGAGCTGATCAAGTTCATCGACAAGACCGGCACACAGGAAACGGTCTACACCAATTTCATGGATGACGAAGGCGATGCCGTGGAAGTCGGCGGTTTGGTGCAAGCGGACCCTGGGCTCGCGAACTACCGACTACGAGTCGAGCGTTTCATTCGCCAACACGAAACGCACCCTACGATCGCACGGATCAAGAACAACCAACCGCTTCACGCCGGTGACATCGACTCGCTCGAAGCGATCTTGTTCGCTGACGACGGACCCGGCACCCGAGACGAGTTCGTAGAAACGTTTGGCAGTGAAGAGCCACTCGGTGCCCTGGTCCGCCGGATCGTCGGACTGGACCGATCCGCAGCCAAAGCCGCCCTCGGGGAGTTCCTCGCTGAGGGCCAATACACCGCAGATCAAATCCGTTTCGTCGATCTCGTCATCGACCACCTCGTCGACAACGGACTGATTGACCCGGCTCAACTTTTCGAGCCACCGTTCACGGACATCCATGCCGAAGGAGTCGTCGGTGTCATGGGGGCCAATGCTGAATCGTTTGTTGGTGCCGTTCGTCAAATCAATAACAACACTCTGCCGGTCTGATGAAACTGGCACGTTTGATATCAATCGCGATTCTTGCATTACTCTTCATCGCCGCCGGCGTGAATCACTTCGTGTCGCCGGACATGTACCTGAAGATCATGCCGGGTTATTTGCCTTTGCCGGTGGCTTTGGTCTACGTGTCGGGGTTCTTTGAAGTGGTCGGTGGTGTGGGCGTTGCGGTGCCGAAATTGCGGCGGGCGGCGGGGTGGGGATTGATCGCGTTGTTGGTGGCGGTGTTTCCGGCGAACGTGGAGATGGTTTTGCACGCGGATCGGTTTCCGGCGATTCCGTTTTGGGCGTTGGTGGTTCGGATACCGTTGCAGGGGTTGTTGATCGCTTGGGTTTGGTGGGCGGCGGTGAAGCGGGTGGGGGCGACGGATGAGTGAGCTAATTCAGGTGTTGGTGATGACGACGATCGCGGGGGCGGCGATGCCGGTCGGTGGCGTGCTCGCGATGTTTGAGCGGATTTCGCCGCAGTGGATCGAGGACGAGTTCCGGCACAGCGTGATCGCGTTCGGCGGCGGCGTGTTG
>JBAUHR010000030.1:0-3639 GCA_049680385.1 Rubripirellula sp. | reverse complement strand
CCGTTACATCATCCTTTTTCATTCTCGTATCTCCCAAATTGTATTCATGTTTGGCTACCATCGTCAGGCCGCGGGAACCGCCCGCGACAACGCCCATTTGCGTTTCGGCTTTCGTCCTTTCGCGTCGTGCCGCGGTTCCTTCCGCGGCGGTTGCCTTGCGGCGGGCGGCCTACACAACCGCACCCAGGTAGCTCTTATTGAGCCGGTCGAGCATCTCGCAAAAGATGTAGTGCTCTTCCAAAAGTGGGCCATTCGGCCCGAGGTCGGCGTCGGCCTTTTCAAGGGCGTCGACCAGGGGGCGAAGGTTATCGGCGATCCGGTAGTACGATTCGCGAATGTCTTGGTAGGTCGCCGGGTCGAGTTTTTTCATCTCGGTGCGAAGGGCGGTGGCCTTGGTCTTTTGGGTTTCGTTCATGGCCATGGTTTGGTCTCCGGTGGGGAAAGTTTTGTTTTCGTTTGTCGCGTAGCGATGAACACATGAAGCCATGCTTTGGCCGGAGCATCAACCAAGTCATGGAATCAATTCCCAAATTATCTGAATCTTTTCCAACATGCCCGAACGCAGAAACATCGCGGCGTGTGGCAACGTCCTGGTGTTTTAGCGAACTGTAGAAGTCATTGGCGGCTTCTTTGCCACCGTCAACCGGAATGTTCGGTTCCATCAATTTCGACAGCCGGTTACAGAGTTGCCTAAGCGAGCCGACGTCGTCCCATCCGAACTTCCGTCCGTCTTCGTTTGGAGCCGGCATGTCCTCGATGTATTGGTGCAGGTCTTCGAGAAGCGTCAATGCGCGAACGTGGGCAGCGGTGTATTCGGCGTCGATGCGTGCGTGGTTGGCATGGGCGTAGGGTGCCATGGTGGCCTCTCGTTTGGGTGCGGGCATTCGAAAATGTGTTCAAAAATCTTCTGCTAGGAGTCGCGGGCGGTTTCCCAAGCCCGCTTGCTTCCATAACAAATCTGGCCGCCTTCGACGATGTAGACCGTCGCGTCTTCAGCGACGTCCTGGTTGTCGAAATATTCACTGGGGTCATCTTCGCTCGCTTCATTCATTTCCATGCCGCTGGTCACGCCGGAAATGCGGTTTTCAAAGGGCCAGTTTTGTTGTGTCATCAAACGCACCTCGCATTCATCGCCGTGCTGTTCGCGGTAGTCTTCGAGGAGTTCGATCAGTTGCGAAATCGTCATGTTTGGTTTCCTTTTGGAAGGGAAGGATCTGGGTGGGTTTCAATCGGTGGTGATAGGTGTGTCGAGTGTCGCGACATTGATTCGTGTACCGTCGGCCAGTGGGATGTAAAATCCGCCAAAGGTTGTGCGGAGGCTGTCGAACACTTCGATGCCGTCGATTCGGTCGCCGGCTTTGATCTCGTGGGCTTTGCGTTGCGTCATTTCCGGGGCTCCGTTTGAGTGATGCAAAACGTCTTGGGACTAAACACATGAAGCCATGAATCTGACGACGAAGCAAGTCGATTCACTCAGCCAAACGCAACTTTTTTGCATGTCCCCTCCGATGGCCGACGTGGCCGACAAACCACACGTGACGCGTTGTTGGAGTTGGTCGGCAATGCGTTCAGATCAAGAAATGCCGCGGCGTGTAGCGAACGTGATGGCGTGGGTTGGTATAGATAGACTTTGGGATCTGATCAGGTCGGTCGGCGCCGCCGCCTGTGATCGGCGTAGCAGATCCGCCCACATCTTTCTCTGTTCGCCCCAGTCGAGCGTTTTCGCGATCGGGCGGACTTCGCGTTCCAGGATGGCGTCTCGGCCTTGGATCGTTCGTGGCAGGTCGAGAATCTGTACTTGAATATCTGGGGCCAAATTGTCGAGCCACATGATTTGCGACATTCGCGTGGTCGAGATTTGCCCGTAGTGAGCGAGCTCGGATTGATTGATGATCACTTCATCTCGAACCAGGTCGTAACAACGATGGGCCAGTGCCAACAATCGAGTGATCCGTGGGATACGGCCTTCTGGCGAGGACGGTGCCTTACCCTCTTCCATGCTCTTGCTGCCGTTACGACGTGTTTTGACGTGAAAAGAACGGTTAATCGTTAGATTGTTGTTCATGCCAATGCCTCTGCGGTGCCGGCGGTCAGATTCTGAACGCCCGTGTCGTGGAATGTGATTGCAACGTTGCCAGCGACGCCGTCGAAGTCGACTCGGTCGACCAACAGCGATGTCAGCCTAACCTGCTCGCGTGGCTGGATCGTATCCCAAAGCTCTTCAAAGCCGGCCAGAAGTTGCCGGACATCAGCATTGTCGATGGATTGATCTTGAAGCGATTGAACCTCGTGCTCGATTGCTTTTAAGCGGTCAGTGGCAGTGTCGATTCGCGATTGCAATTCGGGCAGTCCCGCGACACGGAGGTTGTTGGTCGCATTGGCGGCAATCGCCCGTAACTTTTCATGGTCGTTGCGTAGCTGCCGTTCTAACGCTTTGCGTTCTGACGCAAGAGCCTCTTGCCGAAGCCTGGACCGAGATTCGATTTGACCAATCGTTTGATCGAGCAGTTCTTCATCGGTGCCAATGGATTGAATCTGCTGCACAATGAATCTTTCAATTTCGCCGGCCGGTACCGACGGGGAGGGGCACTCGGCCCAGCCTTTCTGCATCGCAGTCCCACAAACGTAGTAGCGATACCGCTTGCTACCTTTGCAGCTGTACGAGTGTGTCATGGGTCGCCCGCAGGCTTTGCACCAAATCAGACCTTTCAACAACGCGTTATGTTTGTTGCGAACGCCCGTGCCGCCGGATTGCCCGTTGGCCTTGAGTTGATTCTGCACGCGGCGAAAGAGATCCACGGGTACGATCCCATCGTGTTCGCCCTCGTGCGTTTCGTCCTTGTATCGAATCTTGCCAATATATGTGATGTTTGTCAGCAGTTTGTAGATGGCGTTCTTGGTGAAGGCTCGGCCGCCGCGGTGGTCGCCCTTCTTAGTGACCCATTGTTTGGTCGTCCAACCGCGTTGTCTTAGCTCCTTCATCACCGGCAACAGTGAGCGATGTTCGACATACAGACTGAAAATTTGGCGAACGCGATCGGCTTCGACTTCATCGACAAGCAACTTTGTGTTCTCAACCGTGTAGCCGAGCAATGGCATGCCACCGGACCATTTGCCGCGCCGGCGTGAGGCAGCCACCTTGTCGCGAATCCGCTCGCTGATCATCTCTCGCTCGAATTGGGCGAACGAAAGCAGGACGTTAAGCACCAGCCGGCCCATCGATGTGGATGTGTTAAACTGCTGTGTGACGCTGACAAACGAGACGCCGTGTTGATCGAACGTCTCGACGATCTTAGTGAAATCGAGCAGCGATCGGCTGAGTCGGTCGACTTTGTAGACGATTACGCAGTCGATCTCGCCGGCCGCGATGTCGGCCAACAATCGCTGCAACGCTGGTCGCTCCATATTACTGCCGGTGAAGCCACCATCGTCGTAGGACATTGGGATGACCTCCCAACCTTCATGTTTTTGCGAAACGGCATAAGCCGCGGCGGCGTCACGTTGCGCGTCCAGCGAACTGTATTCTTGATCGAGTCCTTCCTCGGTGCTCTTGCGAGTGTAGATCGCACAACGCAAGGTCTTCTTGGGTTCTTTCGTCATTTGGATTCCTGTTGATCGAGTTTGAAAAACCGGTTGCCG
>JBAUHR010000029.1:0-3974 GCA_049680385.1 Rubripirellula sp. | reverse complement strand
ATGATCGCAACGTGATCGGCTTGGTAGTCCACGTACATCCGCCATACGCGATCGAGAAAATTACGAACGCCGCCAACGCCGGACATGCTCCACGGCTTGGTGGCTTCCAAGGGTCCCATGAACATTTCGTAGAGCCGGAGAGAGTCGGCGCCGTACTCTCGCACAATCTCATCGGGGTTCACTACATTGCCACGACTCTTGGACATTTTTTGGGCGCGCCCGTCGACTCGAATCTTCGGGTCTTCGTTCAGCACAAAGCCTTCGCCCTTTTTCGTCAACACGGACTCGTCGAGCGAGACTGGCGTAGCCACTTTTCCCGACTTCTTATCCGCCAAGTTCCCGTCCGCGTTTTTGGACAAGTCCGCCGAGCTTATCCACTGGCCCTCCACTTGATAGCCCGTGTATTCGACTTCGCCGAGGATCATGCCCTGATTCACCAGCTTCTGAAACGGCTCTGCGCTCGACACGTATCCGCGATCGAACAAGACTTTGTGCCAGAAACGAGCGTAGAGCAAGTGCAGAACCGCGTGCTCGGCGCCGCCAA
The DNA here is from genome assembly GCA_049680385.1 of Rubripirellula sp. Lineage (GTDB taxonomy): Bacteria > Planctomycetota > Planctomycetia > Pirellulales > Pirellulaceae > Rubripirellula. Next base: position 3,430 of record JBAUHR010000029.1, on the reverse strand, counting down.
CATAAAGATCGACCGGCATCCAAGCCTTTTCTTTGACTGGATCACAGAACGTTTCGGAGTTCTTTGGATCGATGAATCGCAAGTAGTACCAACACGATCCCGCCCATTGGGGCATCGTGTTCGTCTCGCGTCGGTAACGTTTTCCATCGAGTTCTACATAGAGCCACTCATCTGGCGATTTGCCCAGTGGGGGTTCCGGCTTGCCATGGGGCTTGTAGTCTTCCAAGTGAGGAAGATTGAGCGGTAGATCCTCGGGCTTTAACGCCCGAATCGCACCCGTCGGTACACCCGCAGCGTCCAACTCGTGAAGGATCGGAAACGGTTCGCCCCAAAAGCGTTGGCGACTGAACAGCCAATCGCGGAGTTTGTAATTGACCGCTTGGTTGCCGGTGCCCTCGGCGGCCAACTCCTCCGCGATGGTGTGTTTGAGTTCATCGGTCTTGATACCATCGTACTTGCCGGAGTTCATCGCGTGGCCCACGCCAACAAAACAGGCGGTGCCTGCAAGCAAGGCATCGCGGTCGATTTTGTCGGTCTTGCCGGGATCCACAACGGCGACGATGGGGAGGTCAAATTGCACCGCGAATTCAAAGTCGCGGTCATCATGGGCAGGTACCGCCATGATCGCCCCCGTTCCGTAGCTCGCCAGAACATAGTCGGCAATCCAAATCGGCACAGGCATTCCGTTGACGGGGTTGATCGCATAAGAGCCTGAGAAAACGCCGGTCTTGCGTTTGGCGTCCTCGGTTCGTTCGCGATCGCTTTTGAACGAAGCCGCCTCGCAATACTTCGTGACGGCTTCCTTCCGGTCGGCTGTCGTCAAATTAGGTACAAGTGCATGTTCGGGGGAGATGACCATGTAGGTCGCACCGAACAGCGTGTCGGGCCGCGTCGTGTAGATGCGCAAGCAGTCCTGGCTAGGTTCTGCTGGAAAGCCACCGGCTTTCCGCGACGACTGCCAATTGGCGAACTCGGAAGCCTCTCCCAAATAGAAGTCGACTTCGGCACCGGTGCTGCGCCCGATCCAATCGCACTGCAGCTTCTTAATTCCCGGCGACCAGTCCAGTGGCTCCAAATCTGAAATCAAGCGCTCGGCATATGCCGTGATCCGCAACATCCATTGTCGCAGTGGGATGCGTTGAACCGGATGATCGCCACGTTCGCTCTTGCCATCGATGACTTCTTCATTCGCCAATACCGTGCCCAAGGCTGGACACCAATTCACCAGCGCGTCGTCTTGATAAGCAAGTCGGAAGGAGTCGCGGTACTTGGCAACTTCGATGTCCCCTTTCGCTTCGATCTCGGCAGGAATTGGCAACTCGTCAATCGGACGCCCCTTCAACTGCTCTGTGTCGAACCATGTGTCGAAGAGTAAGAGAAAGATCCACTGCGTCCACTGGAAATACTCGACGTCCGTCGTAGATATCGCACGTTCCCAGTCGTAGCTGAAGCCCAACATCTTCAATTGACGAGTGAACTCCGCGATGTTCTTTTCCGTGGACACGCGGGGGGGCGTGTTCGTCTTGATCGCATGTTCTTCAGCCGGCAATCCGAAGGCATCAAAGCCCATCGGATGCAGCACCGTTTTGCCCCGCATTCGGGCGTGGCGGCAGACAATGTCCGTCGCGGTGTAGCCCTCGGGATGTCCGACGTGCAATCCTGAACCGCTCGGGTAAGGGAACATGTCCAGCACATAGAGTTTCTCTTTCGCGGGCATCTCAGGCGTGCGAAACGTCTTGTGCTCGTCCCAGTACTTTTGCCATTTGGGTTCAATTTCGGCGGGATTGTAACGCGGCATCGTGATCGTCTTAGTGAGAACGTCGAACTCTAAAAGCAGAACCAAGCAGACCTTGCGAATGGTCACGAACCACGGCTTGGCACGGTACGACGATAACGCAAGGCAGCCGTGAATCTACGGCAAGAAAGACACTACCGTAAAGAAGTCGAGCGAATCAGACCAGTGGGGATTGGTTGGGATTCCGCAACGTTGGACAACTCGCCCATCCAACAGGTTCGAGCCGTATTCTAAAACGTTCTCCATGCCCGCCGCGAAAAGCCACGATGGTGTATGTTTTCGGGCCCGTTTCACAGGTCGGTCGTGCATGGCTTGGCGTTCGATGGGACCCGCCGTTTTTACTTGCTTTCGACCGGCGCGGGCTTGGTAAGTTCCAGTGTGGGAGGCCCGGTGAGCCAGCCCAGCTCTGCTAAAAAGCGATCGGCAGTCGCAGTGGTCTCGCGATACCATCGACCTTGGTCCTTACTCTCGTTGAAAAAGCCATGTGGTTGGCCTTCGTAGGTGTGCAGGTCGCTACGAATTCCTAACTTCTGACAATCGTCTCGGAATTTCTCGGACGTTGCCACAGGAATCAACTTGTCTTCGGTTCCCAAGAAGACGATCGAGGGTGGGTCATCCTTGGTAATATTGTGCGCCGGCGAAAATTCAGGATACCGATCGCCAACGCGTGCCGTTCCCCAACCACCGGGGCCGTTGTCGTAGACGGGATTGAATAAAACCATGGCATTGGACTTCGCCGAGACCTCGGTTGCCGATTCGGGCGCGGAAACGACAGTGCCGAGATACGCCGCCAAATGACCGCCCGCGGAACCGCCCGATGAGGCGATGCGATTGGCGTCAATGCCGAACTCGCGACTCTTGCCGCGAACCCACTTCATCGCCGCTACGGCATCTTCGATGCAATGTTCGGGCGGCTGTTCGCGTTTCTTGAGCAGTCGATACTCAACCTGAAAACAAACCAAGCCGCGCGACGCAAAGTAGGCGGCATGGGGATCAAACTGCCCAGGCTTGCCGCCCGTCCAACCGCCACCGTGGAAGAAAACGATCGCAGGTCGCGTATCCTCCAGTTTCCAATCCTGCGGCTTGGTGACATGAATGCGAAGTTCTCGCGCATCGCGTTTTGCATAACTAAAAACTTCACCGGGGGGCTCGGCAACGCAAAACTCATCACACACGATCATGCTGCTAACGAAAATTGTCAGTAGGAGAACTCGATTGAGCGGAGTTGCAATCGTGGAGATGGTGGGCATGTTGAAGTTCTCTCTTTGTAAAGGCCACGGGGCCAGAAAAAGCAATTTGACTTGAAACGCAGCCTAATCAACGTCGTGGTGGTTTAGGTTGCAACGGGGAAGTCTTTCTCGGGTTGCCCCCACTCCGACCAGGAGCCATCGTAGACACGCTTGGGATTCGGCAGTACGAGCTCGCAAGCCAGCATGATAACACAGGCCGTTACACCAGAGCCGCAGGTGAAGGCAAGCGGTCCGTTGCCGAGGTTTAGTTTTTCGATCAATTCGGCGAGTTCGTCCTTGGGAAGAAATTTGCCATCGCGCAGCACCTGGTCGAATGGCAAGTTGACCGAGCCTGGAATGTGTCCGCCGCGTAAGCCCTCGCGTGGTTCGGGTGCGGTGCCACAAA
>JBAUHR010000028.1:0-4079 GCA_049680385.1 Rubripirellula sp. | reverse complement strand
GTTCAAGACTGTTTTGCCGGCAGACACTCGCTACCGCTGCATCAGATCTGTCCACATCTTTCGTTGCTCGGCCCAGTCGTGGGTTTTGGCGATCGGGCGGACTTCGCGTTCTAGGATCGCGTCGCGGCCTTGGACGGTTCGAGGGAGGGCGAGGATCTGTTCTTGGATGTCAGGAGCCAAGTTGTCGAGCCACATGATTTGGGAAATGCGGGTCGTGGAAATTCGACCGCAGTGGGCCAGTTCGCTTTGGTTGATGATGACGCCGTCGCGGACGAGATCGCGGCAGCGGTGGGCCTGGGCGAGCAATCGCGTGATTCGTGGGACGCGGCCTTGCGGTTTGGTGGGGGCTTTGCCGTCGGCGAGCGACTTGCTTCCGTTGCGGCGAGTTTGCACGTGGAAGGATCGGTTGACGGTGAGTTTGGAATTCATGCGAGCACCTCCGCGTTCCTGACGGAGTAGGACGCAATTGTGGAGGTGGGGCACGACAAGCTCCGTGATCTCCGTGATGTATTTAAGAATGCGCAAGTGATTTGATCGTCGCCTTACGGGGGGTGATCAAATTGGCAGGAAATGCGATACGGAATCTCCGGCCAAGCTTTTTTGCTGTATTTCAATGAGAACTATTAAAAGAGATACCGTTCGTCGTCTTTCCAGCGATCCGTGTTCGACATGACTTGGTCAGTGAGCGTCAACGCGAGTCCGCCGCTCAGTGGAGCAATGGATTCGAATTCGGGTTCTTGTCGATTCAGTTCGTTGATGATGCGAAGTGCGTCGAGGGCGGAAACAACACCGTCGCCAGAAACGTCGTAGAATTCGTTCGTTTGATCGAACGAGCGGGCCGCCGGCAAGATACTCGTCGAATTTCGATTGAGACGATTGATGACGCGTAGTGCGTCCAGGGCGGTGACGGTTCCATCGTTGGTGACGTCGTAGAAATTGTCGGTATTTTGCCAAGGACGCGAGTTTTCAAAAACGCGGATGCCGACGTTGAGCGAGATTGATAGGGCGGGGTTGCCCGGGTCACTCGTCATCACATTCAATTCGAAGTGTCCGCCGGCGACTTCGGACATATCGAGATATTCGCCTTGTCGCAGTGACAGAATCCCGTCGATGATCTCGAAACGTTCATCCGCGGGCGTCATGACGAACGCGGAATCACCTTCGGGATCATAGACCTGCACTCGTCCGATGGTGGCGCCCGAAACGCGTTCGGTGATCCCGCCAAAGAATCCGTCGCTGTTGTCAGGATGAAAGACGGGGCCGTCGGTTGGGTCGGCCATTCGCAACCCAAGTGGAGCGTCGTCATCGGCAAGGATTTCAATCGTGAAGGTTTCGCGGGTGATGCCGCCTTGAGCGTGGGTTGCTTCGATGGTGACGTCGCGAGTGTAATTCGCGCGAGCTTGTAAATTGGCACTCGGAGCAATCCGAAGCTCGTTGTCGATGAGAACGAATGTGTCTCCGCCTTCGAGGATCCGCAGCGACACGGTGTCTTCGGGATCCAAGAAGAGCCACTCGAGGATTGTGATTGCCTGATCGGTCGGTGCTTCTTCATCGACGGGTTCAGAAGGCAGTCGCATGACGCCGACGATGTCATCGGCATCGACATTCAGGATCGTATCAAAACCTTCGCCGCCTGCGATGAAATCGATCCCGCCACCGGCGTCAATGATGTCGTCACCTTCATCGCCATAAATCGATTCGTCGAACGGGCTGCCCACAATGGTGTCGTCGCCCGCCCCTCCGCGAGTGACGAGAGTTCCGATCAGCGTCGACGGCTGAACGACGATCCGGTCGGCAAGGTCGCTGCCGACCACCAATGCAGTGGGAGCCTCAAGTGAACCGAACAGGTCGATGTTAAATGCAAGAGCGGGATAGCGGGTGCTTATGTTCAGTCTTTCGTCGGATTTCAAGCGAACTTTGGCGGGTAATACGAAGTGCTTGCTTGCCCAAATCGTGATCCGGTCGTTGGCAACGATGTCTTCAATGATGTCGATGGATTCCCGTGAATTGATGAAAAAGCTGCCTGGTGTTTGGATGCCATCGCCGAATCGAGTTGCACCAGTTGTTGATTGGACGCTCGACGTTTGGGGACTTGGTTCACCATTCGCTGCGGGAGAATCGACAACACCACCGATGGTCAACGGAGTGTCGGAAAACAGCAGCACGTCGCCGTTCGCCGAGAACGCCTCCAGGTTCTCGGTGTTCAATTTGACGAAGTCGTTGCTCTGACCAACACTTCCGCTGGCAAACAACCACGTCTTTCCAGAGGAAATGCTTGGATCGGAGCGGTCGCCGTCGGTGATGTTTCCATCGAGTGCCGCGATGAAGGCGGTTTCTGGCGTTTGAACCAATCCGAGGGCAAGGTCACCAACGGTTTCGTTGAAGTAGATGTTCAGCAACGCTTCCGCGTCGATTCGCCCGCCGGTGGTTGCACCTCGGTTGGAGTCGATATCGATTTCATCGCCGCCCGTTCCAATGGTTCCAAACTGGGCGACCAAGTGAACGCTACGTCCGACGATGTCGGCGGCGGGGTTTCCGAGAATCGGATCGGCGTCCGGGGAGAGCGGATCGGAGGGATCGACCACGTCAACGCGATCCAGGATCGAGCCTTCCGAAGTGATCGAAACATCGCCGCCGATCGACAGGATTTGCCGAAGGCCGAGTTCTTGCTCGGTGCTGTTGAGCCAGATGTCGCCACCGGCCGTCGCGGTCAGACTGCCTCCGTTGGTCCGCACGCCCAGAGGCCGATCCTCGCTGCCGATACCAGCGGAGGTTCGAACAAAGCTGTCCGGAGCGGACAGCTCGATGCGTGATTCCGCGAAATGGGCTTGGATGTTGCCTTCACTCGCCACGTCAATGAACGCATCGCGTGAAAAGATCTGATTGATGGTCAAATCGGGCTGAGCGGTCGCCAAAGGTGCGTGACGCAGCACCACTTCGTCTTGTGCCCGCGCAGTCACGTAACCGGTTGCATCGAGGACCAGCGGATTGTCCAGCGAGCCGACGCGACCGGCGGCGGCTTCGACAACGACGCGGCCGCCCGTGATCGTGGGGGAGGCGTTACCGGACGTTCCCATCACGTTGCCGCCAGCTTTGATCTGCACACGTTGAGGGTCCGTTTGTTCGTTGCCGGCGCGGACCCCGTCCAAGTTCAGGTCGCCTTCGGAGCCGATGTAAACGTGGCGTGAGGACACTGCTTGAATCGGTCCCGTTGAATCGATGTCGATGTCTTCGCGTCGAAGGACTCGGATGAATGGAGCGTCGTCGTACTTCGCCGGATCGGTTTCGGCGGGAGCAATCAGGATGTTTCGCGGACGATCGGGCTGCAGGACGCCGGTCATGGCATCGAGATTGACTCGCATTACGTTTGCGGCGACCTCGATCACTTCCAGGAAACGTCCTTCGTCGGTGGTGTCGCGCGTGTTGCTTTCCAAATAAATGAACTGGCCGATTTCAAAGCCCAGGTCGGACCAGGACACTGTGGTGTCAAAGAGGTCGATCGCATCGCCACCCAATCTGGCAAGCACTTCAACCGGTTCGGCTTGAAGGTAAACGATGTCGTTGGGGTCGGCTGTCTGAATCAGTGAGGCTTCGTCGAGTGTGATGGCAACGGGGGCTCCATTGTCCGAGCGAACATCAATCGTCACGCCGTTGTCATAACGACCAATGCCTTCCCGGATATCCAGATCCACTTCCGCGGCGATCAGATTGGGTTCTTCGACGACAAATTCGCTATCGGTGATTTCGAGCAGATCGCGAGCCGGGCGGAGCGAAAGAAGTTCGGGCTCGGTCCAAACTTTTATCGAATCGCGAATCGCATCCTGTTCGTTCACCGTGGGCTGATAGATATAGTCGTCATTACGTGTGTCGCCGAGCGAACCGTAGATTTCGTGCAGGGTGTGGTACTGCTGCGTGCGGCTGTCCTCAAGTGTTTCAATGGTTGCGTCGTCGTCGTAAAAGGCAATCTCATCGGGCGTTAACGTGATACGATGGTCCGCATCGTATTGGCTTGGATCTGATTGCGTTTCGCGAAGGTTCCAATAGGCATAGTACTCGCGCGTGCGTGCTTGACGCAGCAA
>JBAUHR010000027.1:0-3816 GCA_049680385.1 Rubripirellula sp. | reverse complement strand
GGACAGCGAGACAAAGCAATGGCTCGCGGCGAACGTCGCGAATATCGGCAAGCACCAAGCGTTTACATGGGCCGTCGTTTCCCTGGGAATTGCTGCTCTCTACCTCTCGATCAATCGCCGCATGGGGCATCTGGTCACCGAGCTAGTTCGAAGAAGTTCCGAGGGGGAGCAGCCTACGCCTGCCAGTGATTCCGCCACGACGGAGACGGGAGGAGGGAGATCATGAAGAGTTCTTTCAATCCCATCAACGAGATGTGGAAGTGGTTTTCAATGGTCGCGGGCTTCGTTCTCGCGGCCGTTCTTGGAATCTTGACTGGGCAAACAGCTTTGGTGATGACCGGTCAAATCGTCGTTGTGGGCTCGTTTCTCCTTTTACGAGCAGGTGTCAATCTACGAAGGCTTGTGAACGAGAAAGGAGCTTCACACAAGGATTTCCGTTACGCAGCTGTGAATGGCCTTCGAGCATTGTGGGAATCGGATGCTGCCCACCGGCCTTCCTTCTTCTTCAAGGTCACCAAGTTTGCTTATCGACATGGTCTAGGCAGTACCGAAGCCTTGAACGCTTGGATGCGACACCTGCGAACGGAGTTGCAAGTGCCGCTCCAAACTTCGCAAAGCGCATGCTCCCTGCTTTTCAACTTGGGAATGATCGGAACGGTACTGGGTCTGACTATGACGTTCGCGGCAATCTCTTCAGGCATGAGTGACACAACGGACATCGCGGCAGTGACGGCATCGCTTCAATCAGCCCTCAGCGGCCTCTCGATCGCGTTTATGACGACACTCGCGGGAGCTTTCTTCGGCGGTGTCCTGGTGTCGCGGGTGAATCTAATCACGAGCCGCTATCTCAATGAGTTCCTGGCGGTCCTGGAACTCTGGTTACGGACAACCGACTTCCCCAATGCAAGCGAGGACGAAGAATGAACGACCAACACGAATTGCGGGATCAAATGGATTCCCAAACAGGATCAATCGACCTCAACAACTCAACGATCGGGATGCTTGCCATCATCGTCTTTTTTCTGGTGCTATTGATACAAATCGGAACTAAGACGGTCGAACGGCTGAAGTCCGATCTAGACCAGTCCGCCGAAGCACTAGTCACTCAAGAAGAGCAACTCAAAGAGATGGAGTCGCAGAAGGACGATTTCGAACGCGAGCGTGATGAGGCGACCAGGGAAGGAAAAAAATGCCAGCAACAGGTCATTCAACTCGAAGGCCAAGCCGTCGCGACCAAGGGGATTTCGATCGCAGTTGCATGTGACCAAACGGGATCGATGAAAAACGTTCTCGCGAGACTGCGAGCGGTATTGCTTGCTATCGCGGAAATGTTCCCGATGGCGACCGACAACTTTCACATCGGCGTCGTCCTTTACGGAAACGGACCCCGAGTCACGTTTCCTCTGCAGCAGATCAAGCAAATTGATCAGGACGGCGGTGACTCCCTCGCTGAACTGCAAGACTTTGCGAAGCAGATGAAGTGTGCCGGCGGACAAGCCGACATCGATCGAGCGGTGGGCGACGCGATGAAGATGCTAGACGCCGCGTCCAACCTTGAGAAGTCTCGTCAACTCCTGTTGGTCTGCGGCGATGTGAGTCATGGCGAATGCGGGCACCACGGTCCCGACGACGACGAAAAGCTCGCACGAGTCGTGGCAACTTGGGCGACAGCCAGTGGAACGCAACGCCGCGTCCTCGGACTACACACGGGTGATGAATCTCATCCGGCCCGCGCATTTTACGAACGCCTTGGCCAAGCCAATCAGCAAAGTGAGTTCGGGAGTGATCCAGCCGACATTTTTAAATCGATCTTCGCGGCGTCTTTTGGGAAGTAATCAAATGAGTGAATCGACTCCGAATGAAGTTGAAATCGAATTCGACTTCGAGGGCTGGGGCGATGTTCGTCCGGCACGCCGAGACGATGAAAGTCGCAGTGTAAAGCGACCGCCACTGGCGCCGAGGTTGGTTCTTCGAAACGGAATCAATAGTTCCGCAAAGGATTGGCTGGCACTCAATGCGGTTTGGATCTTTTCTGTTTCCTTCGCAACTCTGAGCGTCTGCGGATGGCTTTTCAACTTTCTCATGAACCCTCTTTAGACAAGGAACCAAACTAACTCAGTCCGCCTAAAAAACTTCTTATCGAGAGCTGTCAAAATGAAAAACCTTACTGCGATGCAGGTTTGCATCGTTACCACATCCATGGCCTTTTCGACTGGCCTATCGCTCTGGTGCAGAACAGTTGACGCCACGGAGCCAAAGATCCACTCGGACTCGCAATTTCCGATCTGTGAACATTGCACGTTGCAATTTCTCGCGGAGTTGGATGACCCGAAGCAGTTTGTCGCTCGCACTCAGTTGCTGGCACAGATGTCGTTTTATGTCGGTGCGATGAGCTCCGTCGCACTCATCGTTACTTCAATCTTTCAGCTGATCGAGCTTGGTTTCGTCACCGCAATGGAAGCGATGAGTTCGTTCACACAAGCTCGAATCGCAAGATGGCGGGCGGCACAAAATCCTAAAACAAGGCAAGCACGATGAACAATCTCTATCTCCTCATCTGCGAGAATTCCGCTCGGCCGGATCTAAAATGGTCAGTGTTGGATCAACTCGCTGAAACAAGCGAATTTGACTTAGGGACGCAAGCGAGATCACTAACGGACACACAATTCAGAGTGTTCGCCAATTGGAGTGTCAGCGAGGTTCTGGATAGCGCGAAGTTCAACGCAATCTTTACGGGTGCGTTGTTTCATATGTTTCTGACTGCCACCCAATATGGAGGTCGCGGTGAGTTAGTCGCAGAGTTTGAGATGGAAGTGAAAATTTCTCGATCTCAACTCTACCGACTCAAAGACATTTACCTGGCATTTGGGCGTTTGCTTATCAAAGAGCCTGGGCTACGTCATCGGTTCCCAATGGAATCGCTCAAGCGTCTTTCTGCTCCGAGCACTCAGCAGGAAGCTAGAGACGAAGCGATTGAATGCGCCCGAAGCGGCGAAGTTGTCACGATCAAGATGGCAAAAGAGATCATCACAAAACACTCTTTGCCCAAACATCCTGCCGACCATGAGGAACAACCCTCATGCGAAGTCGGGCTGCTCCCCAGCCCCGACGAAACGGAGGCTATCGACGCCCCAGCCACACCTGGCGTCCTCTGGCGTTACTGCGACCGACTTGTCCGAGTGATCATCGAACCGGCTTCCAAGAGAACCGTCGACCTCGACGCGATGATCTATGCCCTACGCGAAGCGCTCAGGCGAATCGAAGGTGAACGAATGAGTGATGGCAACCCTTCAATCCAGGACTCGAACGAGGAGCAATACGCTGATGTGGGATAAACTCGATAGTTTTGAAAGCGTTCTACCTGCGGAGCAAACAGGGGGTGACAAGGCTGTTCCTGAACAATCGCCTCGTCGCCGTAAACCATTGAAAGAAGTGCTGCAGTTCTGGGCACTCAACGCGGTGCTCGGTTCGATCATCGCGGTTGTTTACCTCAGTGTCGGAGCAGCCGGCATCACGGAAGTGCTGCCCATCACTCAGCAGCGACTGCATCAGTTGCCTATACCGGCGATTGAGCATTTGCAGAACTACAGCGGATGGAACCGCGTTTCGCTCGCATTGATATTTGCGGCGGGGCTGTGTCTAGCTGTTTCATTGCTGTGGATCCGGATCTTCGCTTGCTTGCAAGATGCTGGATCGCTCACCCGCAAACGCCGCGATCAGCCCGTGTTGTTCTATTTGCACACCTTCATTTGCGCGACGGTGATTGGCGTGGACAGCGCGTTGTTTTTCATTGGGCTGTCAACCTCAACCGTCGGC
>JBAUHR010000026.1:0-7313 GCA_049680385.1 Rubripirellula sp. | reverse complement strand
AAGACCGTCGCCAGAATCGTCGCCGTCTGCTGATGGAATCCTTAGAGCAGCGTCAATTGCTGGCTGCAGACATTGGTGTGAACATCGTTCTTGATCCGGGATTTGAAGACTATGGCGCAAACTTCGGCCAAGGTGTTCCCAGTCCCTGGAATGCGCAGCTCGAAAACCCCTTTATCCGGCCGTACGGCGGCAATTCCGTGCCCGCCGTAGCGAACAAACCGCCGGGAGGCGGAACCTACGTTCTTTACGGAGGCGATCAACCAGCCAGTGCGTTAGCTCAAGTCATTGATTTGACAGCCATCGCTTCGGTGATCGATCAAGGTGAAGTCTACGCTGACTTGTCCGCTTATATTGGTGGCTGGCAAAACGATAACGATACGGGGCAGGTCTATGTCGCGTGGCGTGACGGATCCAATCAAAACCTCCAAATTGATGACCTTGGACAAGTCAATGCCGGCCAACGAAACAACGTCACGACTTTGTTGCCCAGAGAAATAGAATCTATTCAGGTTCCAATGGGCACAAGGAACGTTTATGTCGAAGCGAGAATGGACCGTTTGGGAAACGACAGTAATGAACAGGACAACGACGGAACCGTCGACAATGTTTCGCTGGAACTATTCTTTGGCGATCCGCACGACAACACTGGAACAACATTCAACTCTGACATCTTCTTTCCAACCGGATCCCTGGACATCACATTCCCGCCGGGAGGCGTTGAGTACGGTGACCTCACTATCGAACTAGACACCCTTAAAGCTCAGGGTGGTGATTGGACTTACAACGCGGGCAGCCTACTTATCGGTTCGCTGATACTGGAGAACAACAAGACAACACTGGGATCAAATCTGTCGGTCCAGGCGGGCAGCATTGATTTAAACAACGGAACGTTAGAGCTGAATTTGCCGATCTATACAGGCAACCCTGGCGCTCAAGTCACGGCGTTTCCCAGTTCGCTAGTTGCCGGTAAAGGATTCGACCCCAATTCGTTGCCAGCGGATGGATCCTTGAATATTGACATTCGCGGCGATTTTCGACCAGGCAATAGTCCAGGCGTATTCAATTCAGGAAGTCTGACGTTACAAAACACGACCAACGTTGAAATTGAGTTGGATGGACCGACAACTGGCTCATCCTATGACCAAATCAATGTTATCGGCTCAGTCGTCTTGGGAGGTGCAAACTTAGATTTTGATCTGGGTTACGAACCTGCAGCAGGCCAAGCATTCACAATCGTCAGCAACGACGGCACAGACCCAATCAATGGCACGTTCGCTATCGATGGGACTTTGTTGCCCGAAGGCACGAAGTTTCTGATTGATGGCAAGCGATTTGGAATCAGTTACGTCGGTGGAGATGGCAACGATGTGGTGGTGTTGCGGAATCGACCCCCAGAATCGGATCCTCAAACCGTCGTTCTGGAGGAAGACACGTTTGAGTCATTTGCCGCGGCGGCAACGGACCCCGACGGTGACGCAATCTCGTTTTCGCTGGTCACTCCACCCAGCAATGCCGCAACATTTGATTTTCGTAACGATGGCACGTTCGATTATCAGGCGATTGAGCACTTTGGCGGTGCCGACTCGTTTACCTACTCGGTAACCGATGGTGATCTCACATCCAATTTCACGATCGATATCGACCTTATTCCGGTCGCCGATGCGCCCACCCTCTTGGTGACCGATGCCGAAGGCGATGAAGGCACGCCGATCCCGCTTTCGATTGCCTCGACGCTGGTCGACATCGATGGCTCCGAAACGCTGACGTTTCAGTTGGCCGGTATTCCAGAGGGCACGTCCTTAAACCAAGGTGTTCGCGATTCCGTATCCGGCAATTGGGACTTACTACCCGCAGATTTGGCCGGGCTAACGATCGAATCGCCAGACAATCAAGCATATGACATTGGCGTGTTTGCCCGCGCAACTGAGTCAAATTTCTCGGGTAATTTCGACTTCGCGGAAACCTATGACATGATCACGGTCACCGTCAACAACTTGGCACCGACAATCACCGTTTCGGACCAAATCGCCGGTTCGCAGCTACTACGTAGCTGGACCGATTTGATCACGATCACCGATCCCGGATATGCCGATACGCCGTCGGCCACCGTCGAAACATTCACATACAGCATTGACTGGGGTGATGGTTCGGCCGTGGACAACGGCACGGCGGACCTGGATCACTTATCAGGACTGCCCACGGGTGGAAATCCATCGGCGCTTACCGCCGCGTCGATCGACGCGTCGCATACCTACGCCAACGACGGTCGTTACGATGTCACGGTCACGGTCACGGATGATGACGGTGATGCAACCGTCGAAGTCTTTGAAGTGCAAGTGATGATTCGCTTGCTGGATGTCGCTCATGGCGACGACAGTACAACACTGCTATTCACCGACCCAATCGACGCGACGTCCATCGATCACGCTTCGGTTCGCGTGATGGGAAATCAGTCAGGCCTGGTTAACGATACTACAGAAGCGTTCGTCGTCAGTGGTCCGAACGTCACCGTGCCGCTGACACACCGTGGTTTCGCGGGCGAGAAATTGACGGTGATCTTCCCAGCGGATCGCGATGAGATCAATCGCACTGGAGTGTGGAGCCAACGCAGCAATCCAATCTATCAACCCGAGATTGATACTTATGTCGTACCAGCCACGGGGGGAACGGGGCGGTGGATTCGATCGGAAACTTTCGATCGATCGACTTCCGGAAATGATTCTCGTTTCATTGAGCCAGGCGATCTGAATCGCGACCAAGAACTGGATTTCGCATTGGACTCCACTCAATTCACTCGTGACGCACAGGAGTGGCAATGGACGCCGTCCGAACACACACCCTACGGGTACTTCGGTGGACTGCAGTTAGTCGACAACAATGGGGATGGTGTTTTAGAGCCGATCACCCACTCAAATGCTGAAGAATGGGTTGATGCGGACTTTGACTTGGACGGTGAAATCGAACGATTTATCGCGACTAACCACTCGGGCACGTCCCTGAACGGGTTTCACGTCGACGGAGATATTATCAATCCAATTGTTGAAGCGTCTGGCGGACAGATCTCTACATTTAACGGAGCTTACTCATCGCTGGGTGACTTTGACGGAGACGGCGATCAAGATGTCGTCATCATTAACCGTGATAGCGAAGGCTGGATATGGGTGAATCCAATTCGATCGCCGCTCCCTTCAGGCGAGACCGTATTTGAGCTTTCGTCGCCAGCATTTTCGGTTGGTTCGGACTCTGTGGTGGGGCTCAATGTCGCGGACTTTAACAGCGACGGGCTCGACGACATTCACGTAACGAAAAACGAAGGCATTCGCGTGGCATTGTCGACTGGTGTCGCTCTCACCGGCACCGCAGTTACGTGGCCACTACAGCACACCGTCAACTCTGGACAAGAAATCTTCGGTAGCAGCATCGGAGATTTCGATGGAGACGGAGATGTCGACCTTGTTTCCAGCTACCGCGACAACATCGGCGGTCAATACGGAGTCCATCTTGCGCTCAACGATGGAAACGCCAGTTTTAGTCCCGGATTGTATTTTGATGTAACTATCGATGGACAGTTGACGACAGGTGACTTCAACGCAGACGGAGCAATCGACCTCATCTTTGGAGACGAAATCTGGCTGAATCCGCCGGTCGCTCAAGGTGCGATCACAGAAGACTTAGAACAATACGCGTCGCTGCATGAACGCAACAGTGGCCAGCTTGGCAAATGGTTCGACTTCGAAGGTGACCACGGTGTCACGTTTGAGCAGTCCGATTTTGACGTCACGGGCCCAACGGTCTCTTTCTGGAATCGCGACACGAATGACAACTGGTCGCAATCGCAGTCTTTCACGCTTCAATACGACCCGAATATTGGCAACTTTTATGATCCCTATGACCTAGTGATTCACGACGACTCCGCTGCTTTGTTCTATCGAGACTACAGCAGCGCAGGCACTATGTTCCTTCAGTTCTACAACTTCCAACCGGGCGGAACTTGGTCGGTGGCAGAATCGTTCAGCTCTGACACCTACGATGCATCCGTGGCGATTGAAGGCGATCAAGCTGTGGCGATCGTTCGCGACGACACAGGCTTTGCATCGGCAATCACGTATCAGCGTGACGTAAGTGGCGTCTGGACAGAAAACGTCAGTAAACGCATTACGAATTTAGTCACGCATTACGATGCCCCAATCATCCTGCAAGGCAGCCACCTTTTCATTGGGCAAATCTACGGCGGGACAAACTCTGATGGGATTGTCAACATTTACACAGACTCCGGTTCAAGCTGGACGTTGCAAAGCGAAGTCGAAAATCCTGCAGACCACTACAATTTCGGAACTTCGATCGCGTATGACAATGGCGTGCTTGCGGTCGGCAGCCAATTCGCTGGACCTGTTTCAGTTTTCCAATCAAGCGACTTTGTCAGTTGGAGTCCGCTACAAACGATTCAGGCTCCAGTCGACACCTACGATGACTTTGGCGAATCGCTGGCACTCAAGAACGGAAAACTGGTCATTGGAAACGTGGGCGGGATCAATCCCGATTACATCGGCAACGTTTACATCTATCAGCGAGATGCACAGACGGGCAATTTCGAGCTTGAACAGACTCTGCAATCACCGAATCCGCAGGCACAAGACGACTTCGGCTACGTTGATTTCGGTGAGAACGAACTCTGGATTGGCGCTCCAAGAGTTCGCGGGGTCGCTTCTGAGTCCGGCTATCTGTTCCGCATGCCGATCGCAGCGCCACCAGTATTCGATGTCGTCACGAATACAAATGACTCAGGTGCGGGCTCACTGCGCGCCGCGATCGAGTTTGCTAATTCCAATCCCGGAGCCGACACCATCACGTTTGATATTCCGGGAAGTGGCCCGCATGTGATCGACGTGCTCTCTCCGCTACCAGCGATCACCGATTCTGTCATCATCAATGGTGCCAGTGAACCCGACTTTGCTGGGTCGCCCGTCGTTGTGCTCGATGGCGCAACAGTGTCAGGAGCCACGACCGATGGTCTGCGAGTCATTGCCGATCAAGTCAGCATTCAATCGCTGGAGATTGTCAACTTCCCGGGCGATGGGATCGAAGTTGCCAACGCCGACGATTCGTCCATCGAAACGTCGATCATCCATGGCAACACGCGAAATGGCGTCCTGTTGACCAACTCGGTCGGTACGACGGTCGCGTCCAACAACCTTTTCGACAACGGAGCGACGGGCGTCCAAATCGTCGGTACAGGTTCATCCGCTAACACAATCGATCAAAATCTAATCGGGATCGTTGTGGATGAGTTCGGAACGGCCTCGGCAATGGGAAATCACGCCCACGGAATCAATGTCTTGTCAGCATCGAATTTGATCAGCCAGAACATCGTCTCGGGTAATGATCGATTCGGCATCGCCATCTCAGGTGACGCAAACACCTTGCTGGGCAACTTCGTCGGCACTGATCATACGGGGGCATTTGCCATCGCCAACGGCAATCATGGTGTCTTGATCAAGTCCGCAGGCAACGTCATTGGTGGTCTTGGCCTTGGCGAACCCAATATTGTTTCGGGCAACAATCGATCCGGATTGGTGTTCTCAGGAGCAAGTGCAACTAACAACTACGTCGCAGGCAACTTCTTGGGCGTTGCGGATGATGGTGTGACCCCCATCCCCAACAGCTCCTACGGACTACAGCTTAACAGTAGCTCTGGGAATACTATCGGTGGCCTCGCTCTTGAGGAACGAAATACGATTTCAGGGAACGGTCGTTCGGGTGTTGTACTGAGCAATGGTAGCTCGCAGAACCTCTTCGAGAACAACGCCATCGGCGTAGACGCCACTGGTCATTGGGCCGTTGGCAACGGAAGCGTCGGTGTATTTATCTTGGGCGCGTCGGCGGACAACGTCTTTAGCGATAATGTGATCGCTGCGAATGCATCCAGCCAGATCTCGATTGGAAATCCAAACTCCAGCGGTAACCAATTCACGAGCAACATGATCGGTGTCACTCAGGACGGATCGGCCGAATTGGCTGGCAGCGGTACGGGCATTTTCCTCAAAGCACGCGACAACGTTTTTGACGGCAATACGATCGCCGGTGCAACATCGACTGGCATCCATGTAAGCTCCACTTCTGCATCAGGCAATGTGATCACCAACAACTTGATTGGAACAGCATCGCAGTCGCTCACCGAAGTCTACGGCATGCCGATTGGCGTACGTTTCAGCAATGGAGCGTTTGACAATCTTCTCGGCCCCGCCAATACGATCGCGTACAGCACGTCGGATGCCGTCCGCAATGACAGTGGCGGCGAAGGCAACACCATCACTCAAAATGTGATGGCGGGCAATGCGTTCGGCATCGACCTGGGTACCAACGGCGTCACACCCAACGATGGCAATCCGGCCGCAGCGGATATTTCCGACGATGCAGACACGGGCCCCAACCGCTTGCAGAACACGGCAACGTCGCTAATCGTCAACGCGACCCCAATCTCCGGAACACAAACAAGTTTTGAGTTTGACTATTTCGTTGACTCCAATCCAGCCAACGCATCGTATCCCTTGACGGTGGAATTCTTTGTATCGGATCCCGTCGTTGCACAGGGAATCCAGTACGTCATCAGTGACACCTACACCGTTGCGGATTACAACGCGGGCGGAAAGAATTTCAGCGCCGTGATCAACAACAGCGACTTTCTTGTCACGCCCGACTACGGAACGGCCACTGTTACCGATAACGATGGAAGCACATCGGAATTCACTGCACCACCGGTTGGCATCACATTCCCTGCAAGTGCTGCCTACGCCAATGCCGCGCCAGCGGCAACGATCAACTACAACTCGCTAGACGTCAGCCGCGATGGCCAAATCACTCAGAATGATGCTCTGATGGTCATTAACGAACTGAGCGAGCAACATGCACTGAACGCCCAAGGTGAGCAAGCCAAGGGGTCGCACTCGCCCGACGACGCTGATGTGAACAAAGATGGACGCCTGACGCCGGCGGATCTTTTGGAAATTGTCAACTTTCTTGCCGATCAACACCGCAGCGATAGCGAGCCCGACGAAATGATCGCGCTGATCGATTCGGCACTCGCGTTGGATGACGACGAAGAAGAAACGTTCCTCGATGACACCCTCCTCTTCTGAGTTAGCAGCGTTGTCAAGCATGAACGTCAACGGCAGTCCGATTACGACTGCCTACGGCGACAGCCGATCAAACTGCCAAGCATCATTGTTTTTCTGATAACAGATGCGATCGTGCAACCGACTGGGTCGGCCTTGCCAAAATTCGATGCGACTGGGCGTGACTTCGTATCCGCCCCA
>JBAUHR010000025.1:0-2201 GCA_049680385.1 Rubripirellula sp. | reverse complement strand
GGTGAAGCCGTCGTCGAAAACGCCGCTATCGATGATTGCGTTGTTCACGTTGATGGAATCGATGGATCTGCCCGCGGGCAAAGCGAACTTGGTGCTTGGTCCAGCCGGTCCGATCAGTGATGTGTTGTGCGAACATCCGGCCGTTCGCGTGATCAGCTTTACCGGATCAACGCCGGTGGGCAAGAAACTGATGGCGGCAACAGCGCCGCACTTGAAACGTTTGGCTTTAGAGTTGGGTGGAAATGCACCGTTCATCGTGTTCGCCGATGCGGATGTCGACAAAGCGGTCGAGCACTTGATGGCAAACAAGTTTCGCGGTGCTGGGCAGACGTGCGTGTGCGCTAACCGCGTTTATGTTCAACGCGAGATTGCGGATAGCTTTGCCGAAAAGCTTGCCAAACGAGCCGCGGCTTTACAGGTTGGCGATGGAATGGTTGACGGCACAAACATGGGGCCACTGATCGATAAGAACGCGGTGGGCAAGGTGCAACGTCACGTTGACGACGCGATCGCCAAAGGCGCTACGCGCATCACGGGTGATCTATCGACCATGGCTAAGCAAAGCACCGGCAACTTTTTCCCGCCGACGGTGCTGCGAGGTGTGACGTCGGCGATGGAATGCGTGCAGGACGAAACGTTTGGGCCACTGGCGCCGATCATCGAGTTTGCAGACGAAGAGGAAGTCATCGCGGCAGCCAACTCGACCGAGTATGGCTTGGCGGCTTACGTCTTTACCAGCGACGATGCGTGCGCCCAGCGTGTCATTGCTCGGTTGACGTTCGGCCATGTCGGCTACAACACGGGGTCTGGTCCGACGGCGGAAGCACCGTTTGGTGGCATGAAGCAGTCCGGGTTCGGCCGTGAGGGTGGCGTCGAAGGTTTACACGACTTCATCGAAGCCCAAGCGGTGCCCAGTCCCTCGTGATTTCCAAGGTAGGCTTGGAAAGACCGATGCTGATTCGTTAGCATCGCAAGCGCAGTAAGTGGCGTGAGCTTTCAGCTTGCGATGTTAGCCAACCACAAGCTTACGCCACTTTATTGCGCGTGTTGCTCACTTGGACTTTACGACTGAGATTTTATGGATTGGGAATGTGTGCTGCAGGGAATTGAAGGGTCGGTCAAGCCGATGCGTGGCCAAGGAAAAGTCGCGGACTACATTCCCGCGCTAGCGGCGGTGGATCCGCGCAAGTTTGGTCTGGCGGTAGTGCTGGGCGACGGCACGCAATCTTGCCTTGGCGACGCGGATGAGTTGTTTTCGATCCAAAGTATTTCGAAAGTCTTCACGCTCTCGATGGCGCTTCGTGTGGTCGGTGATTCGCTGTGGAATCGAGTGGGACGCGAGCCTTCGGGGTCGCCGTTCAACTCGATTGTCCAGTTGGAACACGAACGCGGAATTCCTCGCAATCCATTGATCAACGCGGGCGCGATCGTTGTGACGGACCATTTGGTCGAGCGACTCGGATCGTCAAAGACGGTCGCAGAATTACTGGACCGGATTCGTAAGCTCGCTGATGACGATTCGATTGACGTTGACCGAGCCGTTGCTGAATCCGAATCATTGGCGGGTGAGAGAAACCGAGCACTCGCTTCTTTCATGAAGTCATATGGGAACTTAAAGTGCCCGGTCGACGAAACTTTGGCGGCGTATTTTTGTCACTGTTCGATCGCGATGACGTGCCGCCAGCTTGCCCGAGCCGCGTTGTTTTTGGCGTTCGACGGTTGCGACCCAATCAGCGGTCAGCAAATGGTCAGCAGCCAGGCGTGTCGGCGTATCAATGCGGTCATGATGTCGTGCGGACACTATGACAACAGTGGCGACTTCACCTACCGAATCGGGCTGCCGGGCAAGAGCGGTGTCGGCGGCGGCATTCTGGTGATCGCGCCGCGGCATGGCGCCGTGGCGGTTTGGTCGCCGGGACTCAATCAAGCCGGAACGTCAGCTGTGGGCAGCTTGGCACTCGAAGAGTTAGTCAAAGCTACCGGCTGGTCCGTATTCGGTTAATCAAAACGGGCAACCCTAAGTGGACCCGCGACTTATTCAAGCCGGAACGTCCGCGGTGGGCAGCTTGGCACTCGAAGAGCTAGTCAAAGCCACCGGCTGGTCCGTGTTCGGCTAATCAAAACGGGCAACCCTAAGTGGACCCGCGACTCCGCTCGCGGGATATGAACTGCAAAGCAGTTCATCATGCACTTCGTACACC
>JBAUHR010000024.1:0-1571 GCA_049680385.1 Rubripirellula sp. | reverse complement strand
GCCGTTACCCATTCCGATCGGGAATCTACGAGTTCGAGTATCACAACAACAATGCCGAACATTGCCGACCGACGCTTCCAGAAAGCATGGCCGAGTTGGGTTACCAGACAACGCACGTTGGCAAGTTAGGCGTCCGCGTCAAAACCATCAAGGGCGATGGCAATTGGGCGGCGCAGCATCACATCTACCAGCAAAGTTTCTACTTCAAAGACCTTGCCAAGGATGGGCTGTGCGCTTGGGGTAAAGACTGGATTTCCCAGATCAACGGTGTGAAGTTCGAGAAACCGTTTCAAAGTCTTGAGTTCTTCGTCACGCCAGGCGGTGAGTTTGAATACTGTTCGCTGGAACTGGAAAAGATCATGCCAGAGTTTGCCGGCACCGCGGCGCGGACGATGGAGAAGTACGACCTGCTGCGACATTACAACGAGAAGAAGGGAAAGCACGTTGATAACGGTATGATCTTAGCTGGCGTGAGTTCTCGCGAAGCTGGCAAGACTCGCGACGGCTACTACGCGTCAATCTTCGTCGATTTCTTGAAGTATCAAAATCGCAAGTTCAAGGTCGGCTCAAGGGAGTATGACGGAGTCGATGCATCCAAACCGCTGTTCTGTCACATCGGTTTCGATTTTCCGCATACTCCGGTCTTGCCGCCTGCGGATTTTCGCGAGCGTTTCCAGCAACACACTTACAAAGTTCCTTCGTTGGACGACAAGGAAATGAAAACGATGCCTGCACAACTGAAGCAGCAGGTTCGACACGGCTTTTCGGATCACTTCACCGACGACGAGAAGCAAGCCATGATTCAGGACTACTATGCGTTCTGTGCCTACGGCGACACTTTGGTTGGACAAGCAGCGGATGCCTTCATCCAGTATAGCGAGTCACAAGAGCAAGCGTGGACGATCGTCTATGTGTGTGGCGATCACGGCTGGAAACTGAACGACCACGGCTCGGTTTCCAAATTCACTCCCTGGGACGTCGACAGCCACAATCCCATCATCGTGGTTTCTTCGGACAAGCAGGCCTTCCCGGCGGATAAGGTCGTCACGGACTTTGTTGAGTTTGTGGATATCGCACCGACAGTCCTGGCTGCCGGTGGAGCGAATCTTGATGACGAAAAATACGAGTACCTGGATGGAACTGACATGGCGGGAATGGTTTCCGGCAAGGTTCCTGCGCGTGATTACGTGATCGGCGAAAGTCACGCGGTGATCGGCCCGCGTGCTTTTATTCGCACGAAAGAGTTTGTGTTCTCGATGCAGACTCGCCCCGACAGGAATCGTGGCAAGGACATGGAGTGGGCATTGAACGCATCCTACGAGGAACTCGATCCGGCGCTGTATCACATGCCGACTGATCCGGGGGAAGTGAAGAACCTTGCGCTCAATCCAGAGTACAAGCAAGTCGCCATGGTGATGAAGAACAAGCTGATGAAGATCGTCCTGGGCGATGACCGCGTCGAAGTGGACTGGGGCGGGAATACGGCTTTAGGAACGACCGTCTACCGCAGCAACTTCGCTCCCGGTGCCCACGACAAACAGTTAGTCTTGCCGTGATAATATTTGCTGGGG
>JBAUHR010000023.1:0-1920 GCA_049680385.1 Rubripirellula sp. | reverse complement strand
TGTTTTCCATCGGTTTGGTACAAGCGAAACATCGAATCGAATCGCTGTAGTCCGTCTCATCCCACCTGATCCGAGTCCGGTGGTAACGGTTGTGCGGAAGAAGCCCGCAGAAGATGCTAAAACTCAGCCATCAAGCGTCGGATTCCATTCCGACGGAGGCAATTGGTTGCTGACGCTTCTCGGCCGATCTCAGTGGTGACCGTAATGAATATTCGTGGTCGTATGAGGAACCGCGTCAATGTGCGTCGTGGTGTGGGGAACGGCGTGCAAGTGATTGCCATGCCGTTGGTAGTCGATATGCGTTTGCGTGTGGGGAACGTAGTCAGTATGCGTTTGCGTATGGAGATGGCCGTTGGACTGATAGCTGGGGCGGTACGACTGATAGGGCTGAACATAGCTGTTTTGTCGCACGCCGTTTCGATAGATCACCCGTCCCTGTTGCGGATAGGTCTGACCCTGAATCACCTGTCCTTGAATTACTGGACGGGACGAGCGATAGCGTTGGTTGTAAATCGGTTGGTTGCCGTAGGGCGAGACGTTGTCGTAATGCGTCGTCGTGTGTGGGACGCGATCAATGTGAGTCGTCGTGTGCGGTACCGCATCGACATGATTGCCATGCTGGACGTAATCGGTATGTGTCGTCGTGTGCGGCACATTGTGGTAATGCGTGGTGGTGTGTGGCACGACCCATTGGGCTTGAGCGGTAGTCGCCAAAGCCATGACGGCAACGGCTGCTGAGAGAAGAATCTTCATCGAACCAAACTCCTTACGGGGGATTTTTGCGGGGCAATCACAATCCGTCGGATTATTCACATCACCCACAAAGTTAATCTTACCCAGCCACGCGAGGGGTGACAACTAACCGCATCTGTCGACTGATTCTCATTTTGTCATCTAAATGAAGCACTCAGTCATCATGTGGACGACACAGGCGTTCGCGGAACCTTCGTGAATCGTTGGTTTTCTGGTTTGGCACACGAACTGCGTTGGTTGGAGTTCAACGGCACTTGCCGTGAACCTCCCCCCGAAATGTCAGGATGAATCAGTATGAAACGCTTTCTCGCCATCGCCGCCCTCGCGGCAGGATTGTTTGCCTTCGCCGGAACCACCAACACCATGGCAGCAGACTACTTCCACGGCGGTCACCATGGATACGGCGGCGGACATCATGGTAGCTATCACCACGGCGGCTTCAGTCACGCGCCCGTTCAAACGTATCCCAACTACGGATACCAATCGAACTACGGCAGTTATGGATACGGCCAAACGTATCAACCGCAATACCAGCAACAGTACGCACCAGCGTATCGTGCGCCATCGAGCCGACAGCACGGTGGGTTGCACATCGACATCGGACGCTTTCATGTTCTAGGTGTCGGTGGACACCATCACTAAGCGGCTGCAACCGAGTAACCAATGGATTTTGTATGACCGCGTGAGATTCGTCTCACGCGGTTCGTGTGAAGAAGCATTCAGAAGCGCGGCCCGCAGGGCATGCGGCTAAACGATTTCGATGAAACATTTACAAAGAGTTGAAAAACATGCCGACGCAATTCATTGCCATGTCCGCCGCTGCGATCCTTTTGACAGTCCATTTCGCTGAGCCTGTCGCCGCTCAATATCACCACGAACATGGGTTCCACCATAGCAGCGTCCACGGGCACGCTCACGACTACCATCACGGCCTTGATTATCACCCAGGTCACCATCAGGATTACGGCGGTCATGCTCACTACCGAGACAACTACCATCAGGGACATGGCGGGCTTGATACATACTGCCCAGCGACGAGCGTCTGTCCATTGCAGTATCAACCGCAAGCCGCAATTGGAACGCCCTATCTAGAAGACAGAACTTATCAGAACATTCCTTTCAACAACGCACCGGCAAACGACGACCGGAATCCTATTCAGCCTCACA
>JBAUHR010000022.1:0-3088 GCA_049680385.1 Rubripirellula sp. | reverse complement strand
GATCAAAGACGCTCCGGAAGCCTACCGGTCGCCGCTGCCGCTCGATCGCTGCAATACGGCACTGATCGACGCCGGGATCCCCAGCGAAGTGTCTCATCACGCGGGCACCTACCTGTGCAACGCGGCGCTGTACCTGAGCCAGCACTACGCGGTCTCGTTTGGAATGAAGACCAAAGCCGTCTTTGTTCATATTCCGCTCTCCCCAGCTCAATCCGCCAAAGACGCCGCCGCTCGGCTACCCAGCATGAGCACTCCGATGGCCAGTGCCGCGATTGCGATGATCCTAGATCAATTGACTTAGTGATCAATTGACTTAGAAATCAATTAACTTAGCCAGCGAGGGAAGGCAGCCATCGATCATGGCTATTCGGTTTTTCCGTTGGGAAAGTAAGCGCGCACGGAATTTTCGAACGGATAGATTCGATCGGGCATGGGAGCAAAAGCCGGCACATGCAACGACAGGCAATGCAGTTCGCCCTGCAACTGTTTCATGCTGCTCATGTCGATCGTCTCGATCGTGTGTTCCGGCAACAGTCGGCGGTAAACAGCTTTTGCGGCTTCGACCATCGCAGGCGGATCGGTTCCAAAGATTGGAATCAACACCAAGTCACCAGCGATCACGACATTCGTATACGCGCTCCACGACGTGCCGTCACGTACGGGAATTTGAATCCGGTGGACGCGAAGAGGCCGGTCACCAACCTTGATCTTTGACAGACGTGCCGCGTTGCGATCCAAGATCGCGGCATTGACGGGATCGAACCGCGAGTCCAACTGAGCCACCATCACGTCTTCCGGTGACAAGAACGTGGCAAACATATCAACGTGTTTCGTTAGCTCCGATTGCAGTGGCTCTAAGACAACGAGCTGTGACAGATTGCAAAACTTAATGAACTGGTCGACCACCATCTTTCGTCGCTCGACCTCAGGGTTCACTCCGGGCGTCGGTTGAGGAAACGTGATGTGGTTGTCTTCAAAGATCCGGTTCGTCGCAAGCGCCAATCCTTGGCCGTTGCCGATTAGGTTTCCGCCTTGCACGGTCCAAGGAACTTCGACGTACTGAGTCCCGGATCGTTTCGACCAGACCTTGGGCAGCGAATCATCTTTCGGACGCGTCCCTTCGTAGTAGAAATCAAGTGCTTGAGCTCCGTCGGCCGTTTGCGAAAAGATGGGCCCAAAATCACGCAGCCAAACCGTATTGAGCGAAAACTCACAAAAGTAGACGTGCGAATACTCATCGCCACTCTCCAGAAGCCAGCCGGTGGTGTCTTTCATTTGCCACGTATCATTGCAAAGCACCATCACGTTGACGTGATCGGCTGCCTTTTCAGCAATTTCAATCAAGATCTCGCGATGGTGCGGTTGCCAGTCAGCGACCCCTAGCAACAACGCCCGCGTCGGCTCGAACTCAGCAGCCAATCGAGGATAAGGTTGAACGCCGTCGGCCGTGACGTGAGCGCCGCCAGCGGTATCCAAGACCATTTTGATCCTGTCGTCCGCACGCAAACATTCAGTCGACGAAAAAACAATGCTCAAGCCGATGACGAGCAGACTACGGAACGAACACGACAAACGAGCACCTGATTGGCTAAGAGATCGGTTGGACTTTTGCAAGCTGAACGATCAGCACCGAGGGGATGGCGAGACAATTCTAGATCAACCCGACCAAGAATCGCTATTTGTAATTTCAAATTTGCCCAAAGGTTCCAGGCGAACGAGTTTTGCTGTCCGAAGGCGTGACAAACCCACCAAAGTCGCGTCATGATCGCGTGGACGTATCGGATCCGTTTACTGGTTCTAACGCCGAATTCGCGTTCCACCGATGGCGAAGCCCCCAAACGAGCGATTTCTTGAGCGCGGTACCCTGAATTGATGCCCGGCCTCCGCCCGAATTTCAAACCTGCCCAAACCCGATAGCTGCAACGATATCTGCCGATACGGCCATCCCCGGATAGAAGGGCGATGGCATCGCAGATAAGATGTTCAGTCATCACAGCAGGATATCACCATTGGGAATGGCGATGCCGCGCCGATTGGCGTCGTTCGATCTGCCGTGACTCCTCTTTCTCACTTTTATCGGAAGCGCATCACCGATGTTGCATGAAGCATTCGAGACCTCACGTCTGCTGCGTCAGAACATCGAACGAGTGGTGCTGGGGAAGCCCGACATCGTTCAAATGCTGGTCGCTGCGTTGCTGGCTGGCGAACACGTGCTTTTGGAAGACGTACCTGGCGTTGGCAAAACGCTTGCAGCAAAGGCGCTAGCCCAAAGCATCCACGGCTCGTTTTCACGTCTGCAGTTCACACCGGACTTGTTGCCCAGCGACATCACCGGCAGCATGATCTATCGATCCGACACTCGCGATTTCGAATTCAGTCGCGGGCCGATCTTTGCCAACGTCATTCTAGCCGACGAAATCAACCGGGCTCCGCCCCGGACCCAATCGGCGCTCTTAGAAGCGATGAGCGAAGGTCAAGTTTCCATCGATGGCAAGACCCACCCACTGCCGAAGCCATTCATTGTCGTGGCGACCCAGAATCCATTCGAATTTGAAGGCACCTACTCGTTGCCCGAGAGCCAACTGGACCGGTTTCTGCTGCGCACATCGATTGGCTATCCGCCGCGTGACATCGAACAGCAAGTCATGCTGACTCACCGCATGGGCGAACCAGTCGATACGCTTGCCCCCGTCGTCAGTGTCGAAGGAATCACCGCTGCCCAAAGCACGGTTCGAAATGTTCGGTTTGACGAGTCGCTGGTCGACTACTTACTTGACATTGTCGAAGCCACGCGCAAGCACGACGGTTTCCAGGTTGGCGTCAGCACTCGCGGCGCGCTCAGTTTCTATCGCGGTTGCCAAGCCCGTGCGATCACCGAAGAACGCGACTTCGTGACGCCCGATGACATCAAGTCGCTGGCTGTACCATCGCTGTCTCACCGCGTTCTACCCGAAGGAATTTTCCAAGGGGCCAGCCGCAAAGTAGTCGAGACTCAAATTGCCGATCTGCTGCAACAGGTTCCCGTTCCTGTCTAAGGGGCGTTTCCTGCGAGCGGCCAACATCGTCGCTTTTGGTGATGCCATCAGTG
>JBAUHR010000021.1:0-4294 GCA_049680385.1 Rubripirellula sp. | reverse complement strand
GGCCTCTTCTTTGTAGCCGAGTCGGACGCGACCGTAATTGGAACGGTCATGGCGGGCTACGACGGACATCGGGGGTGGATCTACTCACTTGCGGTGACTCCGACGCAACAGCGACGCGGTATCGGCTCGACGCTGATTCGGCACGCGGAACAAGCACTCAGCAACCTTGACTGTCCCAAAATCAACCTTCAGGTTCGTTCACAAAATGACGAGGTCGTGGCCTTTTACGGTTCATTGGGATACGATACCGAGCAACGCATCAGCATGGGGAAACGCTTGGCGTCCCACGCGAAAAGCGGCGAACCATCCGATGCACCCGAGTCGCGGTAGCAGGGCGTTTTGAAGTGGTTGATCAACCGCCGCGACCGGGTGATCGGTAACGTTATCCGACAAAAAGAATTTGCACTCGATGAAGAAGTTCTCCCTATCAACATTGCTGCTTCTAATCGTGATTGTTGCGTTGTCTGTGTCCCAGTTTGTCATGATGCAGCAACTGAGCAGCGCGCGGAGAGAAGTTGATGCTGTGAGGAAAAACTACGGCCACATCAGCGTCGATGACCCAACTCTCACTTATGTATGTGGCATAGCGAGAAGCCAGAACCGAGTACCCACATCGGCTCGAATCGTGGTGCCGCGGGGGAGTCGATACCTATTGCACTTGTCAGATGCGACCTTCGATGATCAAACACCCAGTGATAGCCTTCCTCCAACTAAGACGATATCTCTTAACGGTTGGCGCGACGGCGCTGACAAAATCCTTACCTGCGAAGTTCATCGTGATAACGGTGTGCCCGTAGTAAAGGTTCGCACCGACGAACACGAGTTTTTTAACTACAGACTTGAGGACTGGATTGACAGCGGACAGATGCACGAGGATTCATTCGTTTCTGACGAACCGCGTTCTTTCACGGTGGACGAGACGATTTCAATTTCAACATGGCGCGACCCAGGAACGAAGCGGGGAGTTGCTGTTTGGCTTGAGCCACACGCAAGGGCCATACAACGCGAAACTGCGAGCAAGAAAGGCGGATAACCATCGCATCCACCGAAGTCGGGCTTGCGAGGTTTTACGAATGGACAATCAACTTTCCCGACTCGGTGATGCGGGTCGTTCTGTCAACAAAGAGACCCTATGAATCGTGATACAGCTGCTTGGTTGATGCATCATCTTGATGGCGACACATCCATGGCGGTGGGGGCGTCGACTCCCGAAACCATTGAGTGGCTCGAAACGCAGGATTTCCCTTGGGCTCTCGGCATGATGCTACGCCACAGTTGGCCACAGGATGATTGCTCGGTCGGCCCGGTTGAGTTTTGCAGTGCCGATGCGATTCGCGACATGCCATACGCTGATGAGTTGCTTGGTCAAAAGCTGCTTCCGATTGGCACCGCGCCAAATGGCGACATGTTTGTGCTGGATTATTCGTTCGACAGTTGTCCAGTTGGTTTTGTTACTCACGAGGGGTTTTCTGGCGACGACCCGCGCGGGCATTTCAATGCTGTCTGTCGATCGCTCGAATCATTCCTCTATCGTGTAGACTTGGGTTTGTTTATTCCATGTGACTACTACTCGACGGGGCACTTCAACGACTTTCTCAAAGCCGAAGCTGAGCACCAGTGCTTCCCACCCTTTGACAAGAAGTGACAGAACCATCGGATGCACGGAAGTACGGCTTGCGAGCAATTACCGATGGAGAGTCAACCTTCCGTACTCCGTGATCCGTAACGTTCTGCGAATTATTGATGCGCGCCTTTATTGACTTCCTTCGTTGTCTCGCTGCCCCAATACACGGGGAGGCATCGCGAGAGTCACGATCGGTTGGGTGGCAATCGGCCCGGGTCGGAGACGAACCTGTCTCCACACAGGGGCCTAGCTTCAACGGTCCAGGATTTACTCCCGCCGAAGCAATCTCCATGACGGACCATATGCGACGCAAAAGGGCATCCAAGTTTCTGGGTGACACAACACTCTTTTTTGATCATCGCGTTACAGTTTGCGTCCCGCATACGTCGCTCCCGATTGAGCCGGGGTGGGGTAGTTTTGACCTTGAGATTGCTGGCACGATTTCGAGCGACCTTGTCTCATGGCTTTGGGACGTTTCGATTGACTGCAACATGCTTTTTTACGACTATCGACGCCCAACCGCTGTAGTCGGCGACCCGACGCCCCAGCTCCAATCGCGTTGGCCAGAGATCTTTGCGATGACAGAACAGCATGACCTTGCCAAGTGGCTCACAGAGTCGAAGTGTAGGCTGGTATACTAGCCGACGAAGGGCAGAACCAGGCGATGGACCGAAGTCGCGGGTAAGGCGTTTTGAAATGGAAACCACATTGCCGCGACTCGGTCATCGCGGCCGTTATGCGACTGAACCACAGCGCGGATTGTGTTGCTGTGTTGGTCTTCTTCGGTCGATGTGATTTGCATCGAGTGATCGCGATTTGCTGATCGCATCGCGCTGATTGTGCGAACTGCCAGATGTTGTGGTTGGAACACTTGTAACCGGCGAGCGACAGCATTCGACTTCGGCCGAGTTCCACACGTGCCGAATTGAGTCGTTGCCTTGGCCGTATCCAACGTGCTTCCATTGCTCGGTCTGGTGTTGGTGTTGGAACGCTTGTGATCGGCTGGCGGCAGGTTTTCGACTTCGCGAACATCCACGCCGCGACAAATGCAACGCCGAACTTGCTCCGGCGATGCGCGGAACTTGCATTTCACATCGAGCGACCGTTAGAATCAGTCACCAGTACAACCCGTCTCCATGCCGCAACAGAGTCGCGCATAACCATCGGATTCACCGAAGTACGGCATCGGGTCGGTACAAATGGAAAAACAAATCGCCGTACTCGGTGATCCGTAACGTTCGCCGACTAGGAGTCTTTCATTGGCGGCACCTCTTGCTTAGTGCAATCACCTTCACGCCACGGGATCAAATCTTCGTTCATGTAGCTATTGCAATCTTCAATCGTTTTCCCATCGCAGATTGCATCGAGCGCATGACTGTAGCCGCCCATATAGCCACGGCGATACGACGTTTCGCTCAACTCATGAGCGTCCGGATCGACACACCGAAGCCCATCACCTGACTGCATTGTTCCCGCGATATCATCAAATTTGATGCTTTTCGCCAGTTTCAGTGCCAATTGATGGACTTTCACTCTATTGGGTTCCCCCTCGAACTCGTTGACAATCGCATCCAACACATCTCGCGAATTTCTAATCCAGGCTGGAATTGCTGCTAACCGTTCCAACTCTTCTATTTCTTTGATGTCCACTATCGACTCTCCATATTTGACTTTGCGGTTACCGAATCTATACATTGAAACGGAACGTATCACCCACATAGGCTGATTTCTAGCGGCGTCAGGGCGCAAAAAGACGAAGAAAAGTTTTTTCGTCATTCGCCAGTCCTGAGATTGGCGGCGAACCATGCGATGCAACGGAGCCGGGCTTGCAAGGTTTCACGAATGGACAATCAACCTTCCCGGCCCGCTGATCGCTACCGTTCTGTCCCTCAGTCCACAATGAATTCACTTCAAATCGGCATTAGCTCGTGGATCATACAGGACGGAAACTATCCGGACTTTCGGACTGGCGACGTTGTTCGGCTGGCTCTCGAATTTCATCCTGACGCAATTCAAGAATCGTCGGCGAGGTCGACATCTTGCACTCGCATATCTGGCTCGAATTACCGAGTGACTGCACGCACAATCTTCGCAACCAGAAACGTTTTCGTACTCGATTTCGGAATTCTTGCGTACGATCAGGCTGAGCCACCGAAATGGCTGAAATCTGGCGGATGGATTGATGCAGACATCTATCTCGGCGTTGATCCGTTTTTCTACTATGAGGAGCTGTACGCGATCAAAGGAATGCCAGAGCTTCGGTACCAATTCCGAATTCGTGACATCGAACTTGAAACGACGCCATGGATATCGACCGTTGATTCCAGCGGGCGTACAATCAACACACGAGATGAAACACAACAAACATACCGACCGGTCGCCGAAACGGACGCATGGTCGGATGACGATGGCAACGCCCACTACATTCTTGACGTTGAACGAATCGACAACGGGACAGAACAATGCGATGAACCGAAGTCGCGGTAGCCGGGCGAATTCGGAATGGAAAATCAACTCCCGCGACTCGGTTATCGCGGACGTTTTCCCACTCTGCAATGACTAATCCGTACGCTCCTCCATCCAACGATGACGTAGCTACGGAGCAATCGCCAACTTCCATCCGGGAGGCTCGGTCGTTTGCTATCGTGATCGCGCTGATCGTATGCGCTA
>JBAUHR010000020.1:0-1529 GCA_049680385.1 Rubripirellula sp. | reverse complement strand
ATCGAAGGTCGTGTTGCCGCCCTCAATTCTGAAGGCAGTCAAGGCCTTGCAGGTTTGAATGTTTACTTCATCAGTCAGAACAAAGAAATCGTCAAAAGCGTAACCGCGGCTGATGGTTCGTTCATGGTCTTAGGCCTTCAAGAAGGTGCTTATTCGTTTGTTGCATCCGGCCCTAATGGGTTTGCTGCCTACGGCGTTCACGTTGTTGGAGAAGCGACCGAAGGCGTCAATAATGTGATGGAAGCGGCTGCTGTTGCTCCCAGTACAGGTGCCGTCAAACGAATCTTACGTGATAACATTCCCGCCGAAGTCGTCAATGAGCTCGTCGGAAACGATATCGGCCCTGCTCCTGCAGCAACCAATCGCGTCATGCTTGTCGATGGCAAGCTCAACGGTAACGTCTTCGCTCTTCTCGGCGGACAAGACTCGGTCGAAGGAACTCGGGTTCACATTCTCGACGGCGAGACAGAAGTCGCTTCGGTGGGCGTTGATCAAGCTGGCAAGTTCTCAATCGATGGGCTCTCGCCAGGCGTTTACAGCATCGTTGCTGTAGGCAAAAACGGCTTTGCTGCCGTCGCTTTCGAAGCCGTCGCGCAACCCGCAAACGCCGTTGTTGATGGCGAGATTCCAGTCTCAGTGGAACCGTCGGCAATTCAAGATACCCTCCCAGCGCAGTCGATCCAAATTCCGTTCAACGGAAACGCAGTTGGCATGACACTGGACATCATCCTGACGCCTCGCAATGACTTGCAATACATCGAAGAACAACGCGACGAAGTCTTGTATGTTCCCAATGAAGAAGTTTACTACACTGACTTTGCCCCCGTCGAATACTACGGTGAATCCGTTGGCTACGGTGGTGCAATGGGTGGATCAAGCGGTTCAGTTGGTAACTTTGCCGGTGCTCCTAGCGGAGGCTTTGGTGGCGGTGCTGGTCCTCTTCGCGGTGGACTTGGCGGCGGTGGTCGTCTCGGTCGCTTGGCCTTGCTTAGCGGTGCCGTTGTCGGAATCGTTGCGATTGCAGATTCTGGCTCGACAGGTCCAGCTTCCAACGCCGCTCCTTAATCGACAACCCGTCTATTGACAAACAATTGCTAAACAAACGCAGGTCAACAACGGCCTGCGTTTTTTTATGCGCTCGTCAAGGCGTTTGTTCCGTGAAGCCGTCCCTTCCAGAAAGCCAGATACCCAGAAAAAATATCGTTCGACGTGTAACGCTCATTCACGCGAGGAGTACTTGAGGCAACAACCTCTACAACTCGAAAGGAAAAGGTGAAAAATGAGCACGTCTCAAGCGAATGAGAATGGCATCTCGCCTCAGGATCACGCAGCACCCCATCAGCCGACGCAAAGACGAGACTTTCTGAGGCAGGCGTTTATGCTGAGTCTCACAGGTTCCACCGCGATTGGAATGCTGGGAGTCGCCCGCGCGGCGATGGGGCAAGAGATCCAACGCGGTCGCCCGACGACGATGGCACTCGGCGAGGAAGGCAATCCGCCTATCAATCCGCCCGTTACTCCCCGCCCCA
>JBAUHR010000019.1:0-3596 GCA_049680385.1 Rubripirellula sp. | reverse complement strand
GTGTCATATCATTCTCTCGCACGCCCAACTCTCCGTTTGTGAAATGGAATTGCTGCTTATCGATGCCTGCGGGAAGAATAAGTTTGGCGTCCGACTGAGGCCAATCACGCTCTATGCAGATCAAGTTTGGCTTGAAGAAATCGCATCTCCGACGTTTTTCTGAGAAACCAGCCATGCCGGCCAACAGTTCAAAAAGAAGTGATCTACCCAGCAACCAGATTGGTTGGGACGCCTTGGATGCCGAGCGGGCGATTCGACTCAACGAGATGCTCATTGAGACTCTTGGCCGGCATTACCCAAGGAAAATGAAAGCACGCGGCGAGGGAATCAAGGACCTTCGCAAACGCATTGGCTACGAGCTTGGGCGAACGCAAGAAGTGTCCCAGGAAGAGTTCTTAGGCATTGTCGATCTGAACATCACTCAAGCGACGCTATCGCGATACGAGAACAAACCGGTCGACGTTCCAACGATCCATCTTGCCGCAATGACAGACTCTGTTGCAGGTGTGTCGTTAGACTGGATCGCAGTTGTTCCAAACCTCGAGAGCCTCCGTGCCGCTGAACTACGGATGCAACACAGACGACTACGCAGTGATGTTTGCGCATTCCTTCGCCGCGGGATGCTTGATGGGACGTTGCCGGATGACAACACAGTTGATTTAAGGCATTTCGTGCTTCACGAACTCAAAGATGAGCGATTCCGACGTTATGTTTCTTTCACACTGGACGACCTCGACCTAGCGTGGCGCATGCTGGAGATCGATCGTCTCGTTGAGATTGATAAAGACGGAGCTGTGTATCGTCGTTTCACATTCGATGAAATGATAAGGACATTTTGTGTCTTCGAACGACTGGTGACGCTTCGGTGTCAGTTGATGTATGAATTAGTCCAAGCTCAATTAGCTTGCAAGAGTAAGATTAAGCGTCCAATGACGCGTGTTGCCGAGGAGTTGATGAAGGCCGGCTTCATCAGAACCACCAGTCATTCAGATTTTCGACTCGAAGGTGGAATCAAGGCTTACAACGAGCGAAGTTCCTTGTTCGATTCCATCATCGCTTCGCATGATGGGTTCAATGAAAGTCTGGTCACCCTACACTTTCAGCAACTTGAGCGAGCGACCATGTTCATGTCGTGCATCGCTCAAGAATTCATTGAGGTTAGCAAGGAATCGGTAACGTCGGAATCACTCTATCGCCAAATTTTTGAGCCCTGGTGCGAGTGCATTCGAAGACAACAAATCATATGTCTTGAAGTGATTCAACGAGGGACAACGATGGTTGGGCATGTAGCACCCGAGAAGTTTGCTTATGCCTATTCGGCTGTCTTGGGGACTTTTCAAGAAGAAATGTCCGTAGAGGCAAGGCGCGTTCAAGATTGGTTTCACGCGACCACGAGCATGCTCAATGTGTTTGATCTGTCGGTCGAAAAACTAGAAGGCAAGGTTTCTCGCTGCCATTATCAATCGGATGAGCAGGTTGGTTGATTGCACTGCTATCGACAGTGCTTAATGCTTTTTCTGCGTTTTTATGCTGCTCATCTTTGGCAGCGACAACTTGCACTTCTCGCTGTCGATTGAATTCGTAGACGTACATGCTTTCAATTTGATCTCTTGGGACGATCATGCCTGTCATGTAAAGGTCAGGCCCGATACGCACCGGCAAATGCAATACAGCGTCTTCATTGTCCGGATCAAATACAAACGCGCACTCTGTTAATGTATCCTTATCTTTCATGTAGCTCCTGAACTTCGTTTCTTCGTTTCAGAGTTGCACAAACGTTAACCTCACACAAGAATTTTATGCGAGCTACAGGAAAATCTGTTCAAGCATTGCCTCTCTTCTGAAACCACTTCCTGCAAAACCCAACAAAAGCAGCGTCGACGTTTCTTGGTGGTTTGGCGTCTGACATGGCGAGCCAATCCCGCCACTGCTTTTCCAGTTCACGAACATCCCAGCCTGGGCATTCAAGCCGGGCGTCGTGATAGGTGTCAGGGTCAAGTTCGGGAATGACTGCCGCTGCTTCCTTCCCAGCAATCGCAGGAATGCTGCCCCTACTTTGGAAAACCACCTGATCTTCTTCCCCATTGCCCCGCTCCAGTAACCGGACGCGGTAGTCCGGGAAGTGATTGTTCGCCGCGTCGTCCTGAACCACCTTCTTGACCAGACGCTTGAACTCTTTGCTTGTGCTTCCTGAGCCGCATTTCTTGCGCAGTAGATCGAGGGAAATCTTCCACTCCGTCTTTCGGCCGCAATGCTTCCTTGCCAATTCATACATCCGGCGGTCCAACGGACGGCGGAGCCTGAAGTACTCTCTCGAAAGGGTGAGCACTTCGCGAGCGTGAACCGCATTGAAAATCCAATCGGATAGGTTCACTCGGATCTCAGACATCCGCCCGGATTTGGTTTGGCGAACGACTCGCCAACTGTCGATCAGCCCGAATCCCTCGGTGATCTCTTCGCCACCCGCTTTCAAATTCGTTTTGATCCGCGTTCCGCTCAGTCGGTCGAACGCTGCGATAAGTTGTTCGTATCCGCGCCCGTCGGTCGTGCGGTTGGTGGTCACCAACAGATCATGGGCAGTCAGATGAAGTGTCCGCTTGGCTTCTTGACCGTCATTCAGTTTGGCAATCAGTTGGCTGATGCAGTAAATCAGTATGTCTTTGTCATGGATGGTCGCTAAACCACTGCTGCTCGGTGTGACCGTGATGTTGATGTCGTTGTGGTTGTATTCACGAATTCGCGTGTCTGGTTTCGTCGACAGAGAAAAGATTGGATGTTCCATGCTTCCCATGTCATCTTTGGGAATCGCATCTGTGATGTCGCATATAAACAGATCGTCGGAATAGCGTTCCGGTAGCAATGGGTTTCGCGTGATCGATGGTTCGCCCTTCATCTTTCGACATTCGTGCTTTTACACGCCAGAGTCAAGCACTTTGTGTTACCGCACACCGAAACGCAATGATTGTGCTATCAAACACCTAGTGGTTCAGTTCGTGCTTTTGCACACCCAAGAGCGTGTAGTTGCACACCTTCTTTCGTGCTTTCACCCACCCGTCGCCGGAAAACTCTCAATCCAATCAATGAGTTGCAAACGGTTTTCGATGGTCTAACACAAACTAAACTCCGTTTAACACACCCAGTTCGTGGATCGCATTGCTCCATGCACGATTTCGACGAACCAAACTGGCAAGATGTCATTTGGGCGATTGGAAGAAAAATTGATGACTGGTTCGATGAATCGAATCGGTTGCTTCGTCACGGGATCGTCCCATGGACTTTCCGTTTGCAGATAGCGTCTGAAGTCTGGCCGGCACGTTGCCACCGGGCCCCTCCTCCGTCAATGAACTGCCCGCACCACTTTCGCTTTGCTTAACCGGGTTGTTATTGACGGATTTGGTCAAGCCCGTTGGTTTCTTTCGTGCGTCCTCAAACGCAACCAACGAAAGGAACACATCATGGGACTCGATATGTACGCAAAGACCACGACGCAGAAACTCGATCGTGAAGTCGATTTCAAAGTCAATGGCACCGAAGAACGGTTCTGCTGGCGGAAACATCGTATTCAAGCTCAGACAGGAAAATCGGCTCGGTGGACA
>JBAUHR010000018.1:0-5562 GCA_049680385.1 Rubripirellula sp. | reverse complement strand
ACTGAAAAGTGCGAAGCAGCGACCTGACGAACGGGGCGCTTCCGGAGCCATCCGAGTCAGCCGAACCAGCGTCGCATCGGGCGAGACCAGCAAGTCGATTGCCGAGTTCGAACGTTTGCTGCAATGGGTTTCGGCCGAAGGAGGCGATCGGCGCAGCGTCATCGTTGCGGTCGGCGGCGGCGTGATTGGTGACTTGGCCGGTTATGTTGCCGCTTCCTACGCTCGCGGAATTCGCTTTGTCCAAGTCCCCACGACTCTGTTGGCGATGGTCGACAGCAGTGTGGGTGGCAAGACGGGCATCAATTTGCCAACGGCCAAGAATATGGTCGGCGCGTTTTGGCAGCCGTCGCTGGTGTTGATCGACACGTCCGTGCTAAGCACGCTGCCGGACCGCAGCTACCTGAGCGGGTTGGCCGAAGTGATCAAGTATGGCGTGATCGATGACGCTGAATTTTTCGACTATCTCGAATCGCACGCTGGCGACTTGGTGGCTCGCGACCCCAAGGCGCTCCGGCACGCGATCGCCCGCAGTTGCCAGTCCAAGGCTAGCGTCGTTGGCGAAGACGAACGTGAAACCAGCGGCCGTCGGGCGATTTTGAATTACGGACATACCTTTGCCCATGCAATCGAGTCGACCGCGGGGTATGGCGCGTTCTTGCACGGAGAAGCCGTCGCGATCGGAATGCAAATGGCGGCTCAGTTGGCGATCGATCTGGGGATGTGCGACGCGTCGCTGTTGGATCGCCAAACCAAGCTAATCGTGGCCTGCGGGTTGCCGACAACCTGGGCCGATGCGGATCCCGACGCGATGTTGCCTGTCATGATGCGAGACAAAAAGGTGGCGCATGGGAAACTGCGTTTCATCCTGCCCACACGTCTCGGAGCGGTCGATTTGGTGGGCGATATTGACGAAGCGGCTGTTCGCAACGCGATCGTGAAACTGAAAAAATAGAAACCGGCCTACCCGTCGTGTCCGGCGACTTGGTAACGACACATTCAAGCGGCAAGTTGTCTCGCGCCGCAAATCAGATTCAGTTCCAAGTTTCCGACTGTTTGGGGAACGGTTTAAATCCGTTCTAGGCCGTGCGTTTGTCTGTCACCGTATCGCGAATGACGATCGTCTTGATCGCTGTTACGACGCTTTCGAGCGTTGGATGCGTGCGTCGGCGGATGACGGTGCGAACCAATCCGGCTGGTGCGACGGTTTCGGTAGACAACCAAGTGATCGGAACCGCGCCCGCCGCCACGAGTTTCGTTTACTATGGCACGCGTGAGTTTCGCATCTCGAAAGAAGGCTATCGCACAGAAACGATCCGGCGAAAAATTCGACCACCGTGGTATCAGTTCCCCGGAATCGATTTTATCGCCGAAACGCTCTGGCCAGGCGAAATTCGTGACGAGCGAATCATCGATGTCGAGTTGGTACCGAAAACGATTGAACCGATCGACAATGTGATGGGACGCGCCGATTCGCTGAGAAATCAATCACGCGCCGGTGTGATCACCGCACCACCATCGCCTTAACACTCGCTGAATGTCAGACATGCGACCCGATCCCAATAGCGTTTCGAGATCGCGGAAGAGCGACAGCGAAATGGCTCGGTGGAATGTCGTTTTGCTGTGGCTGGCAACTCCGGTCGCCATCATCTTGTTGCTCGGTGGAGTGTTGTCGGGGCGTGATCGATTGGCGTTTCGTGACGTCAGCCATTTCTACACACCGCTGTATCAGTACGTGGCCCAGCGCTGCCATGACGAGTGGTTACCGCTGTGGAATCCGCTGGATCAAGCCGGGATTCCGTTGGTCGGCGAGACCACCACGGCAGTCTTCTATCCGGTTCGGTACGTGCTGTTCTCGTTGCCTGTTTCTACCAGCGTAGCGATGGCCTGGTATGTCGCGATTCATTTGATCATCGCATCACTAACCGCCGTCGTAGCAGCGCGAGCGATGAAGGTTGGCCGCCTTGCGTCGATGCTGGCCGGCGTGATGTATCCGCTGTCTGGCAGCGTCTGGTTTCTATACACCAACCCACCCTATTTGGTTGCCGCGGCTTGGATGCCGTTA
Organism: Rubripirellula sp.; assembly: GCA_049680385.1. Taxonomy (GTDB): domain Bacteria; phylum Planctomycetota; class Planctomycetia; order Pirellulales; family Pirellulaceae; genus Rubripirellula. Next base: position 3,500 of record JBAUHR010000018.1, on the reverse strand, counting down.
GTTTTTGCGATGCTGTTGAAGTCGGGCGGTAACGACCGGTGGAAACGAGTCGTCGTTGGCGGACCGGCCATGGCGATGATGATCTTGGGCGGTGACCCGCAGGCTGCGCTGCACACGATGTTGCTTTGCAGTGCTGTGGTCGTTTGGCGAATCATTCGTCATCGAGAGACGACCGAACATCTCGTTGTCTTGGTCTCTGTACCGATACTGGCGGCGTGTTTGTCGGCACCCCAACTCGCCGCATCATTGTCATGGAGTAGCCAAAGCGATCGCGTTGCTTCGGACCTGGAAGCCGGACGATTCGAACCGCCCATCGTTGGTGGCAAGCGACACCAGGCTCAGCAGTTTTCGCTGCCGCCATGGCACCTCGCTGAATTAGTCACCCCGAACGCTTACGGATCCATGTTGCCCGTTTACCGGCGACTGAGTCGATTGATTCCCGGTGATGGACGCATCTGGACACCGTCGATCTACCTTGGAATGTTGGCTGCGATTGCGTTGCTGGATCGATTGCTGCGGTTGCGTCGCCAACCAATCGACTCGCCACTGGGAATCGCCATCGCGTCACTGGCACTGGCTAGCGGCCACTTTGGTTTGGTGTGGTGGGTTCAAGCCAGCACGGGGTTGATGAGCCAAATCGACAGCAGTGTGGGCGGTCCCTATTGGTTTCTGTACCAGTTTTTTCCAGGCTATGACTCGTTCAGGTATCCCGCAAAGTGGTTGACGTTCTTCTCGTTGGCCGTCGCAATCCTATCGGCTCAGTGGTTGGATGCTGGGCGCTGGAAGTTCGTAAAGTTTCCTCTGCGATTCTTTGCCGTTGTGATGGCTATCGGCTTTGCGACGGTGTTGTATTTGGGCTGGGTGTGGTTGCCAAATCACGCGGCGACGCCCTTGCCGTTCGATGAGTTTTGGGGACCACTGGATTTCGTTGGCGGGCTAAAGGAGATTCGAAGCTCGATAGTGCATTCGGTCGTCCTGATCCTGGCAATCCGATTTCTGGTTCGGCAGTCGGACACGCGTCACTGGTCATCGGCAAAGACCGTCGCAGTTTTCTGTTTGATCGCGTTGATTGATCTGTCAGTCGTTGCCATCAGCAATACGTATGCCGTCAATGTTGCGAAGGAAGACCGCTTACTGAGTTCTGCAACAATCGATCGCCGCGATGGTGTGCATCGCTGGATGCGGACGCAGGCGGACGGAGGTTGGCCTGAAATTTGGCAGCAATCAGCGGATGAAGACCGGCTGCTTGAAGTCGAAGTGAGCCAGCGATTGTCATGGTTTGGACGCTGGCATTTAGCGCACGACGCCGCAGTCTTGAACAACATGGTGTCGATCGATTCGAAAGCGATGGCGTTGTTCTGGGATTCGGCAAGTGCAGACTCGAAGTCAATGACGCCTGATGAGCGTCGTTCGTATTGGAAACAGCTTCGTCGTGCTTATCGCATCGATGGAGTGATCCACGGCAACAATAAAAGCACTATTACCAAGGGCGAGGCATCGGAACTGGTTGACGTGACATTTTGGGCCGACCAATCGATCGAGCAAGAGACGCGTCAGGGGCAAACGATCATTCGTCCGGTCTATCAAGATGGTCACTGGACTGCACGCGGTCGCGTCAATGAAAAATCAGCTTGGCAATCGATAGCCGTCCAATCGCACGCCGGACTAATGCAAAGCGTGACGGTTCCCGCAGGAATCGAAACCGTAGAGTTTCACTATCGACCGTGGTGGCTAGTGCCATCACTAGCCGTGTTCGCGATCGCCTGGATGATCCCGCTGATGCTGGCTACCAACTACGTGCTCAATCGTTGGAAAATTCGTAGCAAAGGTTGCCAGCGTCGTTTGACGCACGCCTAGCAGCCGCACTACGACGCTTATGGGGCCCGAGATACTAAGCGAACAGGCCTCTCGGTTGTTCGAGTTCCAGTAATCGTTGCTTGGTTGCCAAGCCACCGGCAGTGCTGAACCCTCGCAGGGATCCGTCGGCCGCGATCACTCGGTGACAGGGAATGGCCAACAACGTTCGGTTCTTTGCCATGGCAGCACCAACGGCTCGGCTGGCCTTTTCGTTTCCAGCCAACGCTGCAAGTTCTCGGTAAGTGACCGTTTTTCCTGCAGCGATCTTACGGCAGTTTTCGTAGACACGCCGTGTGAAATCCGTCCAACCGGATGTGTCCAGCTTGATGTCTTGCAGGGACTCGGTACCATCGCGAAAGTAGGCCGACAATCGTTTGTCGAAGTCGGCCGCGTCGGCGTTACCGGTGGTTTCAGGCGTAACGGTGGCGTCAACTGGAACGTCATCGGGTTGGTTCCAATCCAAGCGATATAGCCCGGCGGCTGTCCAGGTCGCCCACATCGTCCCCAGTGGCGTTGCGTGTTCGCTGATTCGTTTGGTTGTCATTTGCTTCCCCGTTTACTTATTTGCCGATGCAAAATCGTCCGAAGACACGGTCCAAAATATCGTCTGTGTAGACGGCACCGGTGACTTCGCCCAAGCACTGCGCGGCCGATCGCATTTCTGCGGAAACGAACTCGTGGCCTTGGCTGTTCTCGGCAAGTCCGATCGCGGATTCGATCGCACGCTCGGCTTCGGCCAGCGATTGCCGACACCTGGCGGCAGTGCCAACCACCGATCCAACTTCTTCGCCATCGCGCACCCCAATCGTCGTGACAATTGTTTCGATCAGCCGGGCGAGTCCGGCACCCGTCGTCGAGCTACACGAAATCCAATCGCCGCTGGGTTCACTTGCGACGAGGTCCGATTTAGTGGCCACGAAGATGTCGACGGCTCCGGCGCGAGCGGTTGTTTTCGATTCCGATTGCAGACGCAACATCGCTGGCAAGAAATTGGCTCGGCTGCTGTCGACGCACCACAGTCGCAGGTCGGCTTCGCCTGCTGCGCGAGTGCCTTGATCTTGTGATTGGCGAGAAATATCGTCGACCACCACTTCCATGCCAGCGGTATCAACCCAGCGAACCAGATGCCCTTGGACGGTTGCATCGACGGTCACGATGTCGCGAGTGGTGCCGGCGACATCGGCGACAATCGCGGTTTCGGTTTGCGTTAAACGGTTTAGCAACTGGCTTTTGCCGGCGTTCGGTTCACCGCGCAGAGCGATGGTGATGCGAGCCGATCCGCCGCCACGCTCTTGCATGGTCTCGCCGGTTTCGGCCAGTGTGATGCGGATTTCGGTCAGTCGCTGGATCAGCACTTCGTCGCTAATGAATTCGATGTCCTCGTCAACGAAGTCCAATCCGGCTTCGACATCGGCAAGCAAATCCAACAGCGTCGATCGCATCGACTCGAGCGGCTTGGAAAGGTTGCCGGAAAGTTGTCGTAACGCATGGTCCAGCGATCCGCGGCCTTCCGCGTCGATCACACCCAGCACGGCTTCGGCCTGCGTCAGATCCAGTCGTCCGGCCAAGAAGGCACGCATGGTGAATTCGCCCGGCCGGGCTGCCCGAGCGCCGCTGTCGACGGCCATTTGCGTCAATCGAGT
>JBAUHR010000017.1:0-16705 GCA_049680385.1 Rubripirellula sp. | reverse complement strand
GCCGAAACCAACTCAGGCGAATCAGCCATCGGCTCGGCCGGGACTTCGAATTCCGTTGGCGTATCAAAGGCCTCGGGAACGGGATCAGCCGCCGGCATCGCGAACGCGTCGGAGTCCGGCGCGGCAGCTTCGGGCGATACAGCTTCGGGTGCTGCGACTTCGGGAACGTCCACGCTCGGCTGGCCGGCAAGACCAGCATCAGCGATCGGTTCTTCCGCGATTGGCTCGGCAACGACCGGCTCGGAAACCACCGGTACATCAACCGTAGGCATTTCCATCGCAGGCATGGCCAATGAATCTTCGCTTGGGATCGCCAAATCGTCGACATTTCCGTAGTCGGCAACAGCGGGCTCCACCGCATCAGCCAACGAAGCTGCGGCGTCTGCGGTGGCTGCTTCCGCTTCGTTCATCAAATCCGAAATCGCGCTCGAAGCATCTTGCAACGAACTTGGCTCGGTCGACGGCATGTCCAGGGCTCGTCCGGCCGGTTCGGTCTGGCCACCAGTTGTATTGCTGTCGTCCGACATATCCATTGGCGGCGAAACGCGAACGTTGTTATTTGCCACCGAGGTCGACTTGGACGGCCAGATGCCAAGGATGGATTCGCGACCGGCCAGAGTTAGCAATCCGTCCGCAATCGGCAACGCCAACGCGCCGCCCGCGATCACGCCGACGGCGGTCTTCCAAGGCGCACCCTTTTTCTTACGACGTGTTGGCGAAACTCGCATCGGCTGCGAATCTTGGTCAGCATCCCAGTCGGCGCTAATCGAATGATCGTCGATCGAATCAAGCTGGTATTCGATCGGCTGGTCGTCAACAACCGGCACGTCGTCGTCATACTGATTGTCGCCGTCGCTATTGTCGGCGCCAACGCCATGGTCGTCGTCGAGATCGTCGTCGAGACTGAACGACGCGACTTCTTCGCTGCCGAGATCAGAAACCGTTTCGTCAGAGCTGGCAAGATCGTCCTCGACAATTGTTTCGCTGGTCGTTTCGTTTAGCCCTGCTTCGTCGCCGACGGTCAGATTGCCGAGGTCATCATCGTCCATCAAGTCGCCACCGATCGCAGAGCTTGCAACCCCCATCGCTCCAGCGGCAGCACCGACGCCAGCCAATCCGGCCGCAGCGCCGGACAATCCAGTGCCAGCCAACCCAGCATCGGACAACCCAGTGCCGGCGGCGGCAACGGCCGGCGTGATCGGCTGACCATCGGCCGATCGGACCACCAACATTGGCGGCAATTTGCCAACCAGTTCCGACATTGGGAACGAATCGCCGCACCAAGGACATTCGCCCTGGGCGTCGTCGATCAAACTGCCGCTAAACTCGGGATCGACGGGCAAGCGAATAGGTTCGGCACATCGCGGGCAATTGGAAACAGTCATAGCGGTCCTGGAATGATAAAGAATTCGCCCCCATTGTAACTTAGCACTAGGGGGTCTTTCTACACGCCGGTGCCACAGAACGTTGGGTTTTTGAGGCTCAGGACAACCCGTACAAAGGTCTCAGTTTTCCTTGCAGGTAACCGACCAAAGCGTCCGCCGACAGCGGCTTTCCGGTCGCCTGCTGGACCAGTTCGCTGCCGCTAAAGCAACGGCCGTGGCGATGGACATGCTCGACCAGCCATTCCAACAGGGGTTTGAAATTCCCCTGCACAAACATCGCATCCAGGTCACCAAGTTCGGACGCTGCCGCATCATAGAGCTGCGCCGAGGCCAGGTTGCCGAGCGTATAAGTCGGGAAATACCCAATCAACCCAGCACTCCAGTGGACATCCTGCAGGACACCGTCGGCATCGCTGGGCGGCGTGATGCCAAGATCGCTCTGGTAGCGAGCGTTCCAAGCGGCCGGCAGATCGGCGACCGACAACGTGCCTTCGATCAACTGCCGTTCCAAATCGAACCGAATGATGATGTGCAAGTTGTACGTCGCCTCGTCCGCTTCCACGCGGATCAAACTGGGGCGAATCGTATTGACGGCAAAATGGAACCCGTCAAGCGTCACGTTGTCGAGCTGCGGCGCGAACGTTGATTTCGTTTCGTCGTACATGTGGCTCCAAAACGCACGACTTCGCCCGACCTGGTTTTCCCACAACCGCGATTGCGATTCGTGCATGCCCAACGACACGTACGACCCGGGCGGCAACCCGAACCATTCGTCTCGCATCCCCTGCTCGTACAGCCCGTGTCCGGTTTCGTGCAACGTCCCGAAGATGCCACTGGGCACCCAGTTCCGTTCGAACCGCGTCAGGATACGAATGTCCTTTGGCCCCAGCGTCGTGCAAAACGGATGCGAGGTTTCGTCGAGCCGACCACGATCAAAATCGAAACCGATCAGCTTAGAGATTCGGTGGCTGAACTTGCGTTGTGCATCGATGCAGAAATCTTGTTCCAGGATCGATACATTCGGTTGCACCGGCGCGTCTTTAATTTCGGCGATCAGCTTAACAAGCGGAACGCGAACATCATCAAAGATCTTCTGCAATTGCTCGACCGACGCATCGGGTTCGTACTCGTCCAGCAGCGCCTCGTACGGAGTTCGGTCACTGCCTTCACACCAACGCTGGCCGGCTTCGCGTTTCAAGCTAACGATGTTTTCGAGCGATGGACGGAACTTGGCAAAGTCGTTTGACTTGCGGGCAGCGTCCCAGACCTGTTGCCCCTTGACGGTTGCTTCCGAGGTCTTACGCACCAGCGGTGTGGGCAACTTGCGATCGCGGTCCCAGTCGCGGTGCAGTTCGCGAACGGTGGCCGACTCGTCGCTGTGCGGATCTTGGCCAGCGACATCGTCAATCAAACGGCATAGATCGTCGCCGTACTGTGCGTCGGTACGCAGCTCGTGAACCATGCCTCGCAACATCGAGACTTGTTCAGCGCGGTAATCACCGCCACCGGACGGCATTCCGGTGCGTTCGTCCCATTCCAGTGTGTCGGCGGCGGTCTGTAACTTCATCGCCTGGCGAGCTTTCTCGCAGACGGAATCAAATCGTGCTTGTTTGGTGTTCATGCACGAGAAGATAGCAGTTTTCGGTCACCGCTCGTAGCGATAGTCGCCAAGACTTTCGTCGGTCAACTGACGACACGAAGCCTGTGCCCAGAGTTACATGCGCCCAGAGTTAGCTGCGTGACACCGTCGCCACCCGCCACCCGCCTATGGCTAGCGGTTACACAAACAGACCCTACGCTCAGCTATGCCAACAGGATTCCGTCGCCGGTGTTGCCTTCTTCCAGTTCACGGCGAATCTCTCGCAATCCGTACGCGCACATTTCGAACTGATCGCTCAGTGCCATCAACACATCCGACGATGGGCGGTCGTCGCCGGCTTCGATTTCCGCTGCGATTGCGTACGCACGTTTGCCTTGTTGGCAATAGTCAAAGAATTGGTCCGCGACGGCAGACGACTTTGATTGCCGCAGACTTTCCGGGTACATGCCGGACCAAAACAGAGTGAAGTCACCAATGTGCCGGTGGACTTCGCGGCGAGCCAAGCCGATGCGTTGTTCGGCCTCGCGAAGCATTTGAAACACTTCGGTTGCCGGACGTCCATTGGGCCGTCGGACTCGGTGCACGTCATCGGTTCGAATGAACCGAATCATCATGTCGCCGACATAGTCGACAAGCTGGACATCGACCACACCCAACTTCGAGTGAAAGATGCACTCGCTAAGGCCGACAAAGAAACGTTCCATTGTGGAACGTACATTTTCGTTTGGGCGTTTCGAAAGTTCGTCGCCACTAAATTCAGGCTCCATCGTAACCTCCCTCGATACGTGAAAATCGGAAGGGCCTGTTCACCTGAACTCTACAACTAATAGCCGCCCGCTGACAAGTCAAGCTTGAAATCGTGTCCAAACAAGACTGGCATGATTCACGGTTGCAGCGAAATCAGGTGGGCGACTCGTACCGAGACTCGTACCGGGCGTCTCGGAAAGACGCACCTGCATGGCTGCACTGCCGCGTGTTGCACGGCCAGAGTTCCGGCGTTGACCAGAGCAGCAATGACGGACGCGACTTCTTTACGCAACGGTGCTTAGGTATTTGGCAGTGCCTAAAACGTTCGAAGGTAGCTTTAGCCCAACTTTGGTTTTTCAAGAAAAACGGAACCGGATCTTTGGGGCTTTGTCGGTCACGACGTGACAGCAAGGGCGAACTTTGCATCACCAGCACGTTTGCCGCTTCGGTCACATTTCGGCCGGCCAAAGTCGCGGCATTGTTATTGCGTTGCGTTGGCAACACGTACTCACAGTGTGTGAGGCAGACGCTAGTTGATCGTCTACCCCAAAGCCATCCAGGAAACCACATGTTCAAAATCTTGCGTACTCAACGTCGAGGATTCACGCTCGTTGAGCTGCTCGTTGTGATCGCGATTATCGGCGTGCTCGTCGGCCTACTCTTGCCAGCGGTCCAGGCTGCACGGGAGGCAGCACGACGCATGCAGTGTTCCAACAACTTGAAACAGATTGGCATTGCCGTTCACAACTACCACGACACGTTTCGGCAAATACCGGGCAATGTTAGCGTCCGGCAAACGATCCCCACGGGAGGTGAAACGCCGACGACAGGTCCATCATGGCTAGTGGCAATTCTGTCACAGATCGAACAAAGCAGCGCCGCGGAAAGATTGGATTATACGGGCACCGATTTTTCGGACACCAACGGTTCAGGGCTTCCCAACAAGAATTGGAAAGTCATGTCCGAGACTAAGGTTCCCGGATACAACTGCCCGTCGAGCACGCTGCCGAAGGAACGTTACCAAAACACCAGCAATGCAACCAGGCAATGGGACTCCACAGCGCCGGCTAGTTACAAAGTTCAGATTCCCGAATACGTCGCATCCGTCGGTTTCTATTATCGGCCCGGTGACACTAGTTTCGACTGGGATCGCTATTACAACGAATCCGCCACGTGGACTGGATACGGTTGGTTGCAAGACGATGGGTTCTTTTCGATGAAGAACAATCGGTTCCATGAACGCCGCTTCGCCAGCATCACGGACGGGCTAAGCAACACCATCGCAGTCGGCGAGCACGGTGCGTACATGTACGACTTTGACGGAAAACAGTACGACGCTCGTCCGGGTCGCGGCAACGGAGCGATGTGGTCAGCCAACAAAGGCTACTTCGAATGGGGCGGACCTCGTTACTGGGGGCAAACCGCGAACGTCACGGTACCCCGTTTTCCAAACAACAGCCTGTACTCGGGCAACTACACCCAACAATGGGAAACGACTTTGCACAACGGGTTCCGTTCCCAGCACATCGGCGGAGTTCAGTTCTTGTTTGCCGATGGATCCGTACGGTTCATCACTGACAGCGTCGACTTTGTGAATATCTTTCCCGCCCTCACCGGTCGTTCCGATCGCTGGGTCTTTGATCAGGATTTCTAAGCCGTGAAAATCAATCTATCGATCGTTTCAGTCGCAATGATTGCGGCACTCGTGTCATCCAGTGCCGGCTGTACCGGGCGAGACTCCACGCTCGGCCAGGTCACTGGGGTTTTGAAAATGGACGGGAAGCCCGTTCCTAATGTCAGCATCGAGTTCATGCCAACTCAGGGACGACCGTCACTGGCTCGGACCAATGCGGAAGGCAAGTTCGTTGCGTACTATTTGCCGCAACAGACCGGTGCGGTCGCCGGAACGCATCGGCTCGAATACGAGTTCGCTCAGGCGGGACCAGACGACGTAAAATTCGAACGCCCCAAACGCCGGGGAAAGAAGCCCACCACCGAGTTGGTCATGAGCCCCCGTGAAATCAAAGTTGTCGCCGGTAAAGACAACGTTTTCGATATCAATTTGGTTGAGCAATAATTTGACCAACGGATGGGGACGTGCGGTCTAGTTCACTGTCCTTCTTAGGGAGGACCTGAGCCTAAGCGAGAGGCCGACCCCAGCCCTGAACCGTACCCGATTCAATCGCGTTCGATTCGTTTTGAACCGCAGCTTGATTCACGTTTGTTGAATGAAACACACTCGAGCCGGCACTAGAATGCCGGCTCGAGTGTTGGCTGTCGAGTTTTATCTGCCGAGCCACTTCCGCGATCTGGCCTACGGCAAAGAATTCAGGACAAACGAGAGACGTTCTGATCGCTTGATCGGATACAATTTCCCAAGCCGTGTCGCTTGCGGCCGGGAGTCACTTGTTTGTGTTGGGGAAAAAGTTCTGTCACTCGGCGGTGCTTCACCTGCCCACCCTTCTTCCTGACTTCATTCTGTTCACACCTGCTCTCTCGTCTTATTGGGAAGACAGCGTCGCATGCATCGGTTTTCCCTCGTTTTCAGTCTGTGTTTTTTCTTGCATGCTTGCTCCCAAACCACGTCGCACGCAAAGACTTTCGATGCAATCGTGCCGAGCGTCTATCGCTTGAGCCCCGGCGACGGTGTGCAGTACCGACTACAAGAACGGTTGATTTCTGCGGTGCCTGGCGATGTGATTGAGTTTGATGCGGGACAGTTCCAGTTCAACCGCCAAATCGACATCTCGACCGATAACCTGACGCTGCGAGGACAAGGGTCGTCAAAAACAACGCTCTCGTTCGTTCTCAACCCACCGCTGCGCCGAATCTGTGGCTCGTAGCCTCGTCAGGCTCTACCTGAAACCAACGTTGTGGCGACTCCCGCCCGTGCTGGCGAACGCCATGCGAGGATAGGTGACAGCGTCCTGATTCTCGCGATCAATACCAAACCGACAAACGAACACGCCAGCGAGAGAACTCGCTGGCGTGATGGTTTTCGATCGTTCTTAGGCTACCCGTTCGATTGCACTATCGTTTTCGATTGCGGCGAACAACCAACCCCAGTCCTGCAACGCTTGCGAAGGCAAGGAACGATGGTTCCGGGACTGCCGAGGCGGAAATCAGTACGTTGCCGATACGCGTCGCTGCCTGCAGGTCGTTGTTGGTGCGTGTGCGGTCGGTGAACGCCAAACGGAATTCAACCAGATCGCCAGATGCGACTGCAAAGCTGTCGCTGAATGTAACGATTCCCTGGTTGCCGTTGCCCGTTGGCGAAGTGAACAAGTCGCCGAACTGATTGAATCCACCGCCCGCTACCTGAACGAAAAGGCCAGAATCACGCGCACCATAAACGGAAGCATTTGCCGAATTGTTGAAAAGGTGAAAGGAAAACTCGTCAAGAGTTTGCGTTTGAGCGGCTGTGTAGCTGAAGTCGATTCGTGGTCCGCTCGCTGCATGTGCAGCACTGAGAGCACCGGAGAGAATTCCATTGCCGGCCGTCGTACCGTCCGAACCAAAGCGGAACATCAAGTCGGTTTGGTCACCGTTTGTCCCTTGGACATTGGTTTGATTCGCGTGAACGGCCGCCATGATGGCCTTGCTGCCAAACGTATTAAATTGTTGGGACGACGCGACAAAACCCGAGTCGGTCTGGCTGTCGATTCGTGACAATGCGGTGTCCGAACCACCGGAACTGGGCAGCAAGCTGTCGTACGCGAGAACCACGCCAGCATTGGCTGTCGATGTTGCGAGAGCGAAACTGGCCGCCAATGCAAGGCACGCCAATGGAAGACGAAGATATGTCATCGAAACTTTCACTTAGTTGTTGAATGATATTCTTGGCAAAAACGAAACAGGGTTCGTTCCGACAGGGTGATGGATGCACCACACCACCGCTGCCCGGATGGCCAATTTCTACGAGCGCCGGGATATCCGCATCATCGTAATTGCCTAAACAATCGATGCTTGAAATTTAAAAATAGAAACTTGGAAAACGGCAGGAACTGTACCTGAAGAAGAAAGTGACCACTCCGCGAAAGCGTTTCACTCCCCAGCTATCCCCTCTCTCTCGGCAGATCAGGCTGGGCGTGGCCTGGGCTGATGAAAATGTTCAACTCGTAAACGGGGGGATCTTTTGCAGATGAAAATCAACGCCCTGGCGACTACCGCCCCTTTTGGCTCACGCCACCCGAGAGGCGCGTCCCCCCTAAAACAGCTCGCCGCATGCAGCCCCGTATTCCAGTCGGTGCAATCCGGCACTAATCCGATTGCTTCGTTCCGCTTTCCTGTTGGTCGGACGCGGGTAGCGGACGCAATGCCTGACGATAGCAGTACGCAATAATGGGTAGCTCGCGGACCAGTGGCCAAGCAGATTGATAACGGTACTTTTTGCGACCACCAAACCGCTCAGGAATCTGCGCGCCGTATTCCATCAACGGTGTATCCATGCCGAACGTGTCCAGGTAGCGCGTACGAACACCGAGCAAAGACACAGGTGCGGTCAGCAATTCCACCCCGGAAAGCATGGTTCTGTGTTCGTGATCTTCGACAAAAAAGTACTTGACCGTTTCATCGTTCGAAAGGTAGACGCGGCCAGTCAACTGACCATTACCGCCTACGAAACGGGCGTAGGATGGGATCGTAAATTCGACAGACGCAACTTCGTTCTCAATGTTCGGCAACTTATTGAGGTCGGGTAAATCCGTTTGCACTGGATCCGCAATACTCCCGCCCGCTGCCGTGTCCAGCCGACCTCGGACCGTCGAAAAGGGCACGGGCGTGCAAGGTACGCTGCTCGCATACTCGCGTGTGACATACGATCCCGCGAAGTTCAAGACCTCGCCGGACTGAATCCCTTTGTCTCGGTCTACGGTCAACAGTCGAAGCAGTTTGTGGGCTAACAACTCTTGAGTGAGGTTTGTTTCGCTGGACTCAAACCAAGGTTTCAGCGTCACGACATCCGGCCCCGATCGCAGCAGTGCAACAGTTACGTCGATCGGCACCTGTTTGTCGTATTCGTGAAATCCCTTTCCGATGTGATTTGACGTCGTCGCATCGCAGTTTCGCCAACTGCATTGAGAGTTGCTGCGGTAAAGAACTCGTATTGCCCGTTCGGCACCAATCTGTACCCAAGCAACGGCAATCTGGTGAGATTCATCAAGTCGGACGGGATTGCTGAGCCCAAATTGAGCATCCCCAACTCTGACAACCTGCACCGGTTCCAGGCCAGCCGCTTCAAGCGTTTCTGTGTGCTGTAAGTTGCGAGACAAAACATCCGCATTCTGCGCGAAACAAAACGTTGCCTGGAAAAGCAGATACATCACGACCAGATACATCACGACCAGACGTGACACACGGGATGATAAAGACTTCAAATCAAACCTGGCTCTATTGTGATTGTCCACATCGAACGGCTAGTGCCATTCTCTGATGCACGGGATGGTCACCTGCCAACTGCAGACTCAGTGACAGCGTGAAAGATCCTAACATGGGGCGTAGCGCTAGACGAGTCTGCGGGAAAGTGAAGTAAGCCGAGCAAGATTACGTTTACCGCCCATTCACCTGCGTTCGCAGAAATCGAGAACATTTCTTACAGATCGTTGTCGCGGACTTCGGCGAGTTTTCGTGCGAGCTTGGTTTGCAGTCTTGTGACGGTGCCGGCGTGTTCGTTGGAAGTCGCCAAGTTCGTGAATTGGTTTGGGTCGGTGTTCATGTCAAAGAGTTCTTGGCCGCCCGTTCCGTCCTCTTTGTATTGCAGGTACGCCCAGCGGTCCTCGCGAATCAGGAATCCTTTGCTGGACGGCGCGACGCTAAACGCGGCGTCGCGAAGCGTCACGGCCGGATCGTCCAGCATGCTTGAAATGTCCTTGCCCTGCAGACGCGCGGGAACGTCGAGACCACACAGATTCGAGATCGTCGGATACAGGTCTAGCAATTCAACCAGGCTGTCGCAGGTTGCCGGTTGCTTGCCCGGGACGCTGATGATCAGCGGTACCGACGCCGATTCTTCGTGCAAGGAAACCTTGGCCCAAAAGTCATGTTCGCCAAGGTGGTAGCCATGGTCGCTGGTGAAGATCACGATCGTGTTGTCTTCTAACCCGGCCTGGCGAAGTCCGTCCAACACTTTGCCGACTTGCGCGTCCATGAAAGCGACGGAAGCATAGTAGCCGCCGACCACTTTCTTCTGTCGCCCCAAATCCATCTTCATGTTCTTGCTGGTTTTGTAGTTGATGCCGGGTCGCGGAATGTCGTCCCAGTCACCGGCGAACTTTTCTGGCAACTGCATTTTCTCGAATGGTTTGAACGGCGAGTAATACGAACTCGGTGCGACGAACGGAACGTGCGGACGGACAAAGCCGACGCCTAGCCAAAACGGTTCGTCGCGATGTTGCTGTAACAACTCGACCGCTTTGGCCGCCGTCTTGCCGTCGCTGTGGACCATGTCATCGCCGTCGGCTTCGACGACCACGAAAGTGTTTCCGCCGACGACCGGTTTCTTTCCATCAGGATTATTTTCAAGCGTTTCGCCTTCGCCGGGCGCCTTCCATTCCGGTCCAGGACTATTGAATCGCTCGGTCCACGACCGTTCGTCGTCGGCACCGTTGCCGCCGTCGTGGTCACGTCCATCACCGCCGACTTCGATGCCGCCGGGCACGCCCATGTGAAAGATCTTGCTGACCCGCGCCGCGTAGTAACCGTTGTTCTTGAAGTGCTGAGACCATGTCGCGCGATCGCCGATTTGTGGACGCGGGTTCTTGTACCCCAGCACACCCGTTGCATGGGGATAATAACCCGACATGAACGATGCTCGAGATGGACCACAGTAAGTCCCTTGGCAATAGGCACGAGTGAACCGCGTGCCCCGCGCGGCGAGCGAATCAATGTTTGGCGTTTGAACGACGGAGTTCCCATAGCACGACAGTGCCGTTGAAGTCAGGTCGTCCGAAATGATGAACAGCACGTTCGGCCGCTCGGCTGCTGAACTACCGCAAGCGTCACGGACACAGAAAACCAATAGCGCCGTGGCGATGAAAAGGCAGCGTTTCATGGTTGCGTCCGATTTCGATTGATGTGAGTTCGTGGGGAACCGAATATCTTAGGTCGTCCATGGTGACGAAACAAACAGCAATCAACGAAGGCAGAAACTCGGCTGCGTTTGGGCCGGTCGCTTCGCTATCGGTCGACTGCGTGAAAGAGTTGGCGTCGGTTCGTCGTAATGTTAAGCTGGTCAGTCCCTTCGGCAACGAGACATCGCCCGCCTTCCCCCCTGCCTGAAAAACAAAGATTGCTGACAACAACAGAGATTGCTGACAACAACAAAGATTGCTGACAACTTTGTTTCCCACCCTCTTGATTGCCCGGCGTCTATGGCAAGTCTTCTCATTCGATCGACACGATTGTTCGCGGTATTCATCGCCGGCTGTTGCTATGCCATCGCAGCGGAAGCGGTCGATTTCACGGGTGACGTTCAGCCGATTCTGGAACAGCATTGCACGCAGTGTCATGGCAACGATGAACAAAGCAGCGGTCTGCGACTGGATCGTCGTGCTTCGATGTTGCGTGGTGGTGATGCGGGGCTCGCAACGATCGTTCCGGGCGACCCAGACGCCAGTTTTCTGATCGCAGTCGTGACCGGCGCGAACGAAATTGACATGCAGATGCCACCCGACGGCGACCGCTTGGCCGCCGCCGAAATCGAAACGCTTCGGGCGTGGATCGCCGATGGTGCCCAGTGGCCAGGCCAAATGGATGCGACCGCTGATGACATCGATTCGGACCTTTGGTCGCTGGATCCCATCAACGTGTCTCGAAGCGAAACGGCAGGCAGCATCTCGAATGACCTTGGCCGTTTCGAGTCGGTGATCGACCAGTTGATCGCGAAGAAGTTGAGCGAGTCCAACTTGTCGATGTCGCCGCGTGCCGATCCCACGACACAGCTTCGGCGGCTAAGTTTGGTCATCACCGGGTTGCCGCCGACGCCTGACGAGGTAACGCAGTACCTGAATGACCCCGACGGCATCGAGGCTGGTTACGAAAAAGCGGTCACTCGGCTACTCGATTCAACGGCCTATGGCCAGCGTTGGGCCCAACACTGGCTCGACGTGATTCGGTGGGCTGAAACGGTCGGCTTCGAAACCAACTCGCCACGGCCCAACGCGTGGCCCTATCGGGACTGGGTGATCGATTCGCTCAACCAGGACAAGCCGTATGATCAGTTCGTTTTCCAGCAGATTGCCGGCGACACGGTTGGCGAAGACGCCGCGTTGGGATTCCTGGTTTCCGGACCGGCCAACTTGCCTGGTCAAATCGGTCGCGATGATGAAGCGATGCGTCAGGCTCGCCAAGACGAACTAGACGAAGTCATTCAAACGGTCAGCCAAAGCGTGCTGGGGCTGACCGTCGGCTGCGCCCGATGTCACAATCACAAGTTCGATCCGATCCTGCAACGAGACTACTACTCAATGCAAGCGATCTTCGCAGGCCTATCCTTTGGCGAGCGAAGGCTTCGCGGCAGAGCGAATGACGAATTGACGGCGAAGATTCCAGCGGCACGTGATCGTCTAAAAAAGCTAACCGATGAATCGGAGCAACTACGGGTCTCGTTGTCGCTCGACAGGCCGCTCGATTCGCTTCACACCGAAACGTTCGATCCTGTGACCACGACCTCCGTACGAATGGAGATCGCTGCGACAGGAAACAACCGTCCGGCGTCGCTTTACGAGTTCGAAGCTTGGTCGGGTGACAAAAACGTGGCGTTGGCGACGTCGGGTGCGACCGCATCGGCGTCAAGTTTCGAACTCGCCAATCAGACTCGGCATCACGACAACTTGATCGATGGCGATACCGATCGTCGTCAAGCGTTCCCTTGGGTTGCCAGTAAGGCTGGCCCAGCTTGGATTCAGATTGATTTCCCCAATGCCACCACGATCGACCGGATCGTTTGGGATCGCGGCAGCAGTCAACCAGCGGACTACTTGTTGCGGGTGCTGGACAGTGAATCGGGCGAATCAGGCGAATCGGGCGAATGGGCTGTCGTGGCTGACACTGGAAACCGGTACTTGCGCGAAGACGACACGCGACCGGCCAAGGACGTCAACCTGCCCGACAAGACGCCCGAGCAAGTCGAGTTGATTGTCCAGGCCAATGCGAAACTTCGATCCGCGCGTGCGAACTTGAACCGCCTGTCGGCCGGGCCGCAAGTCTTCGCCGCCTCGTTCAGCGATACGCCCGAACCGACATGGCTGCTGCATCGTGGTGATCCGATGAACCGCCGGGAAAAAGTCGCTCCCGCGATCCCTCGCATCCTGGGCGACTTGCGACTGAAAATTGATGAACCCGAAGTCAATCGTCGCGTCTCTCTCGCCCGCCATCTGACCAGTCCGGATCATCCATTGACGTCGCGAGTGATCGTCAATCGAGTTTGGCAACATCACTTTGGCGAAGGATTGGTGGACACGTCCAGCGACTTTGGCGAGATGGGTTCGCGTCCGTCGCATCCCGAATTGCTTGACGCCTTAGCGTTCAACTTTGTTAGCGGCGGATGGTCGCTGAAGCGTTTGCATCGCCAGATTGTCATGTCGGAAACCTTTCGCCAATCCAATCGGCCCTACGCGGGTGGGACAACGACCGATGCCGATTCACGATTGCTTTGGCGTTATCCGCCTCGACGATTAGAAGCCGAAGCGATTCGCGACAGCATTCTGCAAGCCAGCGGAAAACTGAATCGGCAACCCGGCGGTCCCGGTTTCAATCTGTTCAAACAGCGGGGCGGTTTGGCCGACTATCAGCCGATCGAAACGTTCGACGAAAGTGGTTGGCGGCGGATGATTTACGCTCACAAAATCCGCATGCAATCGGTTGACGTGTTTGGCGCGTTCGATTGTCCGGACGCGGGACAGATGCAGCCCAAACGTACCCGTTCGATCACGCCGACTCAGTCGCTTGGACTGCTGAACAGCCCGTTTGTGCTGCGACAAGCGAGGTTCTTTGCCGATCGGGTGCGCGCCGACGCCGGCGACTCTTCCGGCGATCAAGTTGATCGAGCGCTGGCGATCGCTTACTCGCGTCCGCCAAACGCTGCAGAAGCGAAACGGTTGGCCGAGTTCGTGGAAAGCGAGAGTCTTGAGGAACTGTGTCGTGTGTTGATCAATTCCAGTGAGTTTTTGTACGTCCCATGATTTATCGCTCATCAAAACCGTTCGACTTGGGCAGGCGTCAATTGCTCTCCGGTGCAGCCGGTGGTTTGGCTTCGATCGCATTGGCGTCGTTGATGGCCGAAGCATCAGAGACATCCGGGGCGAACCATCCGAAAATTGATCCGGCCAATCCGTACCTGCCTCGTTTGCCTCATTTTGCGGCCAAGGCAAAGAACGTGATTGTGGTCTTCTGTTCGGGGGCACTCAGCCACGTTGACACCTTTGATTACAAGCCAGAATTGATCCGGATGGATGGGCAACCGTTGCCGGGAAACGAAAAGCTAGTTTCGTTCCAAGGTCCGAACGGCAATTTGACGAAACCGCTTTGGAAGTTTCGGCCGCGTGGCCAGTCCGGAAAGATGGTCTCGGATCTTGTCCCGCGCATCGGCGACCTTGCGGACGAAATTTGCTTTTTCCATTCGTTGACCAACAAATCGAACACGCATGGACCGGCCGAAAACGTGATGAACACGGGCTTTGCGTTTGACGGTTTCCCAAGCATGGGAGCGTGGATCAACTTTGGGCTTGGCAGCGAGAACCAGAATTTGCCTGCGTTTGTAGCGATCGAAGATCCGCGTGGGATGCCTCAGTCGGGGCCAAACAATTGGGCCAGCGGTTTCTTGCCAGCCGCTTTTCAAGGCACACCCCTTAGCACAACCAAGCCGATTCGATTTCTGGATCGGCCAGCTTCGGTCTCGGCCAAGACGGACCGTTCGTCTCGTGAGCTGCTGCGTTTTCTGGAACAGTCGCACCAACAACGTTTTCCTGGTGATCAACAACTTGCCGCGCGAGTTGCCAGTTACGAGCTTGCCGCGCGGATGCAGTTGCACGTTCCCGATGTCGTGGATCTGTCAACCGAGCCCGAGCATGTTCGCCGGTTGTACGGTGCCGACAGCTCGAACAAGGATAAGGCAGCGTTCGCGAACAACTGCATTCTGGCGCGGCGGCTGGTTGAAAACGGAGTGCGGTTCGTGCAGATCTTCAACGGAGCCTACGCATCGGGTGGCCGAATCAATTGGGACGGACACAGCAAGTTGAAAGAACAGTACGACGTCCACGGCGAGATCCTGGATCAACCGGTCGCTGGCCTGCTTCGTGATTTGAAACAACGAGGATTACTGGATTCAACACTACTCGTGTTTGCGACCGAGTTTGGGCGAATGCCGATGTTCCAAGCCGGTACGCTGGGCCGTGATCACAATCCGCTGGGGTTTACGTGTTGGATGGCCGGCGCCGGCGTCAAACGCGGATACAGCTATGGTGCAACCGACGAATTTGGTTTCAAGGCCACCGAGAACGTAACCACGATTCACGATTTCCACGCGACGATCTTGCACCTGTTAGGTTTCGATCACAAACGTCTAACGCACTATCACAACGGAATCCAGCGGCGACTGACCGACGTTCATGGCAGTGTGATCGGCGACGTTCTGGCCTGATCAGTGCAATATCGGATCTTAGGCCGCATCGAATCGAGCGACCGAGATTGTGAGCCTGCAACGCAAAGCAAAGTCCAGTGGAGCTACGGCTTTCCGTTAGGCTGCGCGGTTTTGCAATTTCCGGCGGCGGAAACCAGCGATTGAAAACGCGAACACGCCAAACGTGATCGCACTGCTTGCTTCGGGAACGGCGGTAGCAGTCAACGAGACATTGTCGAATGCGGTTCGACTGGGACCAGTCACGTGAAATCGGGCGCCTAGACGAACAGCGACGGTGTCAAACCCGCCGGCACCCAGGTCAAACTGCAAGGTGCCACTCTGCCATTGGTCAGTCTGTGACGTGTCAGCAAAAGCTCCGAGCGACGTAATCGTGGCACCTGAGATCACGGGTGTTGGAAGCATGGTTTCTGATTGCGGGCGATTTGCAAAATTGACGAAGTTACTCGTTGTTGTCCACGTACTACCCGTGATTCCATAGACGTTGAGGTACGCGATGCTATCTCGACTGGCGATACTTGATCCGATGTCGTCGTTGTAATATTCGAAATCGAGCTGATAGGTTCCGCTGGCATCCGTTGCATCCAAGAATTGATAGGCCGCAAAATGCCGTCGATCTGATTGGGCGAAACCAGTAAAGGTGCTCGACCTCATCATAATGTTGGTCGTGTTCGTACCAAACCCGGTGGAGACCTGACTGAATCCCGATGACTTGTGCCAGACGCCGGTCGTCGCCTCGCTGTTATCGTCGATCGTAATGAAGTCTGTTTGCGTTCCTTCGAAATTGCCGTCCACCAGTACAAGGCTCGCTTCGCAATGCGATGCTGGCACGACGACGGCTAAGATAGTGAGCAACAATGCAAGGTTAGTACGAGCCACGGGCAATTCTCGAGTTAGGTTTACTGTCGACTATTATCGTTGGCGTTAGAGCGTACTCGAATCGCTGGTAAAGAGCGGTCGGTTTTGAGGTTGCTGAAATCAAATTTCCATAAATGACACGGGGGGCATAACGCCACCAACCGGTCGACTGGCCCCCTTGGGGACCGGAGGCTTTTTGAAAGCCAAGAAAGAGAACAAGCAAGCTGTTGCGATCGCGGTCGTGATCCGGCGCGCCGCAAGGAACGGCACAACTTGATGAAAGAACTCGTAGCTCAGGCTGCTAGCCTGAATTGCAGGCTGGCAGCCCGCACTACAAAAGTGAATCGACTTACAGGTCCCAGAACAACCGTGCGGGTTCTTCGATCACTTCTTTGATCCTTTTCAAAAAGCCGACGGCTTCGCGGTGATCCGAGGACAAGTAGCTCAGGCTGCTAGCCTGAATTGCAGGCTGGCAGCCCGCAC
>JBAUHR010000016.1:0-2391 GCA_049680385.1 Rubripirellula sp. | reverse complement strand
CCTTCCGGTCAGTCCGCCGGTTGACCATCAATTGCAATTCGTCGTTGTTTGCGAATCCCTGCACCTCACGCGGCGGATCTTTCTGGTCGTCCCACAACCACGTCTCGTAACCGTTGGTGTAGTAGATGATCGGACGCTGGCCGAACTTCTTTTCCAAGCAGTCCGCGTACAACTCTGCCTGTCGCTGCCCCACCGACGCATTGGCCTTGGTCTTCTTGGCTTCCACGACTCCTAGCGGCAAGCCATCGTCGCCCCACAGCACATAGTCGACGTAGCCAACCCCTGCTTTACTCGGCATGCCCGAGACCTCGTACTCCTCGACGTTCTCGCCGTGCGGATCCCAGCCCGCCTCACGCAGCAGCAAGTCAATGAACAAGTCACGTGTTTGGGCTTCCGAGTAATTCTCGTCCGCGATTGTCTTGGCGTTCTCCGCTTTGATCGCCTGGATCTCGGCCTGCAACTTCGCCAGCTCGGCTTCGGTGTCCGCCAGCTTTGCCTGAGCATCCTCGAACGCTTTGTCCTTGACCGCGAATGAGTTTTGCAGCGTTTGCAATTGCTCGGCCGTTCGATCCGCGATGGTCGGATCGCTCAGTCGCGGGATCGCCGACTCGTCGAACTTGGCGATCACAACCGCTTGTTTGCTGTAAGACTTGGCCATCCAGCCAACGACGTGATGCAGACACCGCGTTACGTTCAACGCGTCCTGCGAATTGATCGGCGTGTCCGAGTGCACGGCCAGATTCCCAAGCTTGTGAATCAGCTTCACATGCGGGAACAATCCCGGCGCGAGCGTGTCCTTGAACGTCGGCTCGTGAATCAACGCCGCCAAGTTGTCCTGGTACGGCATGCTCAGGTAGCTGTCATGGGCGTAGAGCCACTTCGTCATCTTCTCCAGCGTTCGCCGGGCATAAAACGCCGTCGTGCGAGGAGCCGTGAAGATGTTGGATTCACACGCCGCCGCATCTTCGTGCAAAGCCGGCCAGCCGTCGGATAGAAAGTCGAAGTTGCTCATGAAATGTCAACTCTCCAAATCGCCGAAGTATTGAGCGAGTACTTAAGAAACAACACCTCAAGTTTAGCCATTGTATGATTCCAGAAACGAATCGAGTGCTGGGCGGATGACATCGCGACACTCGGTCGCAGTTGCTGCGGAAATGACGTTCGGGTGAGCAGCTTTGTTTCGATAGTTTTTCGCAATCAAAGCTACATTGTCAGCGAAATCACCAATCAGGGAATCCAGTTTGAAGCAAGACGCTGCAAACTAGTGGAAGTCGGACATCAGCCGACTCTTTCGCCAACTCTTTCCCCCGAGCTTTCTTAGGTAGATTGGCGTGGCACCGAGAGTGCAAGAATAGCTGCTTGAAATCAGCTCGCCAAACTGTTGAAAGTCTTTTTTTGCTTTCGCTTCGGCAACGACCTGCTCAAAGTCCTCAAAACGCCGAGGCGCGACGGTCCTGTAGGCGTCAAACAATTTGCTAGCCAGCTCAAACTCCAGCGCTCTGCAAACCTGAACAATGTAGGGAGAAAAATCGGCTCCGTTTACACGCGTCAATTCATGGTGAAGGTGCTCGGCGGAAGCAAGAAAGACGACGCTTTCCCTCTCCGCCTTGGAGACCCACTTGAACCATTTGGAGACTGCCTTTTGGAATCGCGTTTCATTCTCGACCGAGCTTGCCAAAGCCCACTGGTCGATGCTCTTGCCGATCTCAGCCAGCTTCGCCTCACCGTCGACCGAGCTTCGCTTGATGTCGCTGACGCCTGTATTTAGTCGCGACAGTGCCGCGTTTATCTGATCCAACTTAGTGTTTGTCTGCATTTGGCGGGATTCAATCGCAATCAGCCGTTCATGCAGAAGTGCAAATTCGTCGCTAGGCGATTTCAACGCAGCCTCCGCGTCTGCTCTTTTTGCCTCCGATACCTCGAGTTGACGCTTCACTTTCAGCAGTTCGGACTTTAGCGCCTGCAGCTCAAATTCTGACTTAGTTGAGAGAGACCTGTCGCTGATCGAAGAGAGATCCTTTAACGGCAAAACAGGGATCCTCATTTCACGCAGATCTGCCAAGTACAGACGTTCAAGAGCACCACCTCGTTGGTGACGTCGAGCCTGTGCACGTAAGTACTCACGTCCGCGAGTCGAGTCGAAGAACGTTTTTATGTATTCGTTGTCTGCTGACCGAATGACGGCAATATGTTCGTTTGCAACTGCGGGAACCGTGTCGCTTGCAAACACCTGCACATTGGCCTTGAACAAGTCAACAAGAATGTCTCCTTCTTGAACAATTGCTTTTTCGATGCGAGAGTCCACCGGCGAACGAACGAATTTATCGCCCTCTGCTGGCTCGATGGCTGACCCCCGTAATTGCCGAGGTCCAATCAAGAGGAAATCCCCGT
>JBAUHR010000015.1:0-1731 GCA_049680385.1 Rubripirellula sp. | reverse complement strand
TTGTAACTGCCGGTGATGCCGTTTTGGTTGGTGAACGACAAAACGTCTTCGGTGCCGACGTAGTTGCCGGTGATCTGCACGACCGCGGATTCGATATTCGTGTCGTCGACGTCGGTGAACGTGATCGTCGAAGTAACGACCACCGCGCCATCGTTCTCGGTGTAAGCGAGCGCCCCGACTTCGATATTGTCGACGACGGGTGCGTCATTGACGTTGGTAACCGTCAAGTTGAACGTACCGGTCGCCGCCGTCGAACTGTCTTCGCCGCCGTCGGCTAGACTAAAGTCGAAACTGTCGGTCGTTGACTGCGTGCCGTCGTGAACAAAGACGACGCGGTTGTTATCGATGTCATCTTGCGTGAATGACGTGATTGCAATGCCAGCGTTGCTGGTCAGTTCCAACTGCCCATTGGTCGGACCGCTGGTGACCGTGTAAGTCAATCCTGGTCCAGCGTCGTCGACGTCAGCTTCGTTGAGCATCGCCGTCGTAATGGTCACGGTGCCGCCTTCGGCAACCGTGGTTCCCGTGTTGGTTCCGACGAGCGGTGAATCGTTGACCGCGGTGATCGTGATGTCAGCCGTTTCGCTGACTGTTGAAAATGCCGATGTGCCGCCGGTGGTGCTGGCGTTCTGCAGCGAACCGTTCGTGCCGACGCTGCGATCCCAAGCTCGGAAGGTGATCGCGTTGTTGACGGTTCCGTTGTAATCGGAATCGCTTTGGAAGTAAATTCGCGTATTGCTGGCCGCATTCAAGACTCGTGCTGAGGCATCACTAACCGCACCCAAGGCTGACCAAGTGGCGCCGCTGTTGGTCGTAAACCACCAAGTTCCATTCGTTGTATCGGCAGCGGTGATCGCGATGCCTGTTTGTGAGCTGGCATCCACATCTGTGACGTTGACGCCGGTTTGAACCAGATCGGTAATCACCGTCCCCACCGCTCCAACCGGCGGACCGGCGTCTTCGGCTTGAGTTGTCAATGTCAGGTTGGCAGAGTTGTCCAGCACCGGCGCATCATTCACGTCCGTCGTGGTGATGGATGCAATTTCCGTCGTTGAGCTGAACGCGGTTGAACCGCCATTGGTCGTGACGTCGACTTTCGTGCCCGCCGTGCCGCTGGATTGGTCCCAGGCTCGGAATTCAAAGTCGCGATCCGTTGGGTTGCCGTTCTGACCATCCGGAGCAAACCGGACCAGGTCGGTGGATCGCAGCAACAGAGCTTCGGTTTGAGAAACCGTGCCAAAGCTTCCCCAGTTCGAACCGCCGTCCAGCGAGTACTCCCAACTGCCGCGGCCGTTGTTGCGATTGACAATCGCGATGCCTTCCGGATCGCCGTCGACATCGGTGATCGGGTTGCCGCTCGCGCCGGTTGCCAGCAGGTCGGCAACCGTCATGCCGCTGTTGTTAATCTCGTCTTCGGTAATCGTCGGCAGCGCAGGCGCACCGCTGTTGTCCAGCACCGGTGCGTCGTTGACTGCGAGGATCTCGACCGTTGTCGTTGCTGTCAGACCGCTGACAAACGCATCGCTGGCCACGAAATCGATCGTTCGACTGGTCGTCGTTGGATCTTCGGACGTGTTGTTGTACTGGATCGTTCGCAGCACCTGCTGGTAGTTGGCCACGGTGTCCGTGCCGCTCAGAGTCAACACGCCGGTGCCGCTGTCGTAACTGGCGGTGATGCTGGTTCCGGTGGTGTTGGCCGACAAAGATTCGTCGGTGCCATCCAGCAGGTTG
>JBAUHR010000014.1:0-2347 GCA_049680385.1 Rubripirellula sp. | reverse complement strand
GTTTCAAGAAGGTGACTCATTGCAACCGGGACAGGTCAAGCTGCTCTCGGGCGCGGTGCAAATAGACTTCTTCAGTGGTGCAACGATGCTGATTGACGAAGCCGCCGATGTGAATCTAGTCAGTTCTTGGGAAGCGGAGTGTGCGAATGGCAAGGTCACGATGCACGTGCCTCCGCCTGCGATCGGCTTCCGTCTGACGCTTCCCGGCATGAAAGTCGTCGATCTTGGGACCGAGTTCGCTGTTCAAGTCGATGGAGCCGAGTCATCATTGCATGTTTTCGATGGCGAAGTCGAAGCCCATCTACCGGGTTCGGAAATGCAGATCATCCGTGAAGGCAATAGCCTGAAGAAGGCAACTGACCTTCCTGTCGTCGCGGGCGTCTCCAACCCAGCGGACTTTCCAAGCGTGGAGGAGTTTGAACGTCGCAAGGATGAGTACTATCAACGGAAAACGATACGTTGGCGTGCGGCGATGAATGAAGTGCGGTCGGATGAACGCGTCCTTGGCTGCTACCAGTTTCGACGCTGGAAGGATGAGAAATGGGATCGACTTGTCAACAACTTTGCGATCCCGAAACGTCCTTATAGTCACGGTTCCGCCGTCGGCGCGCGCTGGGTGGACGGACGTTGGCCCGGTAAGCCGGCGTTGGAGTTTAAGAGCCCCGGTGATCGTGTCCGCATCAATCTGATGAAAGACGAGTATGACGGCTTGACGATGGCGGCATGGATTCGGGTCGACGGACTCGATCGCAAGTACAACGCACTGTTGTTATCCGACGGATATGAAGACGGCGAACCCCACTGGCAAATTGACCAATCCGGGCGATTAATGTTCTCGGTCAGTTACGATGGAGCCGCGCCTCCCGGAGGAAAAACCGGGAATGGAAATCGCCAAAGCCAGGTTTTCTATTCACCGCCCATATTCGGCGCAAGCGACAGGCGTTGGCATCACGTCGCTGTGACTTTCGATGCAAGGACCGGCGAAGCTGTCCAGTATTTTGACGGTAAAGAAGTCAGCCGTGAGGGGACCGACCATCATCGAGAGGGACGCAAGGTCACGTTCGGAGCGTGCGAGATTGGAAACTGGGGATTGCCGCTTGATGGTGTTCCATTCCCCATCAGAAACCTGAACGGACGCGTCGATGAGTTTTTGATCTATCAAGAACCACTATCGAGCGACGAGCTTGCTGCCTTGTATGCGATTGGATCGTCGTAGCGACGGATTGCTTCGCAGTCACGCCATAAAGACGGTGCCTTTCAAATAGGCTGCCGACTGCAGCGACTTTTCTCAAGTCGGTATGAGCGTCGAATCTCTTGCAAATCCAATCGTGGCCCCGACCTGCTGTTCCAGCCTATTTCATGGCAACGTATTCGTGGAGTGATAGCGATCGAGAAACGCATTCCTTTGGAAGAAAGCGAACTGGCATTGAGAAGTCAGTCCGCGCACGAAAAAAGCCAGCACGAGGCTGGCTTGGCGTAATTCAAATTGGATCAATGATCAATCTTACTCGTCTTCATACGTCGATGGCCAATCGTCGAGGATACCGGGGTAGCTGGGCCAGTCGTCGCCCCAGTCGCCGGGATGCACGACGGGGTAGTCGGGCATGCCGGGGTAGGCGCTGCCGGGGTGACCGGGCGGCAGGTTGTTGGGGTAAGAGTGACCCGGCGGCAGGTGATAGGGATGGTCGGGCGGCAGTCGCGGCCAGATGTGGGGTGGCAATGGGGATTCGATCACGACTGGTTCTTCCGGTCGCGGTGGCCAGTTGTAGTCGTCGGGCCACCACGGCGGACGCGGGCCAGGATCGGGCGTGCCGGGCGGATAGTCGTCAGGCCACACCGGTGGCGGTGGTTCGGGCGGCGGCGTCAGGATGATCGGGCCGTCGGGTTCCGGCGGATCGTAGGGTGGCTCACCGCCGAGCAACGCGAAACGTCGTGGCTTCAGGCGGTGCGACCACTTCGCGTAGTCAGCTTCGGCGTCTTCGATCGTCGGCAACTTGCCGGCGACGTGGAAGTTCGAGTAATGACTGCACTGTTGGCATGACAGGTTGCAGCCGTGTGTGACGTGGTACTCAAGTGCCGGCAAGCTGAGGCGTCGATCCATCCGCATCCTCCGTGATGCGAAGTCGGAAGCGGCGGGCGTTCACGCCGAGACGAAGCAAGAAACGCGTCAGCACGAGGTGCGACGATGCGGTTTCGGCATGCGAAAGTAACCGCGGATCCAGACGAAACGATTCGTGCGACCATCGGTTCGTACATTGCGGTCTCGTACAGGTACAAACCGCCGTTGGGATGCAACCAAGTGAACGCAGGTTGAAGCAATCAATGAATCGTTGTAGCGACCTCGCGC
>JBAUHR010000013.1:0-3430 GCA_049680385.1 Rubripirellula sp. | reverse complement strand
ACTTTTTTTCTCTGAGGGCACCAAAAAGTCTGTGCTAACGGGAGACATGGTGATAGATTCCAAACGTCACAGCGAAAAACCATTGTTTTACTTACGTTTCGTTTCCCTTTTTGTTGTGACGCTATGACGAACGCAGACTTCCGGCGACACGTTGCCGAACTCTTGCCCGGTGTTGAAGTCCGGGCACACCACCTGCGGCACGCCGTCCAGCTTGGTTACGTCAACCCAAGTGACTCCGATGACGGATGGCGGGACTACGGGCACGACTCGGTAGATGGCATGCTGCAATACATGCGTCGTCGGAGCCGCACTGGTCGTCGCCAATTGGAGGTAGCCGCCAATGGTTGATTCAGTATCCACACCGGCACGCTGGCCTGCCGCGATGACCAAATCTCAAGCCGCCGAATATCTCGCGATCGGCTTGCGTTCGCTAGAACGTCGAATCTCAAGCGGCGACTTGCAGATGATCCGCATCGGCGGCGGTTGCTACCGTCTTCGCCGGAGCGACTTGGACGAATACATCGATCAGCTACCGTTTGATCGGGGCGAGCGACCAGGGGTTTAGCGTGGCTTAAGTCACGCACCACGGCATGCACCGGATTCGGTGCGAAAGATGAAGTGTAGAAACGCCAAACGCCCGAAGCTGGGGAGATCCGGGCGCTGACGTTTTTGAATCAGTGGTGCGATTCTGGGGGGAACTGCACCGCAACGAAACTGTTTTCCAAAACTACGAGCAAGCAATTAAGGAGTGCACAAAGTGTACAACTCATCGCCCAATGGGGCAACATCAACGGCAGTTTTTTATCGATCTATTGCTACCGCAATCGGAGGGCATCCGCACCGGCAATACTGGCGTGAGTCTGGCACTGACCGTGTCCTGTCAGTGCCAGCAGTCACGCTGGTGATGGTGGACGGCGTAGTGCTGTCGGTCGACACAGAAACACAGCAACCGCTAATGGACGGCGATCACGATTACATCGGATGGCTGCCCGAGGGCCATGATCCACGGGCAACGTGCTACGGGATGGTGCCGCGAGATACCGTAATCACGGGAGTAGACGTGTCGGCTCCCGGTTGCAGCGGAGGGGCGGCATGATCGCGACTGCATCACCTACGCGACCTAAGATCCGCGACCACTACGCCACCAACGATGCAATCGCATGTGCCGAACTTGGCTGGCGGATCGTCATGCTCAAACACAAACGCGGGGAACGGAAGTGGCCCCGCGAGCATGATTGGGCGAACAACACAACGCTCGACATCGAGCAGTTAATTGAAAAATTTGAGTTGTGGCCGAAGTCTGGATTCGGAGGGAGTTTAGGTCCGTATCCATTCGGCGATCCGTTGCCCGGCATGATTGATATTGAGCACGACACCGATCAGGGACGTGCAACAGCGAACCGAATCTTTGGCGATTTATGCGTGACTCCGAGTTACTTCTCAAAACGCTCGATTCATCGGTTATTTCTTTGGGAGCCATGGATGCCGAAGAAGCAGAAAGATGAAACGCTCGGTGGACTAGAAATCCGTCTTGGCGGGGACGGAAAGCAGACGCATTCTGTGATGCCGCCTAGCCTTCATGATTCAGGAGACCGGTATAGGTGGCTTCCTGATCTTTCTATGCATGATTGCGAACTCGCACGAGTGCCACCCGAAATCGAAGACCACCTTCGTCGTGTAGCGGAGAATGAACCACGATGGTCGAGCCCGAAAGTCCTGCCGTCCGATCAATGGCGACGATATTCGCGGCGTGAAGTTGAATGCGTCCGCTACATGCTTTCGTTGTGCGAATCGAAACACGTTGATGATCACGAGAATTGGTTTCGATTGTTGTTCGCATGCAAAACCATCGGCGGCGATGCACTTCGCGAGGATTTTTTGAAGGCGTCCGCGAAGGCGACGCATAAGCGATCGAGACAGCGTGCAGCTGCCGGGAGGAAGTGGGACGCTGAAACGAAATTGAGCGGAACCGCCTCAATTCACACGATTGAACGGATCATGTTCGGTGAGGCAATGCCCGCTGACTTTTGGGTGTGGTCTGGGCTCGTTGACTTCTCGGATGACGAACACGAATTGGATACAGCGAATTGCACCGGAGCTGCACAATGACTATGGCGATTGAAAAAACTGAAAAGAACTTGGCCGCCCAGCATGCAGTACGGGACGTGCTCGACAGCGGATTCCTTATCAAGTCGGGCGAATCGTGGGCGAGTGCTGTTTGGCAGTCATTCGCCAAGTTTGACGTTGAAGCACGACACCGAATGCCAGTGATCGAAAATCTACTCGCCCAAGAACTTGAAAACGGAACCGTGGAATCCGACATCACGGCGACGTCGTTGATGACAGAGGTCACGTTGGCAGCAAAAGCACATCACGACAAGCGAATATCGATCCAATTCGGCGACCAGATACACCGCGAAGTTGTCCCGGTCATCGATGCGATTGGATCGGTAACTGAATCGGATCGCGAAGTTTTCCAGAGAGACGGTCAACTCGTTGAAATCGTGGACCACTCAATACGAGTCGTTCCACGCGTTCAATTGAAAATGCGGATCAATGCGGCAGTGAACTGCTTGCGGCAAATGGCGAAGGGAACGAAGTCTATCGAACCACCGAACTGGTTGGTTGAGGCGGTCGAGTCCTTCGCCAAGTATGACAGTCTCGTGCGACGCATTGATGGTGTGATCACAACGCCCACCATGAGAGCCGATGGAACTATTCTGCAAACGCCGGGCTATGATCCGGCAACGCTGCTTTACTACAAGCCATCCAGTACGTTCCCAACGATTCCGGAGCAACCGACGCGAGACGAGGCAGTCTTAGCCGGCAAGCGGTTGCTCGATGTTGTTGGTGACAGCCCTTTCAGATCGCCGTCCGATCGGTCTGCTTGGCTTTCACTCTTGCTTACCGTCATCGCTCGCTCGTTGATTGAAGGTCCGACGCCTTTCTTCGCGGTCGTCGCCAACACATCCGGAACCGGAAAGACCATCGCGGTTCAGACACTTTGGGAAATCGTTTTCGGTAGGTCGGCAGCGTGTACACCGTATCCGGCAAGTGAAAACGAAATGCGAAAGAGCATCACGACGGCGGTCGCCGTCAATTCAGATCCGATGGTTCTTTTTGACAATATCGACCGACCAGTCGGCGGTGCGTCGTTGGACAGCGTTTTAACGGCGGGTGCTTGGAAAGATCGTGAATTGGGCGCGAGCCGTTCAGTGTCCACAGACTCCATTCGAACCGTTTTCGCACTCACGGGGAACAACGTGACATTCAAGGGAGATATTGTGCGTCGCGTACTCCCGATTAGGCTCCGAACGGATCGAGAGAACCCAGCAGATCGAACAGATTGGAAGCACAAAGATATCCTCGCATGGACGAAGGAGAATCGAACTTCGCTTGTTGTTGACGCACTGACGTTGCTTCGCGGGTA
>JBAUHR010000012.1:0-2184 GCA_049680385.1 Rubripirellula sp. | reverse complement strand
GCGTCTGTTGGCTGACACGTCAACCGGGCAACACGCTCGCAGAGAAATCAGGCCACCGACGTGCCGTACTCGCAGTCCAACGATACGAGAGCGTTGACACGCTGGAAAACCGTGTTGTTCGTGATTTGCTGAAAAGATGCGTCTCGCTGGCAAGCGACTACCTGCGTCAACACCAAACGAATTTTCCGAACCATGAATGGATTCGGATGACAGATCACTTCAGAAAGCTCTGCCGCCGGTTGGAATCGCTGCCCCATCTGCAAGAAGTTTCCGGCTTGCCGAGCCTGCCAAAACCGAATTACGTGTTGCTGCACGAATCACGCTACAAACAGGTTTGGCGATCCTACATGGAGGTGATTCGCCAGCAGCGGCGGCGTCAACAACTATGGACTTGGCGACATCAAGCGTTTGCTGACATGGCAACGATTGCTTGGATGAGTTCCGCCAGTCGCGGACTGCCTGACCGGCAAGTAAGAAAAGCAGCCCATCGTTTTGATCTGCGGATTCGAGAGACGCCTCTTCGCGGAACGTTCTTTGATTGGGCCGGATTGCCGCCGGTGTGGAATCCAAGCAACGACTCCGCATTTTACATCGGACCGATAGAATCCTTCGGGGACGTAGCGCAACTCGTCAAGAGTTTCGGTGTCGACTTGGATGTAGAGAAACTCGCAGAGAATTTCGGCAACGAGGATCAAGCTGCTTTTGCTACAACGTGGAATCGAACGGAATGCCATGCCGCCAAGTTGGACGTCGCGTTTGCAGGTGACACTAGGCGGGCCGAAGGTCTTGGCGACCTTCGCTTCGGCGAAAACGAAGTCATGATCACTCTGATTGACTGTGTGACCGGAAAGCAAGTTCGACAGGATGTCGTTCCACTGGCATTGATCGAGAACCCGAGATCATTGGATACGCTTCACCAGGAATGGTGTTTATCGTGAACTCATTGAAGTCAAATCAACATGCGTGGGGAATCAGCATGGGAGCCATGCACTGGTCTACCCACGGCATTCCATTTGACCGCGGGCAACACTCAATCGAAAATGGACCAAACGGCAAAAGTATTCCTGCTTCTGTCTTGCTAAGCCGAATGGTCGGCGAGCCACTGAGGCTGGACTATTGGTCGCCGCCCCATCCGCGTGGAACCGCGGCACCTTGGCCACCCGAAGCCGCGGTGAGCCGAGATTCCGGTAGCGGTCGCTTCCCGATCGCCGCCGCGTGGACGGGCCGAGCAGACGACGGCAATGAGCTTTGGCGATGGACGATTGATGACGAGGACCAAGAACTGAGTTCACTCGACGCAATCGCGAGCGGCGCATCTCAGCTTGCCAAGATTCATGCCAAGGACGCTCCATCGGCGATCGTCATACCCAACGATTTTCGGCAGCGAGAACAACAGAAACTGCTTGATGCATGTTCCGTTGCGGGCGTCAACGCATCATTGCTTTGGCTTCCCGTCGCCGCCGCACTCGCCTGGCTCGAGCAACAGCGGGAGACATTGAGGCCGCCGGAAAGTGCGTCCGATGATCCGCTGACCCTGCCAATCGTTCACGCCGATTGGGGGCAAGTCCGATGCTCGACGCTACAACTTGTACCGACGAAAGCTGAAACGGGGCTTCGATGGATTCCGGCTCGCAAACGCCCTATCGTTAGCGACTGGCACACTCCGGGCTTTGGTTGGACTGAGGCCGCCGGATGCGACGCGGGAAATTCACAAGTCATTTGGAAACAGCGTTTTGCTTCTCCCGTGCTAGATCACGAAACGGGTTCTGCGGTGTGCGAATCGAACCTCTTGGAGCAGATCGCAGGTTGGTCGGTCGAGCAAAAGAGCGGCTGGCAGGTTGACCTCTCACTTAGCGAGCACCTTGACTCGATTCCAACTTCGGCCGCCATTGTCTTCGTGGGAGATTTCGCCTTTCAAGTGGCTAACGGAGAGCACATCAGTCGGCACCGATGCTTCCGCGAAGCAAGGCAGATGCACTCACTGATCGCCGATGGCGTCGTCGGCGAGAACCTTCTCGCTCGCGGCGCAGCGATCTTTGCGCGTGATCGCATTGAGGGCCGGATCAGCTATCTCGACACGCTTCCCGACCTTGAACTGTTCGTCGATCGAAATCACCATTACGACTGGCTCAGCCTGCTCGGCGACACGGGCCAATTCGTCCCTGGCGGCGAAGAGTGGAACCT
>JBAUHR010000011.1:0-9686 GCA_049680385.1 Rubripirellula sp. | reverse complement strand
ATCCGGCGATTGCAACGTGAGGAAGCGGCAAGGTACGTCTACGGAAACCAACTCGATGAAGGAGAGTACGCTTATCTTTCCGTATCGGACACTGGATGCGGTATGACTGATGAATCTAAAATGCGTTTATTCGATCCGTTCTATTCGACGAGAGATTCAGGGCACGGACTTGGCTTGTCCACCGTATTTGGAATCGTGCAGACGCACCATGCTGCACTCAAGGTAGACACCGAATTGGGGAAGGGAACCCAGTTTGAGGTTGTCTTCCCACTGCCTAGCCAAGACGCCGAGAAAACTCGCGACGATTCATCCGTGCGCCACTCGGGCGCACGGCATGTGCTCGTCGTGGATGATCAACCCGAAGTTTTGCTATCGATTTTACATTTACTACAGAGCCAATCGATCGAGTGTCACGGTGTGAAATCCGGTCAAGAGGCCTTGGCCGCCATCGAGTCCCAGCAGTTTGACCTCGTTCTGATGGATCAGCAAATGCCCGGACTCAGTGGTCTGGAAACCTACCGAGCACTGCGCGAGAGCAACAACCACACGTTTGTTTGCTTCATGACCGGCTTCGCCGCCACCAGCGAATTGGAAGCCGTCGCTCGACTTGACGAAAATGCGCAGTTGATCCAGAAACCGTTCGGGCTCAAACAGCTAAAGTCAGTGCTGCGCGAAAGCTGATCGCGTCCGCGAATTGTGATTCGAGGTTATGGTGCGAGCCTTCGGTCGTTGGGCAGTATGCCGTACAAACGCCGAGTGCTTGCGCGACCGACCGGCGGAATTGGTCTCGATTCTAAATCATGCTCGCACTCTAAACGTGATTTCCGGTTGAGAAGCTCGCTATACTTGCCTGTTTCACGAATCAACGATCCGCAAGTCTGGCTGTTAAGTTGCGTACGTTCTCTCTACTCGAAAGCACCGAGCAAAACCGAATCGAAAGTCGGTCACTTGCTGTTGCACTGCTTGACGAAATGCCGTTGCTAGTGACTAAAATCACGACGGCGACGCGTTGCCGGAACGAAGAGGCGATTGAGTTATTGACTGAGGTGGTGCGGTTCATGCAGTTGGTCGCATCTTCGGATTCTCGGCTTTCGCCCAGTGTCGCCGTTGACCTGGCTTGGCATGAGTTCATCCTGTTTACGCACGGCTACGCCAGTTTTTGTGAGCGAGAGTTTGGTCGCATGATCCATCATCAACCCGGCGGGCTAGCGGAAACGAATCGTCAGCAATTTCTCACGACGCTCGGATTGTATCGTCAGCATTTCGGCGCACCTGATCCGTTATACTGGGGTGATCGATCCCAAGTGGGCGACAGTGAGTGTGGTGCGTGCGATTCAAATCCCTGATCAGATTCAGGGCCCAATCTACCGTTCATTCGACCGCGCAATCCATCGCCGCCCTTCTCTAATTGGAAAGCGACAGTATGTATTTTCGCGGCACTCTATCGGTCGACCCGTCCTCGGCCACGCAAATCGAATTGGCAACTCCGAGCAAAGCGTTCGGCAAGATGGTTCAGTTCATTACCTTGGGGCTTGGCTCAGAGAAAGAGGAGCGAGAGAGTTTCACCGCTGTCGGAATCCTGCAGAAGTTTTACCGCATCCTCGCTAGCGTCGGAGTGTCGAATATCATTCGTTTGTCCAAGGACGACATCGACTTCTACTTGGATGAAGAGGGCAAAGAAAACGATCTGAAGGAAGCGATGATCGCCTTTACGCAGGCTGGGACGGAACAGAACAATCAAACAGTGTTTGAGTCACTGCACCTAGTGCTCGAACACGAAGACGAAGAACTCATTTATCTGATTCAGATTGAAATCAACCGGTGCCACAAGGTTGGCGAAGCGCCGATCAAGTTGACGATCAACGGAGTGTTCGGTGACTTGAAGGTCGCTGATCAGGAAGTGGACGAAACGACTGCGAAGCTATCGCCGCATTTCGCATCCCAAGAAAAGTACGATGCGATGGTCGCACAAAAGCTTAGTCATTTCGATGGGTTCCTGGCCAAAATTGAATCTGCGATTCGGCAGAACATGGGCGTAGAACGAATCTTCAAGTTGAGTGAGTCAAAGATCATTGTTCCAAACGAGCCAATTCCGTCTTGGAATTCGCTGAAGCGAGGTCGCCGGCGGGACTACGAGGATCCTGTTTTTCATGGCTATCACGGAATGGATGACTACTTTTTCTATGCATGGTTCTGGGCCGATATGTGCCACGACCATCAAATCCAAGTCGCGGATTGCACCATGGTCAACGATGCGGGGCAGGCGATCGTCGAAGTTGGCGAAGATGCAATTTCAGTAGATCAAGAGGACATTCTTAGTCCCGCCACTGAATCCGCCGACACATCGAATGGTGCGATCGATCCCGACGCCAAGACTTCGTTCGCCGATGTGACCGAGATAGAGACAAGCAAAACCTCTGCATCTTCGGGCGGATGGTTCGATTCGTTTGCTGATTCGTTCAGTGGCAGTGACGACTCGGGCGGCAGCAGTTGTGGATCGAGCTGCGGTGGTGGTTGTGGTGGCGATTGAATAACGCGATGCATGGAGGAAATTGGATGGACCGATTTCGATGTCGAAACGGATCCGTGATCGCGTGCGTCTTCTGGATGCTGGCTGTGTCGCCAGTTCACGGACAGCAAGGCGACGTGTATGTGGTTTCGGTGAAGCCGGCGCCTCCCTTTGTCATCGTCGATCCCGATTCCAACGAGCTTTCAGGGTTTTCGATCGATTTGATCGAAGAAATCATCCGCAACATCGACGGCGATCACTCGGCAGAATTTCGTGTGCACGAAACGATTGAATCGCACTTGCGAGCCGTTGAAACGAATGAAGTTGATATGGGGATCTCGGCAATCTCTATTTCACCCGATCGTTTGCGGCGACTGGATTTTTCCCAACCCTTTTATCAGAGCGGGCTTGATATCGCGGTTCTTCGCGAGGACGTGAGCGTTTGGCGAACGCTTTGGTCGAACCAGTTAGGGCAAGTCCTGCTGTTGCTGTTGGGTTTTGTGGTCTTATGCGCTCATTTGATTTGGTTAGCGGAAAGGGGCAGATCGAACGGATTTGACGACCGCTGGCTGCCCGGCGTCGGGCAAGGGATTTGGTGGACGATCGTAACGATGTCAACGGTAGGATACGGCGACTTTGCACCGCGAACAGCAATCAGCCGCATCTTGGGTGTCGTCGTCATTTTTGCGGGAATCATCCTGTTCGGCATCAGTGTCGGCGCGTTGTCCTCGGCATTCACGATTCAGCGACTGACGACCAGCATTGAAACATCAGCGGACCTGAAGGGTCAGAGGGTTGCAGTTGTTGCCGGCACCGTCGCCGAGCAGGCTGTCTTGCAACGCGGCGCATTCGCGACATCAACGGATTCGCTGCAGTCAGCCTTTGAACTGGTAGCATCGCGAGACGTCGTCGCCGTCGTTCATGACCTGCCCCAATTGAAGCACAGCATTTCGCGAAGCGATGGACAGTTCGTGCTTGTCGGCAAACCCTTCGACACACGCGCCTATGGCATCGCTTTTCCCGCCGGCAGCACCCTGCAGCAAAAGGTCAACGTGTCCTTGTTGGAATTGATGCAGGGACACCGGTCAACCTACGACGCGATCAACGTTCGCTGGTTTGGTGCAAATTAGCGGATCGGTTCAATGGGGAATTTCTAGGAGTCCGACGATGGACGAACCAAGAGATTGTACGTTGGCAAATCGCGGCAGCCTGTGAACCTTGAATGTAGCCAA
Source organism: Rubripirellula sp. (assembly GCA_049680385.1). Lineage (GTDB taxonomy): Bacteria > Planctomycetota > Planctomycetia > Pirellulales > Pirellulaceae > Rubripirellula. The sequence continues at coordinate 5,945 of JBAUHR010000011.1, read as the reverse complement.
TTCAGCTCGACGGGGCCGATTGCATACGTCCGGGGAAAAACATTACCATAGGGCGGACTGCGATCGGGCGGATCGTAGAGGGCACAAGCGGCGGCATGGGGCAGTCGTGAGCGACGCGGCGATGGAAGCAACCGGAAAAGATGCTGGTTGCCCATGGCTTAAAAAAAGCGTCGGCAGTAAAGACACGAGGAGATCCAGTGGCAAGGAGATGGGGTTCAAGTCCGGTTGCCAGGGGCCATTCGTTTCTACATTTCCCATTGGCCGGAGGTACTGGGCGCGGAGTCACGATTTGGGTTTGGCTCGCATTGTTTTGTCTTGGGCGGACCATCTTTCCAGCGGCTGGAACCGCCGAAACCACAGTCCCTGCAAAATACCCGACTACCGAGTATTCGTTTGATCGCGTGTCCATGGATTTCCGCGGAATCTGCGGCACGGTGGATGACCAAGGGATGGTCTATTTTGGCGGCGAAAGTGGCATTGTGCGGTTTGACGGGGCGCGTTGGCGTCACATCTGCCGCCAACCAACACGTTTTCTGGTCAGCAACAACAACGGTCATTTGTACGGGGCCGTTGGTCAGCAGTCGCAAGTCTTCCGCATTCCCGAAGACGGAATAACCCCGCTGCAACCTATCTTCCTTGCCAACAAATTGATTGCTGCAGGCCTGGAAGAAAAAAGAGTCGGCGGCTTTAAGGATTTTTCCCGCGTCGGTAGCGACGTGTACATGACTCAAACTTGGTTCATTGCACGATGCCGAGTTCTGGCTGACGGAACAGACGACATCAAGGTCATACGCCGGACAGAGGCTCTGCCAAGCAACCTGAAGTTTCGACGCGTGTTTGACGTTGATGGAAGACCGATGGTTCAGTTGGAATCAATGACCAACCCGTTAGAGACTCATTTTGGTTGGTTGCGGGAAGACGGCAGCGTCGACGTGATTGATGACCTGATGGTCGACGCGCACGTTGTTACATGTGCGGATTTGAAGCCAAATGAAGACGACGGAGAATTCCACTGCGTTTCGGCCGAGTCAGTGCATCGAATTCGAGGCACTCAGGTGAAATCGACCAGCCTAAGCGTTCTGGGCAAGGTGTCATCAGTGGACTATCGAATTCCAATTTTTTTGCGTCCTAAGCCACACGGCGGAGGAGTGATGCTGGTTTACCCAGAGGGCATCGTATTGATGAACCGTGACGGGGACATGCAAGCATTGCAGGTTGAAAAATCCGGATTGCTTCGGCCCGCTTTAACCATCGACTCCTTGGGACGAATCTGGATGGCGACCCGCCAGGGAGTTTCTCGCATCGATTCCGATCCTGACCAACAATTTTGGGACCTGCCTGACAAAACCGAAATCGAGACTTTGTCGATCCAAGGTGAAACGCTGGTTGCCAGCAATCACACGTCCGCCTTTTATGGAACATTAGCAGACGATCGTCGGCACCCAATCACCGAACTAAGGAAGATTCCTGGACTACCACCAGGAATCGGGATGCGGACAAAAGCGATTGGCTCGGAGTTCTTCTTCCTTTCCGCCAGCGGAGTGTATGTTTGGGATTCAAGCAAACCAGAGAACGATGCGGTCCTGGTTGCCCGCCGCAGTAGTTCCAACGTCGTCGCTGTGTCTTCTAAGCGGATTTTGGTGGGAAGTTCCCTGAACACTCAGCCGATGTTCGAGATTACCGGAGGAGTCGGAAACTGGACGCTGGGCAACGATCTTCCGACGGGTGAGTTGATGACCAGCACGCTGGACGTTGGGCCGGACGGCGATGTCTGGGTATCTTCACTTCATCACGCAGACGGTCGCAGTCTGTTGCGGCTGCTCCCCGGCGACGTCGTCAAGCGATATCCAATCCCGTCAATGGTGTTCTTGTTTGAAGATTCTATGTATACGTTCACCGGGGACCAACAAGTGTTGCGTTTCGATCGAGAACGAAACGAATTCCGCCAGGATCCCGAGTTTCAAAAACTCTTGGACGAACAATTAGAAGGCCGGCTGCAGGGCGTCGAGTACTTTCGAAATGGGCATGGGGGTGACTTGCTGCTGTGTCAGTTCTACACCAGCCGATGGCGAATTCGCCGAATCAATGGTGAACTGAGAGCGTTGCGGGAAAGCAAACATAGCGGCATTTCTGAACAGATTGATCCTTTCGGACGTTTGTGGAGAATTCTTAATGGGCGGATTGTTGTTCGACCAATCGAGTATGACGTGGCGTCAGACAAGCCCAAACTGCGCGTCCTGTTTTCCGAAGTCACCCTCATGGATCCTTCTGGGCCTGCGGTTGAATCCGCCAAAGTTCCACACGACGGAGAACTCGCTCACCAGATTGCCCGAGCACTGCCGCTGACAAAGTTATCAGCTTGGCAAGCTGAAACGGAATTCGAAACATCGTCCGGAACGCTCGGGCTGGCGTGTAGTGTGCCGTTGGCGAAGAGCCCGGAATCCCTCTTATACTCGACTCGAATGGTAGGCATATCTGATGCGTGGACGCCGCCAAGCTATCAAGATGTATTTCAGTTTCCGGCTTTACCCGGCGGAAAATTCAAATTCGAAATCAAAGCGATGGTCCCTGGTGGTGAGTGGACGAGCATCTCGTCGCTTCATATTACGGTTCATCCCAAGTGGTACCAAACTGCCATGTTCAAGTGGGGGACCTTGGCGTCGACCGTGTCGCTGTTCCTTTTTGTCAGTGTCTACGCAGTGCGGGCAGAACGCAAACGCGTCGCGCATTTGCAGCAGGTTGTAAAGACCCGCGAAGAATCGGAGAGCCAGTTGAGAGAATCACAGGCTCGGCTGGTTCAACGTGAGCGTCTGCAGGCGTTCGGAGAAATGGCGGCAGGCATCGCTCATGACATCAACAACTTGCTAAGTCCCATCACGGTTTATTCCGAATTGATTAGCATAGGACACGTCACCCAGGACGATATAAAGCAATACAACCGGGTGATCCTGACGTGTGTCAATGACGCATCGGAAATCATCGCGAGGCTAAGCCCCTTGTATCGGCGCCGATGTCAGGCGCATGAATTGTGCGACCTTGAAGTCATCGTCGCGGAAGTCGCTGAACTGCTGCGAGCCACAGCTAAACTCGCAACGGATCGCGGTAAAGAGATTCAGGTCATGACGGAAACGAGTCCTGCAACCATGACAGGATCACCTGCTGAGATACGAGAAATCTTGCTGAATCTTGGCCACAACGCCGTTGATGCCATCGAAGGAAGCGGATCGTTGTGGTTGAGATGTCGAACTGAAGACGGCAAATCGATCTTGGAAGTAGAAGACACCGGAGTCGGAATGCCCGAAGACATTTTGCAAAAATGTACCGAGACGTTCTTTAGCAGCAAAGGAGAATTTGGAACTGGACTGGGGCTCGCTACATCCAATGCGATTGTCAATAGTTATGACGGTACCATGGACGTGCATTCGCAGGTTGGCGTCGGCACTCGCATCTGCATTGCGTTTAATCAGCAGCGTCCCAAGACCGAAGAGACGGGGCACTTTCTTGATATCGCGATTCCATTCGAACCTTGCCGTGTGCTGCTGGTCGATGACGTCGCACGAGCACTGCACTCTGCTGATACGCTATTGCGATCGCTCGGATGCAAGGTTGTCAGCTTTGGCGATGGCAGCGACGCGATGCAGTACTTGCGCAACAACAATGACATCGATGTATTGATCACCGACTATCAGATGCCCGGATTAAACGGTCTGGAATTTTGCACACAGGCTCGCAATCTGCATCCCGGTCTCAAGACCATCATCACCAGCGGCTACAAACCCGAAGACGTATTGGACAAGTGTGATGCATTCGTCGCAAAACCCACCACATCACAGTCCCTTCGCCATGCGATCGCCACCGTGCAGGCAATGGCTCCGCGTGTTTTTTGACCCTCTAAGACAACAGTCCTTTTCATACGCGATAGAGCAGTAGAACGGATCCGTCGAGGTTGAATGCTTGAATCCGCTGGCCAATCGCCGGAGCAATCTCGACGTGCAATGAGCCAAGGTCATTATTTTTTTGGGGCGACAGTTTTTGAAGTTTCAAACTTGAATCGATACAGCAGTGAATCAGCAGAACCAAATCGTCCCGGGAATCAAAATTGACTCGGACGGACAAGCGATCGTTGACGCCTCGATGCAAGATGTGCTGTTCGATCTCGCATTGGCTTTGGAAGAGCCGACCAACTTGCCGGTCGACATGCAGCATGTTGTCGCTGCGCTAGTGCTTGCCAATCGTGACGGGCACGTTGATGCAGAGACCACCGCCGGAGCAGACGATGCAAAACTGATCCAAACCTTGGTCCCCTACGTGAAGTTGGTTTTCCAAAGGTTTGGCGGCGAGCTTGGCGCAAGTTAGTGAACGTTGCTGCCCCTTTGCTCCCATTCGTCGCTTCGACTGGTGGGAGAATTTGGGACACGGAATCGTGATTCGCTGTTGTTCTTTCATCCGGCGGTTTGGTGGCTCAAGCCAATGAAGCCGCTCAGCGCGAAACGGTCAGAAAGCTGAACTGACCTTCGAGCAAATCGACGAACCATTTTTATGAAACAGTCCTCGCTCGCTACTTCCTTGCTTTCAGATGTCGTGCGGTTTTGAGTCCATATTTTGCAAGCGTTTAATTCAGCGTGCCCTTGCGGCGAGCGTCAACGATGTGGGGGTTCGACGCGTCTGGCGCCATACTGCGTCGTATTTTTTTTCCGAAGGACAACGGCTTCGTCAAATTTGGTTACATTTTCTATCTGGACTGGTGAGCTGTTACCTGATTTCAAGGTGCGAAACATGCGTTCGAAGATTTTCTTTTGCGTTGCCTGGGTTCCGCTACTGTTGGTTGCAGACGCCTCCCGCGTCGTGGCCGCTCCGGTGACGACCATATTTACGGCAACAGTGAACCAAATCGTAGCCGACAGTACGAACCTGACTCAGATTGGCGGCATCAACCTGGGCGACACATTAACGGGAACCATGATCTTTGATCCCGACGTCGCATCCGCTGATTTGGACAACGATATTGACCGTGGTTTTTTCAACCACACTTTGGCCAGTGGACTTGTACTCGATTATCAGGTTGCCGGGCTATCGTTTCCCGGTGGGCCATTCGCTTCATTTACCATCGAAAATGATATCGCCAGCGCTCTGTCCGATAACACCGACGCGTTGTTTGTTGCCAGTGGTTCAACTGGATTTCCGGCCAACTTCGTTGCCAACCAGACGTTCATCGAACTGATAGCGGCCGATGAAACGGGGCAAGTGTTTGGGCCAAACGAAGGCTTCATCACCCAGTTTGACCTGAACGACTACGACGTCGCGTTTGCCAACATCTTTCTGAACGGAGCAGTCAACATTGACGGCCAAGCCTTCACCAACGTCGCGATCGGTTCAACGGTGCAGATATCAGCGGTGCCCGAGCCTAGTTCGTTCGTCGCGATTGCATTGCTTGGCGTTGCCGCGACAGGGCGGTTTCGCAGGCGCCGAGTAATCTGAGTGCAAGTGGGTTTTCGCACCTTGCGTCACGACTTCATTTCAAGACTCTTCAACTGTCGTCCCAATGGCCGCAATCACGACGCTCGGATTCGCAGGACGCACCGAAGAAGCTCTTGCTCACTACGGCGAAGTGCTAGATGCAAAAACCACTTTCTTGATGCGATTTCGCGATAGTCCGGATCAGTCGCATTCAATGCCGGGCATGGAAGACATGATCTTTCACGCGACGTTTCAGATTGAGGGGACCGAATTTATGGCGAGCGACGTTGGATACGTTGACGCCGAAATCGAGCCAGTATTTGCTGGGTTTGCCATTGCTTTACGGTTAGAGTCGGTGGAACACGGGAAGCGAGTATTCGAGGGACTCGCGAACCGGGGTCAGGTGCTGATCCCACTTGCGAAATCAGCGTTCACATCCTGGTACGGTATCGTGATTGATCGCTTCGGCGTCTCTTGGAAAATCAACA
>JBAUHR010000010.1:0-4171 GCA_049680385.1 Rubripirellula sp. | reverse complement strand
GGCATCCACCAAGAATCGTTCGGCGACAGCACAGACGGGTTCTCGAAACTCACCTGATATGAATCGTTCGTTGCCTGTGTTGGTGTGCTGCTTTTTTCCTCGCGGGATTTCTGCGGCGTGCCTTCTGTTATTCGGTTTTTGTTGTACTGCGTGGTCCGACGAGAGCGAACTTGCCTTGTCATGGGATCGCACCATTGGGCCCCTCGTTGGCCGGCACTGCTACCACTGCCATCGCGACAGCGACGCCAGTGGTGACGTGAATTTGCAGGAGGACCAAAATCCTCGCATGATCGTCCGCAACCGCAAGAAATGGGAAGCCGTTCTGCAGGTGCTGCGTTCCGAAGAAATGCCTCCCGAAGAAGGCCGAACCCTCAAACCAGAAGACCGCGAAAAGATCATCACTTTCCTAGACACGCAGTTAAGTGAAATCGATTGCGAAACGCTGAAGGATCCCGGCACACCGGCCGCCCGCCGATTGACGCGGCATGAATACAACCTAGCGGTCGAAGACCTGACCGGATTGCCGATTCGGCCGGCGACTGATTTTCCACCCGAACCGATCAGCTTTGGTTTCGTCGGAATTGGCACCGCAACGGGGCTGACGCCCGTCGAAGTCAGTCACTATTACGCCGCCGCCGACTCGGTCGCCGACGCGATGGTGCTGGCGGCCGAGACGGACAAGAAACTCAGTGACCATTTTTTCGGTTCATACGACGAGTCTGACCACAAACCGGCATCAGATCGATTGCGTCGGTTTGCGGATCGCGCGTTTCGGCGACCCGCCGACCAACCGTTCCTGGACGGGCTTGATCAGGTTTACCGGCAATCATTCCAGCACAGCGAAGACACCGCCACCAACAACGAAAAGCACATCCGGGCGATGCGAGATGCGATGTCCGCTGTCCTGATGTCACCGCGGTTCTTCATGCGTATCGAAACGCCACCGGACGATCCCACGATCGACGAAGCCTATCCAGTCGACGCTTACGACTACGCGTCACGGTTGAGTTTTTTCTTGTGGTCGTCACCGCCCGATGAAGAGCTACGGCAATTAGCCGAAGCGGGGCAACTGACCGATCCGGTGATTGCCGAACAGCAGGTCCGCCGAATGCTGAAGGACCGCCGGACGGCCGATGGTCTGGTGCGAGGTTTCTTTGCCCAGTGGTTGCAGCTCAATCAGTTGCCGACACATCAAGTCGATGCCGCGACCTTTCCGGAAGCAACGGCGTCGATGTTGCGATCGATGCGCCGCGAAGTCGAACGAATGCTGACCGAGATCGTTCGCAAGAATCGACCGATTACCGAGATGATTGATTGCAGCTACACCTTCGTCGATGCGCGTCTTGCCAAATTTTATGGCCTTGCTCCGATTGAAGAACCAGGATTCCACCGAGTCTCGCTGAGTGATCGACGTCGGGGCGGCGTTGTGGTTTCAGCGGCGCTGCTGACATTGCAATCAGACCCGGGGCGGACCAACGTGCCGCGACGAGGCAACTACATCGCCGGCACGTTCTTTGGCGACCCGCCACCACCACCGCCGCCCGATGTCCCTGAATTGATAACCGACGACGAAAACGCCAAGTCGATGACGCTACGCGAGCTTTTGGAAAAGCATCGCGAGAGTCCTCAGTGCGCGTCGTGTCATGCCAAGATGGACCCAATCGGTTTCTCGCTCGAAAACTACGATGCAATCGGACGCTGGCGGACCGAAGACGCTGGACAACCGATCGATGCTTCGGGCGAACTGCCAAACGACGTCAAATTCAGCGGTCCCGGAGGCTTGAAAGACTTGCTGCTGGCGCGGAAAGAAGACATGTCCAAGGCTCTGATTGAAAACCTACTGATCTACGCGCTCGGTCGCGGGCCGCGTGAAATCGATCCCTGCGTGGTCGATGAAGCACTCGAATCGCTCGCCGAAAACGAGGATCGGTTCTCGTCACTGATCCTAACGATCACTCAGAGTTTCCCCTTCACCCATCGATCCGACCTCGCGTTCTAAATTTCCATGACTCATCGGCCAGCAATTGTATCAATGGACTTTGCAATGATCATTTTCTTTGCTGGACGTGGGGTATAATTGGACGAGAGCGTGATTTTTACTTGAACTCGACAAAGGTTGATCGATGCCAGTTTCCTTTTCTCGACGAACTGTCTTGCGTGGCATCGGAACGGCGGTCGCGTTGCCGTTGTTGGACGTGATGTCGCCAACGCGACTGCTATCAGCGGCCAGTCCATCGTCGGGGCCGCCGCTTCGGATGGGTTTCTTTTACGTCCCCAACGGCATGCACATGCCCGATTGGACGCCATCGAAAGAAGGCTTCAAGTTTGATCTTCCACCGACGCTTGCAAAGCTTGCCGATCATCAAGACGAGATCAACGTTCTGTCGGGACTGACGCTCGACGGTGCTCGCGCCCACGGTGACGGCGGCGGTGACCATGCACGTAGCGTCGCCGCTTTTTTGACGGGCGCTCATCCACGCAAAACCAACGGCGCCGACATTCAAAACGGAATCTCTGTCGACCAAATGACGGCGAAGTACGTTGGCGACTCAACTCGGTTTTCGTCACTGGAACTCGGGTTGGAAGCGAGTGCCCAGGCTGGCAATTGCGACAGCGGATACAGTTGTGCTTACGCATCGAACATGTCGTGGCGAGGGCCGACCAATCCGATGTCCAAAGAGATTGATCCCGGCGCGTTGTTCGACCGACTGTTCGCTGGACAAGTGGTCAAGGAAACCAAGCAAGCTAAAAGCGTTCGCGAAAAGTATCGAAAGAGCATTCTGGACTTTGTCCTTGAAGACGCCAATCGACTGCATAAGACATTGCCTGCCATTGATCAGCGAAAGCTCGACGAATACCTGTATTCGGTTCGCGACGTTGAAAAACGAATTGGCGGTGTTGAACGCTTGCGAATGACCGAAGACGGTGTTCCCGATTATCCGCGCCCCAGTGGCGTGCCGAAGGAACTGAGCAAGCACTGCGAGTTGATGATGGACATGGTGACGCTTGCTTATCAAACCGACAGCACGCGAATTTTGTCGTTCATGTTCACCAACGCCGGCAGCAACCGCAGCTATCCCGAAATTGGTGTCAGCGAGGGGCACCACGAAACATCGCACCACGGAAAGAGCGAACACAAGCAAGCGAACATCGCCAAGATTAATCGTTTTCACATCGAACGGTTTGCCTATCTGCTGGACCGAATGAAGCAAACGCCCGAAGGCAATGGCAGCCTGCTGGACAACTGCATGTTGGTCTATGGCAGCGGAATCAGCGACGGCGATCGCCACAACCACGACAATCTGCCGATCTTGCTGGCCGGCGCCGCCGGGGGGAAAATCAAGACGGGTCGTCACATCCAGTACGGCAAAGACACACCGCTTTGCAATCTTTATGTGTGGATGATGCAGCAGATGGGCGCCAAGACCGACCAGTTCGGCGACAGCAACGGTTCGCTCGGCCAACTGAGTTAGCCACCGCGTTATTTGTGATCACCGGATGGCAAAGCCTCACTTGGGTTGCTGCAACTTGATCTGCAAGCGAAGCGGCGAGTTGGCGGAAAGCGAGACTCCGATCGTTTGATCACTTTGCAGTTCGATCGGATTCGCGTCCTGATCGATGGCTGATTGAATACCTCGTCGAACACGGATCGTGATTGCTTGATCACGTTTGGAACTCAGCGATACGTCGACGGTGCGATTGCCAAAATCCCAGCGTAGCGATTCAACGACGACTCCGTTGCGACCGCAAACGCCACGGATCTGGCCGGTAACAAACGACTCGTCCAGGGCAGGCAACAACTCGACTTCCCCCGGTTTGGTGTAGACCAACATTTCCATCACCACCGCCGGCAAGGCGTTTAGCATGTCCGAGTTGTAGATCCGACCGGGATTGTGGAACGTGAATAAGCTTGGCAACAGATAGCCGTTGCTGAGCATGAAACGCAAATTGCCAGCGACGAGGCCTGCGTCTTTTAGCCGTGCCGCAATCAGGGCCATGTGAGTCAGTCCGTGGGCAGAACCATTTCCGCGTCCACGGTTCTTGGCCGCTTTGGTTGCGGCAGCAAACAGATCCGGCGTTGCTTCGGGATTGATCTCATGCCCGGGCCAAACCGGATACAGGTGCGAGACATGGCGGTGGTCATTGTTTTCTTCCAATGTCGGCCACGCCC
>JBAUHR010000009.1:0-3553 GCA_049680385.1 Rubripirellula sp. | reverse complement strand
ACCTTTCTGAACATCCATCGTCGCAAGCCGACGTTTGGGGAGCCACCTAAGCGATGACGCCAGCCGAAATTCGAGACGAAATTCTAGACATCCTCGAGGACATCTCGCCGGACGACGACCTTGACGGCCTGGATGATGAGAAGGCGTTTCGCGAGCAACTTGAACTCGACAGCATGGACTTTTTGGACATCGTGATGGAGCTGCGGAAGCGGCACCGTGTGCAGATTCCAGAGGAAGACTACGGCAACTTGGCCAGCATGCAGTCGACGGTTACTTATCTTGAACCGAAGATGAAAGACATCGTTAAGTCGTAACACGCACGATGCTGAGAGCGGCGTCTGATTCGGGTTCTGCGCGTGCTGGCGATGGCAACGGTCGTTGACTGGGCGGGGGGGCAAGCAGCGTGATGAGTACTCGGTTTCGAATCGTTCTTTTAGGCATGATGATCGGTGTCGGCGGACTAGCGATCGCACAGTCGCCCATTCGCACCCGCAAGGAATTGTTGCGAGATCCCAGTGACGCTGGAATTGGCCTAAGTCTGCAGCGATATCGCGACTACAAACCGGCTGCGGATCTGCAGAAGCGCCGAGACCATTTCGCCGAACTTGGGCTGATCCATCCTGGTTTCGCAGGTGGCGGTTTTGCCAGCCAGGGACTTAGGGCCTTCTACCTTGATGTGAATCGCCTGCTGCTGGATCCCTGGTTCGTGCCCGGCTATCGGCCCGTGCCGCCAACGCTTTGGTGCCCGCCCTTGGATCGCCCGGTCTGGGATCGCCCGGTCTGGGATGGCGATACCCGATACCCGCCACCGATCGGACTTTGGCAGCCCTGATGTCCATATTGCGACAGACGCGCCATCATTTCGATGCCAGTAATTGATCGGTTTTCAACAAGCCATCTCGGCAGGAAATTTTCTGGCGATTTTTCGAATTGCGTCTAAAGTCTTTCGCTTGAAACACTTACGGTCGGGCGAGTTCAGTGCTGAATCCGATTTTGTCAGTGTTTGGCGTGAACGATGCAATGAATTGGAAAGACCCTCCCCGCAGGAGGCTTTTCCTGCACAAGAAACAATTGCTTGACTCGGTCATTGACCGCAGCAAGCACCCGTATGAAAGGCACCCCCCAAGATGTTTACGCTCACCAAATGGATGGTGGCACCGCTGCTTGCCGCCGGATTGATGTTCGCCGCTGATACTCCGACCGCTGATGCAGGTGGTTTCTCGATTTCGATCGGGAACGGTGGGTTCGGCTACAGCAATTACAACTCGTATCGTCCTAGCTACGGCCACGGATACTACAACTCGTACCGTCCGTCATACGTACCGTCGTACGGAGTGCGGTACGGCCACGTCCCCAGCTATCAGATTCCTCGATATCAATCGTATCGCAGTAATTACCGTGGCCATTACGACTATCATCCGACCCAAGTTGTGCCTCATGGAAATCACTTCGACGTGTACCCAGGCCACTACGACTACCACCGTGGACCCCATCACGGCCGTCACTAGTTGCTAGCGATTAAGCACGGCTTTAGCCGATAACAAGGCCGGTGCAAGCCATCGGTCTGTGGCTGATTCGGGCTGGCAGCCTAAAGGTGGTGGTGAAGACGTCGCCACGTTTGCGGTTTATGCTGGAGGAACCAAAACCCTTTGGTTCCTCTCGCAACCCACCCGCGTCTTGAGTTCCCAACGATGCTCCCTGACGACAAGCGTTTCCGGATTGGTGGGTTTCTTTTTCTCGGTTCGCTGTCGGTGTTCTTTGTCGCCAGCATTTTGCTGTACGCGATCTACTCGTATTCCCGACGAGGGGACATTCAAAGCACAGTGCCGCTGCCGCCAAGTTTCTTAATTAGCACGGTCTGCTTGGTCCTGGTCAGCGGCTTAGTCCATTGGGCCACGCGATCGGTTCGCCGCGATCAACGATGGGTGACGACATTGTTGTTGGTCATCAGCGCGGTTGCGGCAACGTTGTTCATGGGCGTGCAATTTTTCGCGATGAAGGAAATGTTGTCTGGCCCGGCGCTGCGTGGCGGTACCGGCAAGGGTGTCGCCGGGATGGTGGCGGTGCTGGCACTGTTGCACGCGTTGCACGTTGCCGGCGGCGTCGTCTCGCTAGGGATCGTTTCGATTCGGTCCGGACTTGGAAAGTACGATCACGAACGTCATTGGCCCGTCGATTTTTCGGCCCAGTACTGGCACTTTCTTGACGGCGTTTGGTTGTGCATGTTGGCCGCATTCTGGTTTACGACCGGCGGCTTTGGCTTCTAGCGTTTGGTTTGCCAGCCGTTGATTCATCGCGGCTTCATTTCTTTGACAATCGACGCCGCTTCGATTGCGTTGTCGATCACCGCAGACCAATCCTGAGTCCGAATTTGGCTTCGCGGCGCGATCCAGGCGCCGCCGATCGCCGTGATGTCGTCGTGGTACAGATACGCGGTCATGTTTGACGGGTTGATTCCGCCCGACACAAAGAACTTTAACCCAAGATGCTCGAACGGCATCACCATCGTCCGCAGGTACTTGATGCCGCCAATGGGTTCGATGGGAAAAATGTTCAGTTGGCGGCAGCCCAAATCGATTGCCGTTTCCATTTCGGTCGGTGTGATCACGCCCGGCGCGAAGGGAAGTCCGCATTGTCTCGATTCAAGCACAACGCCGCGTGACAGTCCCGGTGCAACGCCGAAAGCCGCGCCAGCATCGATTGCTGCACTGACTTGGTCGGCGCTGGAGATCGTGCCTGCGCCAACCAGCATTTCCGGAACCTCGTCACGAATCCGGCGCATCGCGTCGATGGCAACTGGCGTCCCCAAAGTGATTTCCATCACGTCGATCCGGCATGCCAGCAGCGATTTGGCAAGCGGAATCGCAGCGTCTGCGTCGTCAATGGTCACCGCTGCGATCGCGCCACAGTTGCCGATGCGAGCAATCAGTTCGGGTGTGAAATCGGCTTGGTCCGTCATGTTGGCTTGTCCACTTGGTTAGAACGAAAAGTCAAGGTGTTGCGGTACGTAGTTCCAGCGGATTGATATCCGCCGATGTAGCTTTGCGAAGTGATGCGATTCCTGCGGCGGTCACGCCCGTCCGCTGCACATCAACGCTCTTCAATTCTTGCATCGCCGAAATCGTGGGGATCGACTTATCGGTAATCTGCGTTCCGGTCATCCAAAGGACCGACATTTTCTTAACCGGTTCAATCGCCGTGATCACGCTGTCATCGGTCCGGGTCCAACTGAGGTCGAGTTCGCGCAAGCTGACGGCTTGCCCGATCCAATCGGCCAAGTCGGAATCGACCTGCGTTCCCTCGAGCGTCAGTTGTTCGATTTTCTGCGGCGACACTGCGATGCCGCGCACAGCATCGTTTCCGACCGGCAAATGGGCTAGGTCTAGCCACGTTAGTTGCGATTGGCCGCCGATCGAAGCGATTCCCTCGGCGGTCACTTGGCATCCAGCCAAGCACAGAGTTTCAAGTGAACGCACCGGAGGGTTGTCGATCAGTGTCTGGTCACTAATCGCAAGGAAGTCTCGCATGGTTTCGTTGCCCGACGGTCCGGGTA
>JBAUHR010000008.1:0-2027 GCA_049680385.1 Rubripirellula sp. | reverse complement strand
CGTCTTATTCGCCTAAACCGTCAACTCTAACCTTGCCCAGACGACCGTTTGTACGGGCGATTGGGTCGGGATTTCTTTGAGAAAGCGATACAGCGTGGTGCAAGTTCTCACCAAATGCCCTCTTTTTCACAAACCGACGCCTGAGCGTGGGATCTCATCCTAACCATTCTTCAGATTTCTGGCTCGTTTGACCTAACGTGTCAAAAGCTGGCCGAACACTATAATGCGAGCATCATTTAGCACCACAACTTGAAGAACATCATTGGTGCTCGCTTTTGGGCGCATTGGACAATCACCGCTTTTACAGGGACGTTTATCGTGAATCGTGTTTTTCTCGGTTTGGAGCAAGCACCGTTGCTATCTGCGGCGCGGTGGTTGGTGCAACGCCAGCTGGAATCTTTCCCCGGTGGCGATGAAATCGACTTGCAAGATTTTGTACTCGTCCTTCCAACGACGCGTTCCAACGATCGATTATTGCAGTTGCTGGTCCGCGAGGCGGCAGCGGTCGAACGATCTCTGATCCCGCCGATCATCACGACCATCGGACAACTTCCCGAGTTCCTTTACGTCGCTGAAAAGCAGCTCGCATCCGACCTCGCCCAGCAACTCGCTTGGTCGCAGGCGTTGGCGGCAACGCCTGCCGATGAGATCCGCGTATTGACGGGACGCACCGAAGTCGACGATCTGCAAGATTGGCAACCATTGGCGACTTTAATTTCCCGACTCCACACTCGTCTGGCCAACGACATCTGGAGTCTTCGATCGGTCGCCCGCGAGGTAAAAAAGGATACGGGATTTTTGCAGGAGGAGTCCGCGCGATGGGATGCACTCGACGCCATGCAATCGCGCTATTACTCGATCCTTCTCGACGTCGATCTTTGGGATCGCCAAGCGTCGAGGAATTATGCGGCCAGTGGATTGCTTAAAAACAATGAGATTCGATGTTCGACCGATAAACAGATCGTGCTGATTGGTACCGCCGACCTGAACCGAAGTGTTTCAGAAATGGTCCGGCAAATCCAATCGTCGAATCCAAACCAAGTCAACATTTTGATTGCCGCGGACGAATCGATGGCCGAAGGGTTTGACTCGTTCGGTTGTTTGATCACCGATTATTGGTTGAACGCGAAAATCGATATTCCGGATGAACAAATTTTGATTGTCGATCAACCGGCCGATCAAGCGGATGCGGCGGCGTATTTCTTGTCGAATTTGCCAAACGGTTTTTTCACCGACGAAATGACGATCGGCGTTCCCGACAGCGAGATCGTCCCACAGCTTGAGCGTAGTCTCAACGCGATTGGTGTGCGACACCGCAACCTTGCCGGTCGACCGCTGGCGGAAACATCGCCCATGCTGTTGATGCTCGCCGCCAAGGAATATTTGGAGTCGCAAGACTTTCTTTCGTTCGCCTCACTCGTTCGGCACCCCGAATTATTTGAGTGGCTTAGCAAGCAAGTTGGCAGAAACGATTGGCTTCGCGAACTCGACGAACATCAAAACGTGTTCTTACCGCACCTTGTTCCGCTGAATCTTCGCGAGCCTTTTGGCTCGCCTAGCCAACGTCGGAGCGATTTTGATCCGGACGACGCGGGGGCGAAACGTCGTGCCGAAGGCGCCGCTCGAGTTTCTCAGACGCTCAACCAAATCCATGGATTGATTGGCGATCTGCTCAAGCCGCTATCCGGTCCGGCACGACCGATTGCCGATTGGACGGCGCCGTGGAGCGAAATTCTGGTCGCAGTCTATGGACATCGAACACTCGATTCCCAAGACTTCGGCGATCGCCAAATCATCAAAGCGTGCGATGCGATCTACACGGCACTGGGCAATCAGCGGCAAGTACCGTCTGATTTCAAAACGGAAACCAATGCCAGCCAAGCTCTTAGTTGGGCGGTGCAAGCGGCATCGGACACGCGTGTTGTGCCGCCGGCGATTCCCGAAGCGGTCGAATTGGCGGGGTGGCTCGACCTTCCACTCGACGACGCCACCGTGATGGTGGTGACCGGCATGAACGATGAACATGT
>JBAUHR010000007.1:0-5193 GCA_049680385.1 Rubripirellula sp. | reverse complement strand
TGCTGATGCTAGACCGGCACCGATTGCCTGACTAGAAAAACTCGATTTCCCCAGCCTCTCGTTCCAATGATCCATCGTTACCGACGGTTGGATCAATCTCTGCAAGATCGAAATCTTCGCATTCTCCGGTTTCAAGCAAGCTTTGCAGTTTCTTGACGTCGTGTACCATCCGCTGCAAATTCTGCGACAACGGATCCTGGAACTGAAGCTCTGATAGCGCGGTTCGCGAACTAGCCGTCAAATGGACGTTGCTCTCCTCAATCTGGCACAACGTGTTCGACAGCAGTTCCATCAGCGTATCGGTTCGAGCTTCGATCTCTTCGACTTCCGCCGCCAAGACGGTCGCAAATTCACTCAGACTCGATTCCATCTCTCGTGTTCCGCTGCGAACCCGAGACATCAAATCAGAGACCGAAGCGACGGAGGCATCGATCAAATTGTTCGCGTTCTTCGTATCATCTGAAAACGATTTCATTTGTTTTGAAACGACTGCAAACGCGCGCCCGGCTTCGCCTAGCCTTGCTGATTCGATCTGTGCGTTGATCGCAAGGATCCGACTGCCAACAGCAATTTTGCTGATTGTCGAAACACTCGACTCCATCTTCTGGATCCGTTCCTCCGATTCATTTGCAAGTTGAGTATGTTGCTGGAAGAATTCTTGAGTCTTTTGAACAAAACTCTCGATGCCGCGACGCTGATTTTCCAGCAACGCAGCAATTGAAATCACCCGTTGGGCATCTTCCGATAGGACATCCGAGGAAGACTGAGTGTTTCGGCCAATCACGCCGCTGATCGACTCAGACGCAGACTCGTTGTTTGTTCTTGCGATTTCGAATAACGCCGAAATCTGATCACCGATCGCCATCGCCGCCCGCTCGGTTGTCGAGCAAGCATGGGTGAGGCTCTCGATCACGTGATCCGTGATCCGTGATCCGCCGACCAGTCGATAAGCGAATTAATAGCTCGTGATTTTCGCATCGCTCGTGCCCCAGCGTTGGATGTCTCGGTTGATCACGACTCAGCTGGATCGATCAAATATGAATCTGATGCGATCACAATTGCCCCTGAATCGTGACTCAGAAACGTAACCCCCTGAAAGAGAGCCGCCAGTGAAAGCGGCGATTTTGTGGGGATACGCGCATTTCGATCGGCAAACCCAAACGGTTATGCGGGTCGTATCGGGCGGAGGCCCCGAAGACGAGAGAACTTAGGTGTTTTGCTGTTGTAATCAGCGAGGATTCTGATTGAGTTGACCGCCCTCTTGTCGTTCCACTGGTCATGGCGGCAACTCGGTTTGCGAATTGATTCGCTGCAGTTATCCTGACGTTTCTTCTCCTTTTCATGTTCGTTTCAGGATGTGCTGGTGACCCATTTCGACGTCTTCAATGGTGATGCCGACGGCATTTGTGCTCTTCATCAATTGCGACTCGCGGACCCTCGACCGAGCACGCTGGTAACGGGCGTCAAACGCGACATTGATCTGTTGCGGCGAGTCCATGCCAAGTCCGGCGACAGTGTCACGGTGCTGGATATTTCGCTGGACAAGAACCGCGATGATCTTGTTCGTTTGCTTGGCGGTGACGTTCCCGTTGTCTACTTCGATCATCACTTTGCCGGTGACATTCCTGACTCGCCAAATTTGTCGTCGCACATCGATACGGCTGGCGACGTTTGCACCGGGTTGTTGGTCAATCGCTATTTGAACGGTGCTTTTCTACCGTGGGCTGTGGTGGCACTGTACGGGGACAACTTGTACGACGCCGCTCGGGCGGCCGCCCGTCCGCTGTCATTGGACGACTCGCAACTCGGCCAGCTCGAGACACTCGGAACGCTGCTCAATTACAACGGCTACGGCAGCACGCTGGACGATTTGTTTTTCGCACCCGACGATCTATACCGGCGAGTTTCGCCGTACACGGACCCGTTCGAATTCATTGCATCCGACACAACGTTTCAGACTCTCGACGAAGGTTTTCGCAGCGACATGGCGCGTGCGCGAACAATTGAGCCTGTGTTGGCGACCAAGCGGTGCGCTGCTTTCCAGTTCCCTTGCGAGTCGTTTTCGCGTCGAGTTAGCGGCGTGTACAGCAACGAACTAGCACGCGAAAATCCTGACCGGGCCCATGCTCTGCTTAGCCAGTTGCCGTCAAACGACTATCTCGTCAGCGTCCGGGCACCGCTGGCGACCAAGGTCGGTGCCGACGATTTGGTTCGTCAGTTTCCCACCGGTGGTGGGCGTAAAGCGGCGGCCGGAATCAATCAATTGCCAGCCGATCAGTTGCAAGCGTTCTTGGACGCGATGCAGCGCCAGTTCAGCTAGTCGCTCGCGACGACATGCTTGGCGTATTCGTCAATTCAAGTCGTCCCAGTGCAGTCCGAACCGGGCCAAGTACTTCTTCAACCGGTCCGCGTCATTCGGCTTGGCCTTTGACTTGCGTGACACGTTGAACAGTTCGCGTCCGGCGGCAGAGAGAGTTTTCGAGTTTCGGCAGACACGGATAACTTCGACCAACTGGACTTGATCAAAGGTGTCGATCTCGGCGACTCGTTCTTTGCCCAGCAGCGAAGTCAACGTGTCCACGGCTGGGGAGTCACTAGTCGATTCGGACCAGCTTGCACGCAGTCGTTGGATTTCCTCGTTGACGAGTGCAGGAGTGATTCGGCCACCTTCGGCAAGTGTGGACATGCGAGTCACAGCCGCGTTTAGATCGCGAAAATTCGCTTTCCAACTCGAATCGCGTGCCATCGCAAAGTCGATAAACGCCTTTCTGGCTTCTTTTCCAATCGTAATCTTCTGGCCGCTCGACTTCGTGAACTGTTGCAATTCGAAGTCGAGGTTGGGATCGATATCTGACCGGCGCTCAGCAAGTCCCGGCAATCTGAACGACCACAGGTTGATGCGAGCGAGTAGGTCATCGCGAAAGGTGCCTCTTGCGATTTCCAAAGCGAGGTTGCGGTTGGTTCCAGCGATCAACTGGAAATTGCTTTCGGTTGTTTGGTCCGATCCAACGGGCAGAAACTGTTTGTCTTCGACCGCGCGAAGCAGCATCGCCTGCTCGTCGAGTCCAAGTTCGCCAATCTCGTCCAGGAACAACATTCCACCATCCGCCGACTTCAGCAAACCGGCGCGAGCAGTCGCAGCGCCGGTGAACGCGCCTTTGGTGTGACCGAACAGTGTGGACATCGCTTGCTCGCCACGAATTGTCGCGCAGTTGACTTCGACGAGCGGCCCGTCAAGTTGTCGACGATTGCGTTTTAGGTCGTAAATGCGTTTGGCTAATTGAGTCTTGCCGGCGCCGGTTGGACCAGTCATCAAGATCGGCGCCATGGTTGCCAAACTGACTCGTTCGATGCGTTCGATCAGTTCGTTAAAAACGACGTCTCTCGTTTCGATGCCGCACTTCAGTATAGACCGCGCCTCGTTGTGTTCTTCGCCGAAACGTTTTGCCAGTTGATCGTAACGCGAAAGATCCAGGTCAATGATCTGGTAGCTTCCCGCAGTGCTTTCGGCTTCCAGTCGGCGCGAACGCCCGCGGCTTTTGGGTGGCGAGGTTTGCAGTAGCGTCGCCGGCAAGTGGCGTGATTCCGTCAGCAGGAACAAGCAGATCTGGGCGACATGAGATCCGGTGGTAATGTGAACGTAATAGTTGTTCCGATCGGTATTGAACGAATAGCTGCGGCTGAAGTCGTGCAGCATCGCATAAACTTCTTCCAAATCCCAAGGGTCGGCCAATGCGATCAGGTGTTGGTGTACCGTCGTTTCCGGTGACACCGTTTCAATGTCTGCCGAAACCTGGTTGGCAAGTTTCGTGTGTTTTCGGTCCGCCAATAGTTCGAATCGATCGACGATAAAGTCATCTTGTTGGCAGATCGCCACAGACGGTCGCCAACCCGACCAGCGGTCCGTCGACTTGCGAGTCGCAGTGTCTAACTGGGTGCCAAGCAATCCGATGACGACGTTAGATTTGTTCATTGGTTGGCTGGGGGTGGAGGACACTCGCTTGCGCATCGTGTTTGTATTTGTTGGTTGTGCCAGCTCTGAAGCTACAGCGAGACTATCTCAGAAGATAACCTTGCCGATCCCAGTATATGGCGTTCGCGGCCCCAATGCTGGCTCGGCTCTGCAATGATCCCCTAAGTTGTTTACGGCAAACGAATTACGCGATTTGCCGCAGCATTGGCACGCAGCTTGCTTTTAACAAGTTCGCCACGAAGGCAAACTTACTTGAACCCCAGAGGCCAACATGTCTATCGCAAGCACCAAAGCAGCTTCATCCAATTCTGTTCCACGCCGGAACCCTGGCGACCGTCACGTCTACACCGGCCCCGGCATGATCGCGACCGGCGAAGCAACGGCGCTGTTGCCGACCGAGACGACTCCGCCGATCAAGGTGTTTGGAACCGCAGCGATCCGCGAGACGTTCGATGACTTGTGTTTGCAACAAGCCGTCAACTCGCGACTTGCGCCGGGCGTGACCGACTTGGTCCTGAACCCTGACGCGCATTGTGGTTACGGAGCGCCGGTGGGATGTGTGATAGTTTCGCCGACGCATATTTATCCGGGGCCGGTGGGTGTCGACATCAAGTGCTCGATGAGTTTGTTGCAATTGGATTTGCCGGCCGATGCGGTTGACGATCGCAAGGTTCGACGCGAATTGATTTCGGCGATCTGTCGACGCACACCGACCGGTGCGGGAAAAGGACAACGCAATGTTGCTCAATCGCGCCACGTCAATCGAACGCTCGGAAAGCAGTTGGTCGTCGAAGGTGCCAGCAAGGATGTTTGCATGGCACTTGGGATTCCACCGAACTGGGCGTTCCGTTGCGAGGATTCGTTTCATGTCGGGCACGATGATACGGCGTCGGCGCTGGAGTCTCGTTTGGAGACATTGTTGGCGACCCGCGACATGACGAACTTTAGCGAGAAGATGCAGCAACTGGGATCGTATGGCGGCGGAAACCACTTCGGTGAATGTGAAGTGGTGGAGGTTGGTGATAACGATCGCGCTCGCAGTGTTGCCGAAACGTTTGGACTGCACGATGGAAAGGTGGCGTTTCTTTCGCACTGTGGTTCGCGAGGTTTCGGACACATTTTGGCATCGGGTCAGTTCAAGCATTTGCAAACGAAGTTCGATCGCTGGGGGATTCCTTTGCCGGCCGGTGATCGTCAACTCGTCTATGCGCCGCTTGGAT
>JBAUHR010000006.1:0-2352 GCA_049680385.1 Rubripirellula sp. | reverse complement strand
GGACAACTTGCCGCGGTCGATCATGCATATCGAGCGTGTCGATCTGCGATTCCTGATGGAAAACGGTCACGAGTTCAACCTCTCAATCACGCGGCCCAACCGTAGCACCATCAAATCGTTAGCGACGCGAGATCGTCTGTTGGCTGAAAAGTATCTTCGACAGTGGGGGATCGACCTTGCGAGCGATTGTGACGCTGTTTCGGTTGCTTGACCGAGGCGATGAACCGCTGGTGGATTGCGACACGCTCCGTTTGCTGGGCGGTTGCGATCCCGACGACCTGGTTCGATCCGGCGTGTTGGTGCCGGCCGAGCCGTCGATGTCGCTGCATGCAACTTGCGGACAGTGCAGTGTCCACGATGTGGTTCGTGTTTCGCGACCGACTGGTGTTGAGTTTTATGAAGTGTGCCCTTTCGACGGCGCAGACCTGGTGGAAAAGGATCGCTTGCGGCAATGGGCGGTCGACGGATGTGCGATTGCGGAATTGTTGGCCTCGGCGATGCCGGACGGCGGTCTGGCGGAAACTCTATTGCCGGGTGTGGCGTGGAGAATTGGCGAGGTGCAAGTTGGTGGAGAATCGTTTCCGATTATTTTGACGACGACCCGATCAGCTTCGCGTCTGGCAGACCGAAGTGGTGCGTCGCGAATGATTTTGATTGGCGATGAGCTTCCCGGCGAGGGTTTCGCGGGAAGACTGAGCATCACTGAGGCTTTTGCTATTTCCTCGAAACAGATCAAGTCGCGACCGGAGCGTTTTGCACAGGTCTTGCCATTGTCGAGCGTTTCATTGGGCAATGCGTTCTATCGCAAAGGCCAGATGTGGGTGGTGCGGTTCGAGGGGCAAGAGACATACCTCGAGAACAATGTTGGCCCACTCTACATCGCTCGGCTGTTGGCGACGCCGAACCGAGCGGTACCGGCGGTCACGTTGTTGGCCAGTCGCATCGGGATCGACGAACGGCAACTGATAGGATCGTCGGGCGAACTAACCGACGAAGCGGCAGTGGAAGAGTGTCGCGGTCGGTACCACGAGTTGATGGGCGAGATCGCTGAAGCGAAAGCGAACCATGACTTGGGTTGGCTTGAAAAGCTGCAATCCGAGCAGGACCAGTTGGCCCTGCACTTCGCATCGGTATTGGGCAAAGGTGGCAAACCTCGCGAAGTTGGCGACATCAAGAAGGTGAGCCAATCCGTTTCGGTTGGCATTAAGCGAACGCTTGAAGTACTCGACACGGAGTTGAAACCTCTGGCCGATCATTTGCGAGCACACCTCAGTCGTGGTGTCTGTCCGATCTATTCACCGCCCGCCGACATCGACTGGTTGGTTTGAACTTTCTGGAAACAAGTTTGCTGCGTAAGCAACCGCAATAGCTAACAAACAACACCTTACCCTTTAGGACGACAATGACTCTCAGAAATCGAATCCAAAAAGCGCTAAAGCAAGAACGCGGAATCCGGCTATCGGCCGCGGAAGTACAAGGAATCGCTTCGGCGTTGCGCATTGATTTTCCAGTGACGCGACCGAGGATCGCGCGGCGGTCCAAGCCGTCACCATCAAAAACGCCGATCGACGGACACGTGCGTTGGATGATCCATCGAGACTTGAAGGACGTTGTCGCGATTGATGTTGCGACAACCTGTTCTCCGTGGTGCAAAGAAGACTATCAAAGTCGTCTGAGTCAACGAAACTTAGTCGCCATGGTGATTGAGTTGCCTCGTGCCGGCCGCTGTAAGCCCGTGGTTGTCGGTTCCATGGTTTATCAACTCCACAAGCAGCATGTCGAGTTGGAACGGATCTTTATTGAACCAGAGGTTCAATTGCGTTCATTTGGGCGGCAATTGATTTCCGAGCTGCGATCAAGATTGACCCGAGAACGTCGGACGCGAATCAAAGTCACGGTCGAGGAATCCAATCTTTGCCTCTTGCTGTTTTTTCAAACTGTTGGCTTCTCTGCGGTTGAATCATCTGGCGGAAGAATTGTCATGGAGCATTGGTGGAACGACGACCCCAGTCCGTTTCGCGACATTGAAAAGCGCCCGCGATCCGTGTCACTGCGGTCACCGCGCGAGGACCGTGATCAAGAGGGCGACAACCGGATCGGCGTCTAAAAACTTTTCTTAGCGACTCCAAATGTCGCTCGGCGACTTGAGAAGTCGCGGCACGTCTTCGCTGTGAGGACGTGACGAACGAACCTCGCCGGCCGCCTGCGTTCTTTTCGTGACATGGCTTGTCGCGACGCAGCTTCTTTGCGGTCCGTGCGAATCGCTCGCATCACGGGATGCCTCCAGCCGGAGACAACCATGAGTGCGGATACTCAAGGGGACGGCAAACGGCTCGGCGAAGAGATTCTCAA
>JBAUHR010000005.1:0-5011 GCA_049680385.1 Rubripirellula sp. | reverse complement strand
GTGTTACGCCGACACGCTACGAACGCGTTCGGGCCGGCGAAACGGTCGAGGTAAACGGCGCGGCGGTCACGTCGCCGGCCAGTGGGTTCACGCTCGTTCGTGCGGGCGTGCTCAAGGAAGTTTCCATCGTAGCGATTGGGGCGGACGGTAATACGTCGGTGACGATCTCTGCGGCTTACAAAGGATTGAACATGGATGAAACCGAAACGGTCGAGGCAACCGCCGAGACCATTCGCGCCGACGCGGTTGCCGAAAGCCAGCGGATCGCTTCGATCCGGCGGCTTTGTGGCACGCGGCATGGCGACATCGAGGTGCGAGCCATCGATGAAGGTTGGGACGCGGCCAAGACCGAACTGGCGGTGCTGCGGGCGTCGCGTCCGCGATCGCCTGGCTATTCGACGCAGCGTGGCTCGTTGGCCGACGGCGACGTTTTGCAGGCCGCGATCTTGACGCACATGGGTTACGAAACGGTTGCCGAACAACGCATCGGTGCCGACGCGACCCAGCGTGCTCGTGACATGCGGGCCACCAGTTTGGTCGACCTTTGCCGAACGGCTTTGCAGATTGACGGACGCGAATCGACCGGCGGACGCGACGGTATGGTCCGCGCGGCTTTGTCGTCGTATTCGTTGCCAATCGCACTGGGGGACGCGGCCAACAAATTGTTGTTCGAGTCTTACAACGAAGCACCGGCGGCTTGGCGATCGTTCGCGGCCGTCAAATCGGCAACGGACTTCAAAGACCACGTCGGTGTTCGTCCGAGCCAAACCGGCGATCTGGAAGAACTGCCTCGCGGCGGTGAGATCAAACACGGTAGCGTCGATGAATCGATCTACAAGTATTCGATCGACACCTTCGCAAAGATGCTTTCGATCGACCGGCGCGACATCATCAACGACGACCTGTCGATGTTCGATGATACCGCTCGGTCGCTCGGGCGGGCCGCAATGCGTTCGCTCAACGACTTGGTGTTCAAGGTATTGCTCGCGGCCGAAGGCACGTTCTTCAAAGCGGCCAACGGCAACTACGATACCGGGCCGGACAGCGTTTTGTCGTTTGAATCGTTGGGCATCGGCGTGTCTCGGATGCTTCGGCAACGCGACAAAGAGAATCGCAACCTCGACATCCAGCCTCGGACGTTGTTGGTTCCACCGGAACTGCAGCAAACGGCCAAGGCGATTCTGGAAAGCGAGTACCTGCGTCAATCGGCCGACAACACGCCGACCGGCAACGCGATGCGGAACATCGTTTCGCTCGAGACCGAACCGCGTCTGTCGAACTCGGAACGTTTCCCGATGGCCAACGCCGAAAGCTGGTACCTATTCGGCAGCACGGCCGACATGCCGATGATCGTTGCGTTCTTGCAAGGCAAGCAAACGCCGACGGTCGAATTCTTTGGGTTCGATTCCGAACCCAACAAGCTCGCCGTCACCTGGCGTGTCTACTTCGATTACGGTGCGGCGATGGCCGACCACCGAGCGGCTTACAAAGCCAAAGGCTAGGCGTCATCGCCTGCCGCGCGAAAGACCGGTCTCTATACCGGCAAATTATCTACCTACCTAACCAATGATCGACCGACCCCATTTTCTTGGCGGGCGCGGTGTCTGGTTTCGTGACCTTCGGGGACGCCGCGTCCGCCTTCTTTCCCGCATCGATGCGAGTAGCAGGTCATGGACGAACCCCAACCCAACGTCGGCCGTTACCGGATCGATGTTGCTTTTGAAAAACCGCCAGCGGACATCGAGCGACGACGCATCGAAGCGATCGCGGCGTGGCTAATGAAACAATTCAAACGAGAACAAACGGAGGCCGGCGATGGACAACGCGAAGCCGAATGAAGATGCTCCACAGAATAGCGAAGCGTTCGAGGATTGCTTTGCTGATTTGATGGCCTTGGATCTCGAAGACCACCGTAGCGAACCGCAGCGATTGTTCGCGGCCTGTTGCCGATGCGTCGAATGGGATTTGAGCGAAGATGAATCGCTGCGTTGTCTCGGCAAGTACAACCACAAGCGATCGTTCGGTTTGATGCTCAACGACGATACCGTTCGCCGGCGGCTACGCGATGCCGAGCGGAAGGTCGAGCGCGGAAGCCGATTGCCGGCCAGGCCGTTGGCGGTTGACCGGATCGGCGATTTGGTTGCCGACCACCCAGAACTACGTCGGCCAGTGATTCATGGGCTGCTTCGCGAGGGCGAAACGATGAACGTGATCGCTAGTCCGAAGGTCGGCAAGAGCTGGCTCGTGACCGATCTGGCGTTGGCGGTTGCGACTGGCCGCGATTGGTTGGATACGTTCAAATGCGAAGCCGGTGACGTATTGATTATCGACAACGAATTGCATAGCGAAACGAGCGCCAACCGCATTCCCAAAGTAATGAACGCTCGCGGTATCGAACTGGCCGACGTTGGTGAACGCGTCTTCGTGGCCAACGTTCGTGGCCAACTTCAAGACATCAACAAGCTGGCCAGCGAGTTGATCATGTTCGAGCCAGGCCAGTATCAACTGATCGTGCTCGATGCGTTCTATCGGTTCTTGCCGGCCAAGACGGACGAGAACGACAACGCGGCGATGGCGGCCATCTACAATCTGATTGATTCGGTCGCGTCAAAACTGCGTTGTTGTTTCGTGCTCGTTCACCATTCGAGCAAGGGCAACCAATCGGGCAAGAGCGTGACGGACGTTGGTGCCGGTGCCGGTAGTCAATCGCGGGCCACCGATACGCACCTGGTCCTTCGCCAGCACGAAGAACCCGACGCGATCGTTTTGGACGCGGCGGTTCGTTCTTGGCCACCGATTATGCCGCGGTGCCTACGGTTCGTGTTCCCCGCGTTCATGCCGGCCGATGATTTGAGTCCGCTCGATCTCAAACCCGAACGGCCTCGCAAGAAGAAGCAACGCGATGAACCGGAGAATGTTCCGGTTGATCCCGAGGAAGAAGCCGAGCAGTTTGCGTGTGACTTTGTCACGCTCGAACCGCAAACAATGGCAGCGATTCTTGACGCGGCCGTTGAGACCGGCATGGCGCGGCGTGCGGCCGAGCGGTTGCTCAAACGGGCCGAGCGTAGCAAGCGGGTGCATCGGTGGTCTCGGGATGCAAACCGGCACATCCGTTTCGCTTCCGACGCCGAACCGAAACCGGCCAAGACCGATGCCGAATAGCGGTTGGCCATGCTTGGCAGACAGCGCGCACACCCCCTAGTACCCCTAGGGCGTGCGCGTTGTCACGCGACGCCTGGGACGACGCGCGGTGTGCGTCGTCTGACATGCCGTAGGTACTACAAAAATCAGGCGTTCTCGAAACAGGGCTACCGGAACAGCGGAGCTAATAGGCACACGTTCTTTCGCTTGTCCGAATTTTTGGCCGGCGTGAAAAACATTGGAAAAACCAGCGAAAACAGCCCCCGACAGCGCTGGATGTGTTTTTGCACCCGAGGTAACTGTGTGGTCCGCCGGCAACGGTTGCCGGCGAAAACGAACGACCCCCAACTACGGGAAACGAAAACATGGCTACGAAGAAAACCACCCCCGCGACCAAGACCACCGCCCGCAAAAACGCATCGGCCAAGAAGCCGGCAACGAAGAAGCCCGCCGGCAAAACGCCCGCCAAGAAGGCCGACAAAAAGATGTCGCAGATCGACGCGGCCTTGGCGGTTTTGAAGAAGGCCCGCAAACCGCTTTCATGCAAAGAAATGGTCGAAGCGATGGGTAAGGCGAAGCTTTGGACCAGCCCCGGCGGCAAGACGCCCGACGCGACCCTGTACGCCGCGATCCTACGCGACATCAAGAAGGGCGCGGACGCCCGCTTCAAGAAGGCCGCACCGGGCCGCTTCACCAACGCATAACGGCAAACGCCAACAACCGCCCTTCACGCCGCGAGGTTTGCCGCCTCGCGGTTTCTCGATTCATGGAATACCAAACATGCCAAACCCAATCAAAACGTATTACGTCGCAACGTTGTCCCGCTACGTTCTCGTCAATTGCAAAACGGAAGATGAAGCCCGAACGCAGGGCCTCGAAGCCCTACGCCGCCTATACGCCGACGTGCGGCATCCAAATGCCGGTTCGCTTGATGCGTCGTCGGTGCTAACCGTTCGGCCGGCAACGGACGCCGAGGCCGACCTGTGGGCGTTTCATTTGAAAGCCACCGCCGGCAACGGAGGTCGCCTGCGATGAACAAACGCAAACCCGAAACCAAGCCCGCCGTCGGCTACGCCCGCCGCAGTACCGACATGCAAGAACGGTCCATCCCCGACCAAAAGGCATACATTGAAAAATGGGCCAGCGAGAACGGTTGCAAAATTGTTCGTTGGTTTATCGACGACGCACTATCGGGAACCAGTACGCGTGGCCGAGATGCGTTCATCGACATGATCGAAGCGGCCGAAAACGGGCGCGACTTCGACGTTGTAATTTGCTACGACATCTCCCGCTTCTCGCGCGGCGGGACCAACGAGACCGGTTACTACCTTCATCGCCTACGGATGGTTGGCGTTCGGGCCGTCTTCGCGGCCGACGGTATCCCCGACGGCGACGAAGGCGAATTGATCCAAGGCGTCAAATCATGGCAGGCCCGCCAGTACTCGGTGAAGCTGGCCCGCGATTCCATTCGCGGCCAAATCTCAAACATCCGCGAACGCAAATCCGCGCCCGGCGGTGTCGCGCCGTTCGGCTACGACAAACAACATGTCTCGGCCGACGGAACCATCTTGCGAACGCTTCGCTGGATGCCCGACGGTAGCAAACAAGAATACGATTCGTCCGGCAAACTACTGCGGGTCATCCCGAAGGGCCAAGCGATCAAGAAGGCCAAAAGCGACATCGTTCGGTTCGTCCCCAGCACACCCGAACGCATCGGTGCCATCCGCCGCATGTTCGAGTTAGCGACCGCCGGATATGGTTTCGCATACATCGCCGATACGCTCAACGCCGAAGGCCATCCATCGCCAACGGGCGTTCGTTGGTGCACCGCCCGCGTTGGCAAAGCATTGAAGAACCCAACGTATAAAGG
>JBAUHR010000004.1:0-2569 GCA_049680385.1 Rubripirellula sp. | reverse complement strand
CCGCCCCAAGCCACCACGACGGAGCTTTCAACCTATGGCGTCCGCACGATCCGAGTTGAATCGGATGACGATCTCTGCATTCCGGGATACGAGTACCATCACTGGGAGGAATCTTCCAACGGACCAGAGTTATACAGCCAAATTCCGCCAGGCTATGTAGGCGATGTCTGCCCCGACGATGACTTGAAAGCCGACGCGAGCCCTTGGCTCAACGAACTCTCAGTCATTCGGGATTTTCGCCAGAAAGTCCTGTAAGGCAGTAAAGGGTTCACGAAAGTACATTGCAAACCGCTGCCCGCTTCCTTCACTGAACGGCCCTCTATTTGGCAGCGGCGGCAGCCAGCAGCAACGGGCGCGAAGTCAGTTCGTCGTTCAGGCTCCAGGCGGAAGCCGCGTATGACCCACGCTCACGTCCGCCTCAAGGCGTTCTTCAATCTCGCAGCAGCCGCGTACGAACGATTCGGGGACCGCTGACCGAAAAAAATTCCTCGAGAAGCCCAAGTACGCGGCGTTCGCATTCATGTTGTTTGCTGCACGCTCATTGGGACTTTTGAAACAGAATCCAAGTCCCGTCTTTGCCGGCAACTGCGATATCTAACTTGCCATCGTTGTTTAAATCGGCAGTCCGAATTTGCAAACCGGTGCCGACGTGCCCCTCTTCGATCGGGAAGCGCTCGAACTTGGCCTCACTCATGTTCCATCGGTAAAAATACATGCAAGGTCGTTCTTTCCCACCCGGATCCCCGCCGTTGTGGGCGCGGACCCGCTTCCCAGTAATCAGCTCGTCGGTGCCATCGCCATCCAGATCCGCGAAATGAAGGGTGTGAACTTGGGAGTATTGAGCGTCAATTTCGATCTGCTCAAATTCCAGCTTGCCATCTTTTTCACCTTTGGCGCGCCACCAATAAAGCCCATAGTCATGCCCCCTGCCCCACACAAGGTCGTTCTTCCCATCGCCATCGAGGTCGCGAACCAGCATGGGACAACTCGCGTGCAAGTCTTCCCAATCTGGATGAAACTTCCAAACCTGATTCAACGCTTCGCCGGCCGGCCGTTCGTACCATCCAGTCGCGATCAAGATATCCTCCAGCCCGTCGTTGTTAATGTCTCCAAAACCCATGCCATGGGTATTGCCTGAGAGTCCTATGCGATGGGGAATCGCAGTTATCGAACTGCCATCAACTTCCGTTCCTTTGTCCCCCTCCAATCCCTTGGTCAGCTCCCAAGCGACGACTGGATTTTTGCCTTGCCAGCTGTTGGTGATCCACTCAGGTTTACCGTCGCCGTTAAGATCACGCAAAAAAGTCGTTTCATTTGCACTCAATTCAGTATCAACCAGTAGCCGCTCTTCCCATAGCTGGCCATAGGCCAAACCTTCTTTGCCAGGATTTCGATACCAATTGATTTTGGTCGGCAGATAGGAGCCAGAGATAACGTCGGGCCAGCCGTCTTCGTCGACATCAAAGGCGTGCTCGCCATTGGACTCGACATATCCATTCCAGTCCTTGATCAAGCGAAGCGGACGGGCCACGAAGGTCGGAGCCGCATACCAATTCCGTCCCGCAACAACGTCCAGCTTGCCATCGCGATCGACATCGACAATGTCCAAGCCTTCATTGCTGTCGATCGTCAAAAGTTGAGGTCGAAACTCAATGGCGGTCAACACTGGCTTTGAATCGACGGCGGAACCCGATTGGGGCTTTACTGGTTGTGCCCCATCCTGGCCCCAAGCCTGACTTGAACAAAACAGCAGTACGAATCCAACCGAAGCAGCTCCCAAAAGTTTCATAACAGTATTCTCGACTTAAAGATGGAACGCGCGGACTTACCGGCGTGCGTGGGCGATGCCGTTGACCTCAGTTTAAGCCGTGTTCGTGTGATCGGCAAAGTTCTCTGCGAAAAGTTTTCCAAGGAAGAACGGCATTTCCCAAGGCCACACTCTCCATCGTAAAAGATCAGCAACTCGCTGGCGATGAATTGACAACCACCCAAGTTCCTTGTTCGTCAGTGCGTGTCTCAATCGAGATTTCAAGAAAACGCTGCAGCAACTCAATCTGGGTCAAACTGTGTTGAGTGAGTTCCTGTGTCCGAAATTCACTTGTTTGATTGCAGAACCGAGCGGCAAGGCCCATCGGCAGCAGGATTTGGTCCGCCAAATGACGCCCCACAGGGACATCCACTGCTTGCAGAAATTGCTGCGCTTCTTTGCCAGTTCGCCGGGCCACTTGTTCCGCAGTCACCCCAATCGCGCCGATTCCCGTAAACATTTCAGCACAGGTTGCTGACTCAAGTTCAATCAAAAGGACATTGCCAGCGCAACTTGCATCGTCCACCAGTCGTACTTGAGTTGATTTGGGACTCCAGCCAAAACGGCGTCTGACAACGTTCAGTTCGCGTTCGGCAATTGAAACTGGGAGTTTGCAGACGATTCCGGTTACGGCCGGGGTCGCCTTACCTCGCTTCAGCAATGAAAGTCCTCGCAACAATGGAGAGTCAGGTGTGCCCCCCTCGACGAATCGCGTGGGTGTGATTTCGAGACGTAATTTACCGCCGCCAGTGGGGTAAAATC
>JBAUHR010000003.1:0-2462 GCA_049680385.1 Rubripirellula sp. | reverse complement strand
CGGGTCGAACCAAGTGCGAAACGCGTCGCAGGTCTACGGTGGCGCGACGCTCAGTGAGGGCATTCTGTTTGCCACGATCGCCACGGGCGATCAAATCATCATCGGTGACGGCGCCACACTGCGAGCCGGCGATGACATCACGGTGCGTGCCGGATCACGGGACCACAACGTGCTAGCGGATTTGGATAGTTACGCCGATGCCTTCATTCCCGTCAACGGTCGATTCGGTTCCGAAGCCCAGATCAATGCGAACCACAGAATCCTGGTGAGTGAAAACAGCCAGCTCTTGTCCGGCGGCGACATCATCTTGGATGCCGAGGATCGTGAATCAAACAGCATCCGGGCAATCGCCAAGCAAGGCAGCTGGGTCAACAGCGTCGGCGACTTCTTCGCGGGCCTGTTCGCTCAGGGCGGCGAAGAACGCATCGCGGGAGATGTCCGATCCACCACGAATGGTGTCGTGGTCATCGACGGCGAGCTCCGCACGGGAACCGACCGGGATCGGTTCCTGCACATCACGGAGATCACCTCGGTCGCCCCCTTGGAAGGCCAACCCGATGCACCGGAAAACCACACGGTGATGATCGCCAATGGCAGCAACATCGGATTCACCAAAGAACTCGTGCCGCTACAAACCTCGCTGACCACGGAACTGACCAACGCGATCCGCGATCGCGATGCATTCCCCGACAATGACGTCTTGCAGCAATACTACCAATCACGAATCGACGCGATCCAAGCCGAGTTGCAACAACAGGGGCTGGCGATCGACAACGGCGACGGATTCGATCGCGTCGAACGCGAAGTGCTCAGCCTGCTGATCGATCCCATCATTGTCAACAAAGCCGGCAGCATTCGCATCCATGGTGACCAGGTGGGCGGGACAGGTTCTCTCGATGCCAGCGGCGATGCACGCATCGAAATCCTCAACGATACGCTCGCGTTCATCCGGCTTAGCGAAATCAGCGTCCCCGATCGAACAGGCGGGCTGTTCCTCAACGGTGCTGAATTGTCCGGCGATGGTACAACCACGTTGGCCCAGATGAATGGTTTTCTCACCTTGTCCAATCAAGCCCGAAGTTTCATCAGTGGCGGCCAGCTGCTCGAAGCCAATTTCGATCAGCTCGATGGTTCGGGCAATACGACCGAACCCATCGTGCGTGTCGAAAACCGAGCCGACGTCGCATTCATTGCCGTGGCCAATCCCGATCGCAGCTACGCGTGGCCTGGAATCACGGTCGATGGAGCGATCCGCAACACAGGCGGCACCGTGGAACTGCGAACCTTTGAACAGGGCTCGGGAACCATCTCCATCCATGAACCGATTCTCGCCAAGCGACAAATCATCGACGCGGGCAACTTCGGAACCGCCAACATTGACTTGGAGGACGCCGACACCCGCGCTGCCGATGGCTCAACAACCTACGAATTGGAATCCGAATACGCACGGCTGATGGACGCGGTGGACACCACTGGTGATTTCGTCGGCCAACGTCGCGTGGAACTCAACGGCTCCAATTCCAATCTCACTACTTATTTGGAAAGAGAACCCGAGGTCGCGTTGCAAGCCAACCAAGTCTTCATTCGTGCCCACTACATCAACGTCAACAGCATCATCCAAAGTGGACGCCCGGAATACTCACTGACCATCGGTCCAGAAACCGCGGACGAAATCGAGCGAGGCCGGGATTTCTGGACTGCTTTTTACGAACAGAGTCCGCCGACCATCGGTGATCCTGTTCTTCTCGTGCCACTCGAAACGCTTTCCGATCAGGATTTCCGGGCGTTCTATGACTTTGAAAACGAACGAATTGTCGTCGAAGAATTCACGCCCTCGGGCGGGTTGGTGGATTTGACCGGCAACATCGCCAACACGCACAACGGCGCAATTCGCGTCTCGGGCGATCGATCAAAAATCACGATCGACAATCAAACCACTTACGACATTGAAATCAATCGGATCGATTCCAGTCGCGTTGGGGTCGGCACCGTCATCATCAAGGATCCCGGCAAAGACAACTCGTTCACGCTGTATCAAAAGAGTGGCGACGTGGTGGACGTGTCGACGGGGAACCTCGACAACAACGATCAAAACAACACCGAAACCTTCACGGGCCGAACCGATTTCGAGTATCAACCCCGTGAGGGTTTGCGATACGGATGGGTGATCGCCGACGGGACCACCGAACAGAAATTCGATTTATACGGCGGTGCTTCTTTCCGCGGAAACGTCTTCACCGAGGGTAACATCACGACGCCCGGTGTCTTTACCGCCATCGATGCGTCGCTGGAACAATTGCCGTTCTTCTTCGACGATCCCGACAACACGACGCGGTATGACTACAGCCTGGTCGATGAAGCCCCCACCGAGACGACGTCGGATGTGATCTCTGGTGGCATCGGCATTCCCGGGGTCATTGAGTTTTGGGCCGGTGCCCGAACGATCACCAAGGTTGATCGCG
>JBAUHR010000002.1:0-2700 GCA_049680385.1 Rubripirellula sp. | reverse complement strand
CAATAGTGTTCGGCACGGCGGTTGCTCTGATTCGTATAACGCTGGATTTGCTGCCATGAGCCGTGGTGGATTCTTTGTTACCGCGAAAGAGAATTTGGCGACCCGTTTGTGCCGCTGAGTGCGCAGCGCTAACCGCTGTGGAGTTCAAGAAACAGACTCCCACAGGATGCGATCTAGCAGATTTTTGCAGACTCCGCTTGATTGCGTTTTGCTTCTGCCGCCTTGCGTTGCTTCTCGATGTGAGCGATCAATTCCTCTTCGCTCGCTAGCCCTGTGAAGTAGTAGCTGAACATCTCGAAGGTGCGTTTGTTCGGCTTGCCGCCGGTCCACAAGTTGATCAACAAGCACGCGATCATTGAGCAGTAGGCTTGTATCTCGATCCCGTTGGCGTTGTGGCTAATCAAATGGGAACCACCCATCAACTGCTTGTAAAAACGAAAGAAGATTTCTATCGTCCAGCGATAAGAATAGATCAACGCGATGATCTCAGCAGGCACATCGACCAGGTTCGTCGCGACTCGAAGGATCCCATCGCTACCTGGAGCTTTGGAGCCAAGCGGTTTGCCGCCAGTACGATTTTGGTGAGGTGTGCAGCGGACTTGAACAATGCGAATCGGATGGTTGGGCTTGGCAGAGTTACTACTCGATTGGCCGAGCAAGACGATTTGGTCGCTGAGAACACCGGCCGCTCGATCGCCGTCGGTTAGCGGCCGTTCTTCGGAGACTTGGTAAACCGTGTTGTCGCGAAGTCGACAAGCGTAACTGCTTTTGGCGTCAACGATCGCATTGAACAGCCCAAACTTTGCGTAGCCACGATCCATGACATACAAGCGATCTTGCTCAACGACCCGCTGCATCACTGCACGTTCGTCATTCTCTCCGCCACCGTTGGGTGTCACGTCGATTCGAGATGGCACAAGATTACTGACTTCAAAGTGCGTGTGGAGACGCCACCGCACGATGCCACTACCGGTTGTCTGCTTCAGGACGGATGCCGTAATCAGCGAAGGCAACGCATTGACCAATGATCCATCGACGGCAGTGATCTTACCTGGTACGCATCCAAATCTCGCGTCGGTATTGCAGTCGGTTGCATGTGAAGAAAGCGATGCAATGACCTCCTTCAATCGACTAGCGTCAAACAATCCACCGGATTCGGAGAGCGAACCAAGCGAGGCCGTTTCGTTGCCCAGCTTGTTTCGGACTTTCGCCAGTTTGCTGGCTTGAGAAAGTGCACGAAGGCTTGAGACAGTCGGGTTGAGTACGTAAAGCAGCACGAGCATGCAGTATTGATCGTAGTGCAGCTTGCGGTTTCCGGCCTTGTCTCGCGAGCATTGGTCATCATGCAGATGACCAAGAAGAGGTTTCAGCATCGCGAAGTACTTGAGTCCTTCGACTCGCAGCTTCTCCTTGGAGCGTCTCGATGCTTTCTTTGTTTTCGTGGGCATAGCACCCAAAGAATCGCGTACACCAATTCCTTGGCCAGACCGAAAACTGAAAGAGATCATGCATGCGCATTGGGTTTCACATCCCGTGCCCTCATTGCTTTCGAGTATCGAGCAAGTCGCCGGAGTTTCATGGATTGATGAATTAATCGGGCAACAATTCAAACGAGCACCGACAGTTTCAAATCCTACAAAGTTGATATCATCACAACGCACGCAGCACAGCAATCGCCGTGCCGAACGCTATTGCCAATGGCTCATTTCTATTCGATCAGGCTAGATGCACACGGGTGCATTAAATAGTTCATGAAAAAATACAACGGGCGCGGGGCAAAGATGCGATTTCAATCTTTCAAATTGTCGGCTTACGGTTTTCCATCACCTGCTGACTATCTTCGCTGCAACACGTTGGACGTTTCTTTTTCATCTTGGAATATCCATCGCAGCATGGCTCGCGTAACTTCTGAAAAACGCTGCGTTTTTATCTCAGGATAAGTCCTATCGGACGCTCGATTCTCATCTGTTTTCACACCTTTCTAGGTGAATATTCATGTCGAAGCAAAAACGAAGCTGGATAAAGTCGCTCATTGGCAGAAAGCGAACTTCTCCGTCCAACTCTCGGAAAAAAAGAGCTGCACTTGCCCAGTCGCTTGAGTCCAGGCAAATGTTGGCGGCAGACGTTCCAGGGGACGACATGACTTCGGCCCAGGTCGTCACGTTTGCTGCGAGCGATTCTTTTGAAACGAGTGAGACAATTGGCAATGGCCTTTATGGCAGTGATGATGTCGACCTCTTTAGGGTTGAACTAGTCGAAGGACAAACGTTGTCAATTGATGTTGATGCTGAATACGACGACAACGGTGTCCAAGTCAGTACGCTGGACAGCTATTTGCGAATCTTTGATTCGACGGGTCTAGATTTGGGAGCTAGTAGCTATCACGAAGGCTACGCATCCAGTCCAAATGATTTCGGCTACAGCTACAGCGATGATTTTCGCACCTTCACAGCGCAGTCCTCTGGCGTCTATTTCATTGGCGTCAGTTCCCAAGACAATGCGGGCTACGACGTGTCAACCGGCGGTAGCGCGTACGGTGGATATGGATATGGTGGCGACTACCGTTTGCAGCTTCTCAAGGGCACAGCTCCAGGAACGTCAGACAGCGATTACTCAGACAGCGATTACTCAGACAGCGATTACTCAGACAGCGATTACTCAGACAGCGATTACTCAGACAGCGATTACTCAGACAGCGAT
>JBAUHR010000001.1:0-5775 GCA_049680385.1 Rubripirellula sp. | reverse complement strand
CGACAACGTCGTCTTCGTTGCGACTATCGATGCTGATGGCGATGGAACGGTGGTTGTCAGCGTCCCTGCCAGCGCGGCGACCGATCTTGCTTCGAACGCAAATCTGGCGTCATCCGATTTGGAATTGATCGTTGACACGACGCTGCCGACGGCGGTCATCGAAGGTCCGGACCAGCCGATTGCGACGGACGTTTTTGACGTCACCCTTCGCTTTGATGAAGTGGTCGTTGGATTGTCGGCGGCTGATATAGACGTCAACAATGGCCGAGTCACACGGCTTCGAAATCTTGGTGAGGGCGTCTTTGTGGCGACGATCGACACATTCAATGACGGAGTGGTCAGTGTCAATGTTCCGGCAGATGTGGTCGCCGACGAGGCTGGCAACTTGAACGCCGAGGTCACAGAGTTCACGGTTCTGGTGGATGTCGGAGCGCCCGTGCTGACCTTGCCTGTCGACATCACCATCGAAGGTGACCAGTTTGACGGTGCATCGATTCAAGGCGACGCTGTTACCACGTTCCTAACCGGCGCTTCCGCCTTGGACTCCATCGATTCGAATCCCGTGATCGCGACCGACGCGCCGGACTTGCTGGTATTGGGCGCGAACGAAATCTCGTTCACTGCCACCGATGCGCTGGGCAATGCGACGACAGCCGTTGCCATCATCACCGTGGTCGACACGGCTGCGCCGGAACTGAACGTGCCGATCGATCAAGCGATCGAAGCGGACGGGCCCGATGGAATCTCGCTTGTAAACGCAACCTTGCAATCGTTGCTCCGCACGGCCACGGCGACGGACGTTGTTGATCGTCAAGTCGCGTTGGTACACGATGTTTCTGCTTCGTTGGCATTGGGCGACCATACCATTACCTACACTGCCACAGATGACTCGGGCAACGAGACTACGGGATCGTTTGTGTTGTCCGTCGTTGATACAACGGGACCAGTCATCGATGGTCCAACCGATTTGGTGTTGGAAGGCAATGTGATTGGCGGCGCTGATGTGGCTGACGCGGCGATCGAAGCCATGTTGGCATCAGCCACTGCGGTTGATCTGGTAGATCCGAATCCGTCGATCGTCCATGACGCACCCCAGCAGTTTGCCGTTGGTGATACGGTTGTCACATTTACCGCAACGGATGCGTCGGGCAACGAGAGTTTCGAAATGGTGACGGTTACCGTTACTGATACGGTGGCACCAGGGATCACGCCGCCTACCGCAACGACAGTCGAAGCCGACTCGGCCGGCGGTGCCAACTTTGGCGGCGAATCGGTCGCGGCCTTCCTGAACTCGGTTGTGGTGTCCGACGTTGTTGATGTTGATCCGTCGGTAACCAGTGACGGACCAAGCTTGTTGCCGCTGGGTGAAACGACGGTCACCTTTACGGTCACCGATGATGCCGGAAACTCGGCAACCGCTTCATCAATCATTACTGTCGTTGATACCACTGGCCCCGCTTTGTCGTTGCCCGTTGATCTGCAAGTCCAAGCCGACACGGCCAACGGAGTGTCAGCGGACGATGCTGCGATCACGGACTTTCTCTCGCAAGCGACAGCTCAAGATATCGTTGATGGTGCAGTCGAAGTTACTCATGACGGGCCAGCGGTTTTCTTGATTGGTGACACCGTGGTCACCTTCACGGCAACCGATCTGTCCGGTAACACGTCGACCCAAACTGCTGTGGTCACGGTGACCGGAAGCTATGACTTTGGGGATGCGCCGACGCTGGATCAGTCGGGTTTTGCCGCCAACTATCCCGTTACCGTTGCAGAAAACGGAGCCCGGCACTTTGTCGGGCCGCTGTTCTTAGGATCAACGATCGACAGTGAAAGCGACGGCCAACCGTTGGGATCAGGTTTCGCGTCTGGTGATGGTGACGATGAGGACGGCGTCGTCTTCAACGCCTCGGTCGTTACCGTCGATGACGTTTCGACCACCAGCAGCGTGTCGGTCACGGCATCGATGGAGGGCAAACTGGATGCCTGGGTCGACTTCAATCGCGATGGCGACTGGGACGATGAAGGCGAACTGATTTTCGGCGCCGTTGACTTGGTGGTAGGCGTCAATGTGTTGCCGTTCACCGTGCCCGCCGGATCTGAAATTGGAACCACAGCGGCTCGTTTTCGTCTCAGCAGCGCTGGTGGACTTTCGCCAACCGGTGTCGCGAGCGATGGTGAAGTCGAAGACTATGGCGTTGAGATTGTTGACGGAAATGACCCAGCATCGGTCTTCGTCGATGCCGTATCGATCGACACAAGCGTTCGAGTGGACCAAGGTGAGATGATTGTCAGTGGCCAGTCATCGGCTGGCGAAAACGTGACTCTGTTTTCGTCACCTGTCGCCGTGGTGGGCGAACTGGATATTCGCGGGCGGGATACCGACGATACGCTGGTGTTTGCTTCGATTGATGAATTTACGGCGATCGGTGCGACGGTGAACTTGACGGGAAATGCGGGAGTGAACCGATTGGCGGTTGGTAGTGGATTACTCGACACAACCGAATCGAACCTAGCAATCACAGGATTCGATACTATCGATTTGGATAGCACCGAGTCAGTCACGTTAGCGATTGATGCCGCATCCGTCGCAGCGACTTCGCCGTCGACGCGCCAGTTGACGGTGTTGGCCGAAGTCAACGATTCGCTGACCATTGCCGATGTGTCCAGTTGGCAATTGACAGAGCCCACGATCATCAACGGGCGTTTCTTTGTGACCGCCGATACAACCGCATCAGGTGGCAACGAGTTCTTGCGTGCTAGTCTCGGCCGCGGTTGGCAGAACTTTCTGCGACCCGGTGACATCAACAACGATGGTGAAGTCACCGCGTCAGACGCACTGCGAATCATCAACGAACTCGGTCGGCGACAGTACAGCGATTCGGATTCGCAAGACTTGCAAGATCCGGCGACCGTCGAAGTTTTCCCTGGTACCTATTTTGATCACAACGGAGACAACCGAGCGACGGCGCTGGATGCCTTGCGTGTGATCAATGATTTGGCTCGACAAGCGAATTCGAATTCGAATTCGTTGCCGGTTGCCGAACAGATCATATTCGACTCGCCAATCAAGACGACCAGCATGCCAGTCTCGCGATCGAGTGATGATGCGGCAGTGATGATGGATTCCTCACGTGAACGAATCGTTGGCGAACCTGCGAACAACCGAATCGATAACAGTTCGACGAGTGGTTCGAATGCCAGTGCAGAATTGGCGAGTGAATACGAATCGGCTGGGTCAGGTGTCTCCGAGTCAGCGGTCGATCAGTTGCTGACCGACGAATCGTTCTTGTCCAGCATTCTTTGAGCGAACGACTACGACCCAGCCTGGACCACAGGCTGGGTGTGTCGATCGCTGCAAAGGACGACTAGCAAATTCGAAACCAGTGTTGCCCGTTGGTCGTCGTTGAGTTCGACAATGTTGTCACGTTTGAGATGGGCAAGAGCCATGTCGACCATGCCGACGGCGCCATCAACGATCTTGGTCCGAGCCGCGACAACGGCGCCGGCTTGTTGTCGCTGCAGCATGGCCGATGCAATTTCGGCGGCGTATGCGAGGTGGCTGATGCGGGCTTCGATCACCTGGACACCGGCCGTTTCCAGACGCTCTTGGATGTCATCGCGAAGCATGGCGCAGATCGCGTCGGTGCTGCCGCGAAGCGATTCTTCGTGGTCTTCGCTATCGTAGGGATAACGAGTTGCCAGGTTTCGCAGCGCCGCCTCGCTTTGAACTTCGACAAAGTGAACGTAGTCGTCGACTTCGAACAGAGCTTCGGCCGTGTCGGTGACTCGCCACACGACGACTGCCGAAATTTCGATGGGATTGCCGTCCTTGTCGTTCACTTTCGACGGCCGACTGGCTGATCGTGATTTCGCTTGCACGACGGTTCCCGCTGCGTCTTTCGTTTCGGGTGTCGACGTGGTTCCGGTTTCAAAGTTGCGAATCCGTAGGCTGACTCGCTTCTTGGAAAGGAATGGATTGACCCAAAAGAAACCAGACTCTTTCACGGTGCCGCGATACTCGCCGAACAGCAATAGTACGCGTGAATCATTCGGAGCGATCGCCATCAACCCGAACAAGCTGATGAAACCGATTGGGATCATCGCGATGCCCAAGACTGCAACGAAACCGTTTTTCGAAACGCCACCTGAAATCAGTAGCAACAAGCCTAATAACACCAGGCCAACAGCTACCATCAATCCAGGCCAACCCGAACCTGGAACGACTAAGCGTTCAGGGTGAACCAACGCAGCTTTTTCGGTGTTCGACGGATGGGATGGTTTGGACATCGCGGGAGACCTTGAAAGAGAGTTCCGGAGCAGGCGGTATGTGCCGATCCGTACGGACAGTTAGCTAGGCTCGATAGGAGCAATTTCGGGGCGCGATTGCTTTGAGCGATCCGATAGTTTTAGCGGAAATTCTTGGGCAGCCTTTGTTGTCGTGCCGACGACAACTGCAATCGGTTTGATTCGGTGTTCGCTCGGCAATCGGCTGCGACTGATTCGCCGGTGATTTGATTGCCATTTGCCTTTAGCTGGTTGTGTTTGAATGAACGTTCGAACACTGATTGTGGCCGGTAAGGGAAAGCACGGCCTCTCGGCTCAGTCGGCTGTATCACTTTGGCGATCAAACTGATTCGCCGGGAGCTTCGTGGGTTGCCAAAATTTGATTGACTCGTTGTTTAGGACTCGGTAGTTTCGTATTGACCATGCGGGTTCAGCGGCAGCAGGTAGTCCAAACAAATGCTTGCGACCAACGAAGGTCGTTTGGAAATACACGGGGTCGTTCATGCGTTGCTTCTTTTCTTGTCTGTTGATTTTTTCGCTATTCGATTTGACATCGGCAAGCGTCGTTGTCGGTGAAGACGCCATCGTTCCCGAAACCGATGATGAGAACGCGGAATCTGAGGAGTGGGGAAATCCGTTTCAGCCGGTTTCGGTTAGCGAAGCTGACAATACGTTAGTGCTGTTGCTGGTCACCAATGACGAGCCGCGTGCGTCGGGTGATACGGAAAATGAGGCGGACGATGCCGACAACAAAGCCAGACGTGATCGTCGCGGTCAGGACACAGGGATTGGTGGTTGGTGTACGGACGTCTTCGCCGATGCGTACCGTGACGTTCGCCGCAATCGTCCCGATTTGAAAAAACAGATTGTGTTGCAGTGGTTACCGGCGGGACTGCCTCGCGAGTTGACCGGCGGGAAGCCCGATAACGTGCCCGCACGGGCCATGTTATTGGTTTGTGATGGCAACTATCGACTGCTCAGTTTCCTAGTCGGTGTACCTGATGCCGCTGACCTGCAGGCGTTGATTGAAGACGCGCAGGAGTTCCAGTTGTTGACTGGTCTGGAAAACGAATCAACAGGATCGATCGCTATCAAACTTGCCCAGCGGTCGAGTCAGCGTGTGCCGCGAACGTGGCGTGCGGTGTTGGAAGAAACCGTTCTGATGATGGACGAGGAACTGACCAAGGATCCGATCGATCGAATCCGCTGGCTCGGTGACCGGTTCACTGGTTTTTACTTGGCCGACGTTCGACTGAGATTCGGATTGAACGATGCGTCGGACAAGGATCGATTGACGGTATTGGAACAGCACATCCAGACTCGCAAGCCGTGGAGCGAAACGCTGATCCCATTTCTGGCGGGGATCGATGTTGAGAAAACGTGGCCAGCCTTGGTGGAATCCGTTTGGGGGCACCAACCGGTTCGAGCGGACATTGCCGTTGGCGATTTGGCTAACGAGATCAAAACGAATCCGAACGACGAAACCTTTGT